>NZ_JBEXHL010000056.1:0-40192 GCF_040607795.1 Amycolatopsis sp. NPDC005232 | reverse complement strand
AGCGCGTCGATGATGGCGACGGTCTTGCCCGCGCCGCCGTCGGGCAGGTCGTAGGCGGCCTGGATGTCGGCCGGGCCGAGCGAGTCCGGCAGCGGGCCGGCGTTGCTGGTCAGCGGGCGCAGGTCCTTGCCCGCCTTGAACAGCGAGTTGCACGTGACCGTGTGCGGCTTCGGCTTGGCAGGGTTGCAGCCGGTCGGGGCGTAGAGCGCCTTCGGCGCCTTCGCGGCGGTCTTGCCGGTGGCCGTCCGAGTGGCCTTGTCGGCGGCGACGGGCTTCGCGTCGCCGGAGGTGTTGGCCGCGTCGAGCACGGCCTGCCCGCCGGCGGCGAGCGCGTTCGCGGACGGTTGCGGTTGTGTCGTGCCGGGTTGGGTCGTGCCGGCTTGGGTGGTGCCGACGACCAGCGCCAGGCCGGCCAGCACCGGGAGGATGAGCGCCAGTAGGCGCCCCCGGGGGACTCTCAAGGGATAACCTTTCCGTTCGCCCGGGCAGTCACAGGGGTTCGTACCCCGCGGGCAGGTCGCGCCCGGCTTCATCGGCTGCCCGGTCGGACCGATCGCCGGGCGCCGGTGCGGCGTCGGCGGGATCCGCGGTGGTGGGGTGGGGATCCGTTCCCGCGTCGGGCCGGGGTATCGCGGTGCCGTCCACCGGACGGTCATCGCCGGGTCTCGTCGCGTTCACCGGCGAAGTATCGGGGCGCACACGCTCCGTTCGCGATTGGGCGGATGACCTAATCTCCCGCCCGCGCCGGCTTAGTCCACCGCTCCGGGGCAGCCAGTCCGCCACTTGGTTCAGTCCGGCGCGGCCGGCCGGCTCCCCGCGGCAGCACGTTCCGGCCGTCGCCGGGCGGTCGACCCCGGGATCAGCGCTGGTTCAGTCCGCCGTCGCCGGGGTGATGCCGGCCTGGGTGGCGCTCACCGCGAGCGCCGTGCGGGAGGACACGCGGTGTTTGCGCATCGCGGAGTTCAGCTGGGCCGCCACGGTTTTCGGGGAGCGGGACAGGACCCGGGCGATCTCCGGATTGGTGAGGCCCGTCAGCAGGAGCCGCACGACTTCCAGCTCGCGGGGGGACAGCTGGTCGCCGTAGCCGCGGCGGCCGCCGCGCCACACGGCGGCGCCGGGGAGGTGGGCGCGGACACGGAAGGCGGCGGCGGAGGCGCCCAAGGCGACGCAGTCGGCGTGCAGCTTTTCCAGCTGTTCCAACGCAGGAGCGCTCGAACCGCCGGCCGGCAGGCACAGTGCGGCACGTTCGCGCGCGAGCAGGGCGTCGTACGGTCGCGGCAAGGCGGCCCACGCGGCAGCGGCATCAGCCCACTCCCGCGCGGCCCCGGCGTGGTCGCCCGCGGCCTCGGTGAGCAGCGCCCGGCACCAGTGGACCGCGCCGGTCGCACCCGGGTAACCGGCGGCGAACTCGCCGACGAGCGCCGAGGCCTCGCTGACCCGGCCGGCGGCCAGCAGCGCTTCGACCCGCACCGGCGCCAGTTCCGCCGCCCACAGCCAGATCTGCTTGCGCGCCACCACGGCCATCGGTTCCTCGGTGATCGCCAGCGCCGGCTCCGGGCGCCCGGCCGCGAGGTGCAGCCGGGCCAGCGCCGCGGCCGGTTCGAGCGGCATGTCGACAATCCCGCGTTGCCGGGCGGCGTCGAGCACCAGCGTCAGCTTGCGTTCGACCTCGGCCTCGCTGTCGGGCTCGGTGGCCGACTGCAGCAGCGCACCCACCAGCGTCGTGTCCAGCTGGATCAGCGGTTCCTCCGCGAGATCCGCGAACTCGGCGACGCGCGAAGCCAGCCCCTGCCACGAACCGGTCAGCCAGTCGAGGCGGATCAGCGTCGCGAGCCCCATGTCGCGCAACCGCTGCAACCCCTGCCGCTCCGCCAGCTCGACGGACCGGGTCAGCTTGGCGCGCGCGTCGGCGTAGCGGCCCCACTGCAGAGCGGCGTCGCCGTAGTTGAGCAGGCCGCGGGTGATCTGCAGCGGGTCGTGGGCGTCGTCCGCGGGCAGGGTGTCCACGACCGTCCAGCCGGCTTCGTCGCCCATCTCGAGCAACGCCGTCGCGCGGTCGACCGTGAACGACAGCCGCTCGTCCTCCGGCACGGCCGAGCGCACGACGGCGTCGGCGCGGTCCAGCCACTCACGGTGCGCCTGTGCGGGCCACGACGCCCCGGCGGGCCGGCCGAGCACGGACATCGCCTGCGCGACAGCGACCGGGTTGTCCGCCAGATCGGGGATCGCGCGTTCCAGCTCGGCGGCGCCCTCGGCGTAGTCGCCGGCGTGCATCAGCAACCGGCCCAGCTGGCTGCGGATCTCCGCGGTCTCGCGCCGGTCGAGCACGGCGCTGTCGAGCACCCCGCGCACCGTCCGCACGAGGTCGACCCGCCCGAGGTAGCCGGTGAACGCGAACAGCGGCGTCTTGCGCGAAAGCCGGGCCACGGCCGTCGGCGGCAGCGCGGGCGAGGCGAGCAGGCCGTGGAGGAAGGAAACGGCGGTGTGGTGGTCGCCGGACGCGAGCGCGAGATCCGCCGCGCGTTCCGCGTACTCGCACCACTTCTCCGTCTCGCCCGCCTCGCGGAAGTGGTGCGCCAGCACGGCGACCGGCGCGGGGTCCCAGGCCGACAGCGCCTTGCCCGAACGCCGGTGCAGCTCGCGGCGTTCGCGCCCGCCGATGCCGTCGTACACCGCCTTCGCGGCCAGCAGGTGCCGGAAGCCGAGGCGTCCGCGTTCGTCCTCCACGAGCAGCCCGCTGCGCGCGGCCTCGTCGATCGCCGTGCCCGCTCGTCCGGCCGGCAGCCCGCAGACCTCGACGACGTCGCGTTCGGCCGCGGGGGTCGCGAGCACCGCGCACGCCCGCAGCACCGCCTGGGCGTCGGGCGTGAGCCGCACGAGCCGTTCGGCCAGCGCGTCGCGGATCGTCGGCGGCACGGCGATGTCGGTGAGCGAACGCCGGATCCACTCGCCGCCCTGGCGGATGAGGTCCGCGCGGTCGCGCAGCAGCCGGACGGATTCCTCGAGCGCGAACGGGATCCCGTCGGTGTGCCGGTGCAGGAACCGCGCGAACGGCTCCGACACGCGCTCGTCGCCCAGCATCGACGAGACCAGCTGCGCGGTCTGGGCCACGTCGAGCGCGCCGAGGGTGATGCGAGGGTAGCGCGAGGAAAGCCGCAGCAGCAGGCTGTCGTCGCCGACCTCGTCGGGCCGGTAGGTGAGCACGAGTCCCGGCCGCTGCTCCTGCCGGGCGGCGAGGAACAACAGGAACTCCAGCGTGGTCTCGTCGGCCCAGTGCACGTCTTCGACCACGAGCACGTCGACGTCGATGCGGTCGAGCAGCTCGGCCAGCGCGCGCAGCAGCCGGTGCCGGGCCGCGCCCGCATCGGCCAGCGCCTCCGGCGCCGGCGGCAGGTCCCACTCCGGGAACAACGGCCGCAGCGTGCCCGCCAGCGGGCTCAGCTCCAGACCGGCGACGCCGGGGCGCGCCTGGCGCAGCGCGTCGACTATCGGGCCGAGCGTGAGCGCCTCCCGCAACGGCGGGCAGCGCGCGACGAGCACACCGGGCTCCGGCAACAGCTCCCGCACGAGCCGGCTCTTGCCGATGCCGGCCTCGCCCGAGACCAGCACCACCCCCGGCGGCGACGCGAGCGCTGCGGCGAGACGGGCGAGCTCGTCGTCGCGGCCGATGAGCCGGGGCGTGCCGACCGCGGGGAGGTCAGGCCCGTCCGCTGCCACGTGTACCCCGCTCGCCTCGCCGATCACCGCTGGATTCTCGGCAGTTCGGCCCCGCGCGGGCAAGCGATCCGGACCGTGATTCACACTGCTGTCACACGTTTCCGACAAAAACCGACACGTCACGGGCAAGTGGCGCAGTGCCGTCGGCCGATCGGCGCAACCGTCCGGAGTGGACCTGCGTGCCGGGCCCGTACCTGGGTTCGACGAAGGCCGAGAACCAACCGGGTGCGACCTAGATCACGAAGAAGCTCGGCGATGTGGCCAACGCGCGGATTCTAGATTTTCGCGACGGGCAGGCCCATCGCAGCGCACGTTGTCGCGTCACCGGGGAACACACCGACCGCGCCGACCGCCGCCTGGTCGATGTCGACGGCCGCGGACGTCAGGACACACGCGACGAGCGGAGGAACGACCCGGGGCAGCCCGGGCTTCTGCCACTGGTAGTAGTCGTCAGCCCAAGCGGTGGTGCAGAGCGAGATGATGGCGGCCGCGGCGTCACCGCGGCCGTTGGCGCTGTTGCCGCTGATGCCGACGGCGACGTGTTGATTGTCCGCGCTGCTGGTGATGTCCGCGTTCTGGTAGCAGTAGGCGATCTCGCGCTCGGTCGGCGCCACGGTGGTGACCTGCCCGCCGGCGGCCGGGGTCACCGTCTGCGGGGTTCCGCTGGTGAACAGCGCCGCCCCGCCCAGTCCGACGAGGACCACCGCGGCGGCAGTGCCGGCCAGAGCCAGCTTGGTGCGTCGCCGCACCGCTCGTGCCCCCTGCGCCTCGATCGCCTCGAAGTCCAGCGACACCGGCGGCCGGCGGGAGCCCAGGGCCCGCTCGAGCAGCTCCCGTTCTGTCGTCATGGCAGAACCCTTTCGGTCGGGCCGAGTGTGGTCGAGTCGGACGACAGCAGCGTCCGCAGCGCGGCCAGGGCGCGCGCGGACTGGGACTTCACCGTGCCTTCGCTGATCCGCAGCGTCGCCGCGGTCTCGGCGACCGAGAGGTCGCAGTAGAAGCGCAAGGCCAGCACGGCACGCTGCCGTGGCCCCAACGTGCGGAGCGCGGCGCGCACATCAGCACCGTCCTCGGGGGCCGCGGCGCGTTGCGTGCGTTCGGGGGGTGTGGTCAGCACTTCGCTGCGGCGGTGCGGCCGGCGGGAGGCGTCGATCGCCAACCGGGCCATGACCTTGCGCGCGTAGGCCTCGATTCCCGAGGGATCCAGCCGGTGCCAGCGCTTGTACAGCCGCAGCAACGTCACCTGCACGATGTCCTCGGCCAGGGCCCAGTCCCCGCACATCAGGAACGACACCCGGCACCACACCGGCGCGCGGTCCCTCGCCACGTCGGTGAAGCTCTTCCGATCCGCCACGTCACCACCCCTCGTCGACCACCCCATACGACGCGGGGGCCCTGTGAGGTTGCATGGCTCGCCAGAAATCTTTCCGGCGCGCGACGGCTGGGCTCGCCTCGGCGTGGTTACGCCCTCCAGCACTGCGGCTGGGCCGCGCCGGATCACGCCAAAGTCGTGGGCGCGGGTTCGTGGTCCTACCGAGTGGTCCTCAGGACGACGGCGCGATCTCCGCCGAGTCACTCAGCCGCAGCTTGCGCCGGGCCCGTTGGAAGAACGTGGTGCGGCCCAGCCGCACGACGCGGGCCGCGCTGGGGCGGGCGCACAGTTCGATCCGTTCGCCCGGATGGACGTAGCCCTCGACGATCCCGTCGACCTCCACGGCCAGCCGGCCGCTGCCGGGCAGGAGCTCGAGCGCCAGCGTGTCGTGGACCGAGAGCACCACGCCGCGGCCGTACGCGGAGTGCGGGGCGGCCGGCGTGACCAGCAGCGCCTCCACGGCCGGGCTCGTGATCGGGCCGCCGGCCGAGAAGCTGTAGGCCGTGGAGCCGGTCGGCGTCGCGACGATGACCGCGTCGGCCGCGTAGCTCACGAACTGCTCCTCGTTCACGCGCACCGCGACCAGCGCCCCGCCGTCGCCGGGCACGCGGACCACGGCGACGTCGTTGAACGCCGTCACGGTCCGGCCGCCGATCACCGCGTCGACCGCCAGGCGCGGCTCGACGGTGAACTCGTGCGCGTCGATCATCGACAACGCGCCGGGCAGGTCGGGCACGTCGACCTCGGCCAGGAAGCCGAGCTTGCCGAGGTTCACGCCCAGCACGGGGGCGCGCTGCCCGTCGGCCAGGCGCATGGCGCGCAGCATGGTGCCGTCGCCGCCGAGGCTCACCAGCAGGTCGGACTGGGTGGCGAGCTCTTCCGCCGACACCCCCACCGCCTTGCAGTCCAGGCGCACGATCTCTTCGGCGATGCCGAGGATCTTGATCCCGCGGTTCGCGGCCCACCCGAGGACGGCCTCGACCGCAGGGGCGGAGTCCCGCTTCGGGTGCAGTACCAGTCCGGCCGAGTGCATGTCAGCGCCCCGCCGGTTCGAACAGCGCTGCCGCTTCGAAGTGCACTGCCGGCGCGAAAAGCACTGTCGGTTCGAAACGCGCCGCCGGTTCGGGGCGCACTGGCTGTTCGAGAAGCATGAATCAAGTCTGCCCGGATCCGACGCCTTTGGCGAGCCCGCCTAAGCTGGGCGTTCGTGATCGAGAGTTCGCGCGGCGCGGCCGCCAACTGGGCGGGGAACCTCACCTACGGCGCCCGCGAGGTGTTGACCCCGCGGACGCTCGACGAGGCCCGCGAGCTCGTCGCCTCCGCGGGAAGGATCAAGGCGCTCGGCAGCCGGCACAGCTTCAACGACGTGGCCGACAGCCCCGGTGGCGTGCAGCTGGATCTTTCGGGTGTGTCGGGTTCGCCGTCGCTGGACACTCGTGCTGCCACCGTGACCGTCGGGGGTTCGGTCCGCTACGGCGACCTCGTGGCCCAGCTCGACGAAGCCGGCTTCGCACTGGAAAACCTCGCGTCGCTGCCGCACATCACCGTGGCCGGCAGCATCGCCACCGGCACCCACGGCTCGGGCGAACGCCACCCCGGCCTGGCCGCGGCCGTCTCCTCGGTGGACCTGCTGACCGCCGACGGCTCGCTGCGGACCTTCACCCGGGGCGACGACGATTTCGCCGGTGTCGTCGTCGGCGTCGGCGCTCTCGGCGTGGTGACCCGGCTGACGCTCGACCTGGTCCCGTCGTTCACCGTGCGCCAGGACGTGTTCGACAACCTGCCGTGGTCCGCCGCCGTCGAGCACTTCGACGAGATCCAGGCGGCGGGCTACAGCGTCAGCCTGTTCACGAACTGGGCCCGCGACGTCGTCGACCAGGTCTGGCTGAAAAACCGCACCTCAGCCGAGGTGCCGGCTTCGCCGGCCGCCGCTGTCCCGCCTTCGCTGTTCGGCGCCGTCCCCGCCGACGGTCCTCGCCACCCCGCCCACGCCGCCGGCGTGCCGGCCGGCAACACCACCGCCCAGCTCGGCACCCCCGGCCCCTGGTACGACCGCCTCCCCCACTTCCGCCTCGGCTTCACCCCGAGCGTCGGCGCCGAGCTCCAGACCGAGTACTTCGTGCCCCGCGCCGCCGCCCCCGCCGCGTTCGAGGCCCTGCGCGGCATCGGTCACCTCATCGCCCCGCTGCTCCTGGTGTCCGAAATCCGCACCATTGCCGCCGACGACCTCTGGCTCAGCCCCTCGTCGGGCCGCGACAGCGTGGCGATCCACTTCACCTGGCTCCCCCGCCAACCCGAGGTCGAGACCCTTCTGCCGACCATCGAGTCCACCCTCGCCCCCTTCGCCCCCCGGCCCCACTGGGGCAAACTCTTCCACGGCGAGGCACTCGACCTGGCCTACCCGCGGTCGGCCGACTTCCGCTCCTTGGCGACCCGGCTGGACCCCACGGGGAAGTTCCGCAACCCGTTCCTGGACCGGCACGTCTTCGGCAGCTGATCACGCAGCACCGCTCACCACGCAGGGGCGAGCTTTCGCGCGCCCCAAGTTCCGCTGATCACAGTCGGCAGCCTCAATAGAAGGCGTATGCAACTATTGCCAGCGACGGTAGTTGTCCACGCTTCAGGAGGAAGTCCCATGCCGCTCGCCCTGCTCGCGCTGGCCATCGGCGCGTTCGGCATCGGCACGACGGAGTTCGTGATCGCCGGGTTGCTGCCCGAGGTGGCGGCCGATTTCGGGGTGTCCATCCCGGCCGCGGGGTGGCTGATCACCGGGTACGCGCTGGGGGTGGCGGCCGGCGCGTTGCCGATGACGGCGCTCGGCACCAGGATGCGGCGCAAGCACCTGCTGCTCCTGCTGATGGGGGTGTTCATCGTCGGCAACGCGTTGTCGGCGCTGGCGCCGAGCTACGGGGCGCTGCTGGCCGGCCGGATCGTCGCGGCGTTGACGCACGGGGCGTTCTTCGGGGTCGGCGCGGTGGTGGCCGCGGACCTGGTCAAGCCGGAGAAGAAGGCCAGCGCCATCGCGCTCATGTTCACCGGGCTGACGCTGGCCAATGTGCTCGGCGTGCCGCTGGGCACGTTCATCGGGCAGGGCCTGGGGTGGCGAGCGACGTTCTGGGTGGTCGCGGGGCTGGGCGTACTCGGGCTGGCCGGTGTCGCGGCGCTCGTGCCGGACACCCCGAGGCCGGAAAACGCCCGGATCGGCGCGGAGTTCGCTGTGTTCCGCCACGCCCGGGTATGGCTGGCGGTCGGCACGACGATCCTGGGCTTCGGGGGCGTATTCGCGAGCTTCACCTACATCGCGCCGATGATGACGGAGGTCGCCGGCCTGCCGAGCAGCGCGGTCAGCTGGCTGCTGGTGCTGTTCGGCGTCGGGCTGGTGCTCGGCAACCTCGTCGGCGGCAAGTTCGCCGATCGCGCTCTGATGCCGACGCTGTACACGGTGCTCGTCGCGCTGGCGGTGGTGCTCGCGGTGTTCGCCTTCACCGCCCACGCGGCCGTGCCCGCGATCATCACGCTGTTCCTGCTGGGCGGCTTCGGCTTCGCCACCGTGCCGCCGCTGCAGATGCGGATGCTGGCCAGCGCGGAAGCCGCACCCACGGTCGCCAGTGCCGTGAACATCGGCGCGTTCAACCTCGGCAACGCGCTGGCCGCCTGGCTCGGCGGCGTCGTCATCGCCGCGGGGTACGGCTACGCGTCGACCAACTGGGTCGGCGCCGCCATGACGGTGGGCGCCCTCGCGCTGGCCGTCGTGTCAGGCCGGCTGGATCGCACGAAAACACCAGTACCAGTGCACTGACCACAGTGGACTCCGCGGGCCCGGCACACTCGCCGGGCCCGCGGCACTCACGTCACACCAGCTTGCGCAACCGCGGCAGGATCTCCGTGCCGTAGGCCTTCAGGAACCGCTCCTGGTCCGGCCCGGGGGCGTGGAACACCAGGTGCGTGAAGCCCAGGTCGAGGTACCGCTTGATCGCCGCCACGTGCTCGTCCGGGTCGGACGACACGATGAACCGGCTCGCGGCCCGCTCGATCGGCAGCGCGTCGGCAAGCCGCTGCATCTCGACCGGGTCCTCGACACCCGTCTTCTCCTCCGGCTTCAACGCCAGCGCGCCCCAGAACCGCGTGTCCTGCAACGCGCGGTCGGCATCGGCGTCGAACGAGACCTTGACCTCGATCATCATGTCCACGTCGCCGACCGCCCGGCCCGACTGCTCCACGCCTTCGCGCACAGCGGGCAGCAACGTGTCCGTGTACAGCGACGGCGCCTTGCCGCTCGTGGTGATGAACCCGTCACCCCGCCGGCCCGCGAGCCGCGTGGCCGCCGGGCCGGAGCCCGCGATGTAGAGCGGCACCGGCACCTCCGGCCGGTCGTACACCGTGGCCTTCTCCGTGCGGTAGTGCGCGCCTTCGAAGTCCACGCGCTCCTCCGTCCACAGGCGGCGGATGAGCTCGATCGCCTCCTTCAGCCGCGCGAACCGCACCTTCGGCTCCGGCCACTCGATGCCGAGCGGGGCCTCGTTCATCGACTCGCCCGACCCGATGCCCAGCACCACGCGGCCCGGGAACAGGCACCCGAGCGTGGCGAACGCCTGCGCCACCACCGCCGGGTGGTAGCGGAACGTCGGCGTCAGCACGCTCGTGCCGAGCACCACCCGCTCCGTCGCCGAACCGAGCGCGCCCAGCCACGGCAGCGCGGCCGGCGCGTGGCCGCCGTCGTGGCGCCACGGCTGCAGGTGGTCGCTCACGAACACCGAGTCGAACCCGTTCTCCTCGGCCAGCACGCCGTAGCGCAGCAGCTCCGCCGGCGCGAACTGCTCCGCCGACGCCTTGTACCCGAACCTCACCACTGGACTCGTCCCTTCTCAGACGCCCGCGTTCACCTTGCCGATGATCTCCGACCCGAGCAGCTCGATCTGATCGAACCACCGATCGAACTTGAACCGGAAGTCGAACACCAGGTGCTCCACCCCGGTCGCGGCGAAGCGGTCGATCTCCTCCAGAGCATCCTCCGGTGTGCCGACGATGAGCTGCCCTGAGAGATCCTTCACGGTCTCGAAGGTGCCCGACGGCGGCTTCACCGCGAACTTCGCCTTGTTCGCCCAGGCCAGCAGGCCCGGGACGTTCACGTGCTTCACCGCCTCCTCGTACGTGGGCTCGATCGACGTGGGCGGGATCACGGCCACGGTCGGCATCGTGCGCCCGGCCTGGTCCGAGAGCGCCCGCATCGTCGTCACGCGCTTGTCCAGCGTCGCCATCGAGATCCGGCCCGGCATCCAGCCGTCGCAGAACTCGACCGCGAGCCGGGCCGAACGAGGGGTGGCGCCGCAGTACCAGAACGGTACCCGCCCGCCCAGCGGCTTCGGTTCGATCGTGATGTCGCTGAACGAGAAGTTCGCGTCCGAGTAGGTCACGTCGTTCTCGGTGAACACGCGCTTGAAAATATCGGCGTTGGAGCGCACGAGCTCCACGCGGTCGCGCTCGCCCCACTCGATGGCCTCGAACTCGTGGTCGAACGTGCCGGCGCCGAACCCGAGGATCACGCGCGGGCCGAACAGCTGGGTCATCGTGCCCGTCATCAGGGCCGTGATCAGCGGGTGCCGGAACGGGATCAGCGAGCCCGTGCCCAGCTCGATGCGCTCGGTCACGGCGCCGATGGCCGTGAGGGTGGTGAGCGCGTCGTAGAACGTGCGGTTGGGTTTCTCCATCTCGCCGTGCGGCTCGAACACCAGGTGGTCACGCACCCAGACCGAGTCGAACCCGGCCTTCTCGGCCATGATCGCGCCCTGGAGCACGTTGTCGCGCGAGGCGTGCTCGCCGAAATGCGGGAGCAACAGTCCGAACTTCATGCGTTCTGCACCTTTCCTGACACCGCCTGCTTGCCGTGCCCGGCCTCGCCGGTCACCTTGCCGCCCGCGAACACCTCGGTGCCGCGGACGTAGGTCTGTTCGATGCCGGCCGTGAGCTGCCGGCCGTCGTACGGGGTCCAGCCGATCTTCGACAGCACGCCGTCGTTGGTGATCGTCCACGGCGCGTCGAGGTCCGCGATCACGAAGTCCGCGTCACAGCCCGGGGTGAGTGCGCCCTTCACACCCTGCAGGCCGAACTTCGCGGCCGGCGCACCGGCGACGAGCTCCACCGCGCGGTCGAGCGTGAGCAGGCCCTTGTTCACCGCGTCGAGCGCGAGCGGGTAGAAGTACTGGATGCCGGGGGTTCCCGTGTGGGAGCTCCACATCTGCGTCCAGCCGATCTCCTTTTCCTCACGCGTGTGCGGCGCGTGGTCGGAGGAGAACATGTCGATCGTGCCATCGCGCAGGCCCTCCCACACGGCTTCGCGGCCGTCGTCGGGCACCCAGTAGGACAGCGCGTACGGGCCGAGCTTCTCCACATCGTCCCAAGTGGACAGGAACGGCAGCCAGTGGTTGACCTCGCACGTCACGTCCACGCCATGCTCACGAGCCCGGCGGACCGCCTCGACGGAGCGGCGCGTCTGGATGTGCGCGAGGTGCACCTTGCAGCCCGAAGCCTCGGCCAGCCGCAGCACGACCTCGATCGCCGTGTCCCAGATGACGCCGTTGCGGGCGGCGTAGGCCGACGCGTAGCCCTGCGGCGTGTTTTCCCCGCGCGCCAGGTATTCGCCCTCGATGTAGTCCATCAAGGACTGGTCGTGCGGGTGGATGATGAAGCGCTTACCTGTCTTGGCGATGGTGTCCATCATGCGCAGCAGGTCGCCGTGCCCGTGCATGCCGGTGCCGGCCGGGTGCGGGTAGGTGCGGCCGGTGTCCACGACCATGTAGATCTTGTACGCGTTCACGCCCATCGCGGCCATCGGCGCGATCTCGTCGGGCTGCGTGGCCGCCGGGTTGTGGTTCCAGTCCACGATGGACTTCTCGGCGTAAAGGTCGAACACCTCGCGCAGCGTCTTCGCGGTGGTGGTCGGCGGGTTCAGGTTCGGCATCCCGAAGATCGTGGTGACGCCGCCCGCGGCCGCCTGCAGCGACGTGGTGTAGATGTCTTCCTTGTGCTCGAAGCCGGGCTCGCGGGTGTGCACGTGGACGTCGACCATGCCGGGCAGCACCAGCTTCCCGGTGGCGTCGACCGTGCGGCCGACGTCGGCGATCTCGACGGAGCCGGACACGACCCCGACGACCTTGCCCTCGTTCACCAGCAGGTCACCGTCGACGGCGCCACTGGGCAACTGGACCCGGCCACCGCTCACGCGAAGATCGATGCTCATGCCTTCACCTCCACTACGGCCGGGTGTCCGCCCGGCCGGCTCGAACGCACGACCACATCGGCCGGGCGGAGATACTCCTCGAACCACGCGACGATGCGGGGCGTCGTCGCGGTCCAGTACTTGTCGTAGGCGGCGTAGTGGCTCGTGTGCCGCTGCATGATCAGTTCCTTCGGCCCGCGCGCGGCTTCGTAGATCTGCTCCGCGTGGTCGGTGGGCGTGGTGGCGTCGTTCTCCACGCCGATCACGAGCAGCGGCGTGGTCAGCGTCGCCGCCGCCTCGGCCGGCCGGTAGGCGATGATCTCCTCCGCCGCGGCCAGGCGCACCTGCTTCGGCACGCGTCCGTCCACATCGGACTTCACGCTCGTGGCCCGGCGTTCCGAGGTCGGCACCATGATCTCTTCGCGCGGGTTCACGAGCTTGCCCACGCCGTGCAGCGTCCGCTCGCGCCGGTCGGCGTCCAGCTCCGCCAGGAAGTCGAGCCACTGGTACTCGCTGCGCATGCGGTGCAGCCAGTCGCCGCCGTCGGCCACGGGCAGCTGGCTCACCGCCGCCCGCACCCGCGGGTCGACGGCCGCGAGCAGCACCGCGTTGCCCCCGCCCGTGCCGCCGCTGCCGAACACGCCGATCGAGTCGGGCAGCACGTCGGGCCGCGCCTCGGCGTAGGTGACCGCACTGCGCAGGTCGGCCAGCTGGCGGGCCGGCGACAGCAGCTCCGGATCGCCTTCGGAATCGCCGAAGCCGCGGTAGTCGAACACCAGCACGGCGAACCCGGCGTCGGTGAGCGCCTGGTGGTAACGCACGTAGAGCTTCGCGTCCTTCAGGCCCATCCAGCCCGGGCCCTGCACGACGACGCGGTAGGGCCCGTCGCCCTCGTCCGGGGTGCGCCAGAGCCCGCTGATGCGTTCGCCGTCGCTGAACCAGGAGACCTCGTCAGTTCTCATGCCGTTTCCGTTCACTCCTGCCCGCCGGTTTCCGGGCAGGAGGTACCTGCCCGGCGATTCGGCCGGGTTTGCGGACAACGCTTTTTCGATGTGCGAGAAAGGGATTCTGTTACGCGGGGAATTCGCTTTCGGGTTCGCGATCGCTTTCGCCGGAAAGGATCTTGGCGACGCCTTCGCTCACTTCGCGAAGGTGGTCGTGCAGCGCCGCCTCGGCCTTCTCGACGTCACCGCGCTCCACGTGGTCGACCAGCGTGGTGTGGCGCCCGTGGTGGCTGCGGCTGCCCGACACCCGCCAGCCGAGCAGGTACCGCCCGACGCTGCTGCGTAGGTCCTCGATCAGCTCCACCAGCCGCGGGTTGCGCTCGGCGTCGTAGAGCTCCCGGTAGAACCGCACGCGGACGTCGAGGAAGCCTTCGCCCTCCTCCTCGGCGTCGAGCAGCTCCGCGTTGCGGCGCAGGCTCGCGATCCGGTCCGCGGTCATCGTCTTCATCGACTTGCGCAGCGCGTGGGTCTCGAGCAGGTCGCGCAGCTCGTAGATCTCCACGAGCTGCTCGGCCGTCAGCGTCTTGACCACCGCGCCGCGGCGCGGGTGGAACTCCACGAGCCCCTCGGCGTCGAGCCGCAGCAGCGCCGCCCGCACCGGAAGCCGGGACACCCCGATCGCGGTGGCCAGCGCCTCCTGCCGGAGGTGCTCCCCGGGGGCGAACGCCCCGGAGAGCAACGCCTGGCGCAGGACCTCGTAGACCATGTCGCCGATCGAACGGTAGCCGCTCGACAACCGCGACACGACCTCGTCGAAGCTGGCGCGGCCGGTGATCGCGGCCCCCTCCGGGGTGCCGCCTCCCGTACCGCCGCCGGCTCCCCCGGACTGACGCTGAGCCATCGTGACCTAGCCTCCCCTCGACCGGCGTGCGCCGGCCGTCAAGCGGTTACCATTCGTCCTGGTTTTACCGGACAATCGTATCCTGGATCCATTATCGGACCGACCCGGACGAGTCCTTTCCCACTGGAGCTTTTCACCGGGTCTTTCCGTTGCGGACCAGGTGGATCAGTTGATCTTCATGGCCGCCGTCGCCTTGTCCCACGTGGCGGTGTCGACCCAGACGGACGTGGCCGGTGCCTTGGTGATCGCGCCGACCTTGTTCGCCAGATCCTCCTGGACCTTCGCCGAAGCCTCGGAGTAGGCGTCCTTCGTCGCGGGGAAGGTGTCCGCCGCCTTGAGTGCGTCGTAGGTGCTCGACGCTTCCTTCTCGTCCGCCTTGGCGTAGGCGACCGCGGCCTTGACCCACTGGTCCTTGTCGGTGTTGAAGATCTGCGCCGCCTTGATCCATGCCTGGTCGATCGCCACGGCCAGCGCGCCGTGGCTCGCGAGCCACTGCGGTGAGGTCGCGAGGAACGAGTCCGCGAGTTCAGGCGCGGTCTTCGACATCGTCACGAGGTCGTGGAAGCCGGCCGAGGTCAGCTTCGAGACGTCGGTGGCGTGCGCGAACGTCGCGTCGATGTGGTGGGTGAGCATGGCGCTCACGCGCACCGACGCGCCACCGGCCACGGTCGTGGTGACCGCCTTGGGGTCGATGTTGTTCTTCGCCAGCAGGTCGGCGAACATCAGCGCCTCGACGCCGTGGACGTTCGAGGTGCCGTAGACGTGGCCGGGCAGGTCCTTCATCGAGCTCAGCGAAGGGGCGCCGATGAAGTGGTAGTCCAGCCGCGGCTGGCTCGGCCCGAAGATCTTCAGGCCCGAGTTGATCGACGACGACACGGCGAGCGTGCCGATGTCCGCGTCGCCGGCGAGCAGCACCCGGATGGCCGAGGGGTCGCCGGTCTGGTTGACGATCGACGCGTCGGCGCCCCAGCTCTTGAGCACCTGCGCCACGAGGGCGATCTTGGTGTCCTCGATGGCGGGGGCGGCGCCGGTGACGATCCGGATGGTGGTGCCCTTGAGGTTCGGCGTGCCGTCGGCCGAGGTCGGCAGCTTGTCGCCGGTGCCGGTGGCCGCGTCGCCGGAGCCGCACGCGGCCGTGAGCGACACGGTGAGCGCGGCGATCGCGCCGACGACGAGCGCCGTGCGGCGCCGCCGCGAAGAGGGAGCGGACATCGCGGACCCTCCTTTCTGGACTGGATCTGACGGTGGGGTGGGGATGGGGGTTGGGAGAGCGGTTCGAGCGTGGCTCTTCGGTGCAGAAACTTCAGTCAGGAACTTCAGTGCGGGAACTTCAGTGCAGGCCGAGCACGATGCCCAGCACGTGATCGCGCAGCTTCGCCACCTCGGGATCGCCGAGCAGCTCCGCGTGCGTGCGCGGTTTGGGGAACGGGACCTCGACGACATCGCGGACCGAGCCGGGCGAGGTGCCCATCACCACGATGCGGTCGGAGAAGAACACGGCCTCGTCGACGTCGTGCGTCACGAGCACCGTGGTCGCGCCGATGCCTTCGATGATCGTGGCGATGTCCTGCTGCAGCCGGCGCCGGGTGAAGGCGTCGAGTGCGGACAGGGGTTCGTCCATGAACAGCACGTCGGGGTCGCAGGCCAGGGCCCGGGCAAGACCGGCGCGCTGTTGCATGCCGCCGGACAGCGCCGACGGGTAATAGCCCGCGAAGTCCTGCAAGCTCGTCATCTCGAGCTTCGCGGCGATCGCGGCGTCGACCTCTTCGGGCGGGAGCTCCTTGGCCTTCAAGGCGAAGACCATGTTCTCGCGCACGGTCTTCCACGGCAGCAGCGCCGGCTCCTGGAACACGAACCCGATCGACCCCGGCACGCCCTGCACGGGGTTGCCGTTGATGCGGATCTGGCCATCGTCGACCGGGATGAGCCCGGACATCATCCGCAGCAGCGTGGTCTTGCCACAGCCCGAGGCGCCGATCAGCGAGATGAACTCACCCTGGCGGATGTCGAAATGCACGTCGGAGACGGCGAGGAAGCTCTCGGCCTTGCGGCCCGGGCGCTGGTAGCGCTTGGACACGTGCTCGATCTCGATGCAGGCCGTGGGTGCGCTCATGGCGAACCTTTCATTGACGGTGCCGGGTTCAGACGCGGGTGTGGGCCGAGGCGTTGGACGACCACGGGGCGAGCTTGCGGCGCAGGACCTCGAGGATGATCGTGCCGATCACGCCGACGATCGAGGAGCTGATGATCGAGGCGAGCAGCGGCGCGGTCTGGAACGAGTCGCCGTAGTTCTGGATCAGCCCGCCGAGACCCTTGAGGCTGATGTCCATCTCGCCGATGATCACACCGATCAGGGCCTTGGCCAGTGCGATGCGCAGGCCGGCGAAGATGTAGGGCACGGCGTTGGGCATCGCGACGTGGCGGACCACCGACCACTCCCCCGCCCGGTAGACCTTCGCCATGTCGAGCAGGATCGCCGGGGTGTTGCGGGTGCCTTCGGCCGTGTTGATGATGATCGACCACACCGCGAGCAGGAAGGTGATCGTGACCTCGGAGGTGAACCCGATGCCCGTCCAGATCACCACGAGCGGCGTGAGCGCGATCAGCGGCGTGGCCTGGAAGAAGCTGACGTAGGGGTTGAGCACGCGCGACACCGTTTCGCGCCGGCCCATCCACACGCCCACCGCGATGCCGACCACGGCCGAGAGCCCGAAGCCCGCCGCGAGCACCTCCATCGCCCGCAGGAAGGCCGCGCCGAGCTCACCGTTGCCGATGATGTCCACAAAGGACGCGGCGACCGCCGACGGGGTGGCCAGCAGGATCGGGTTGACCTGCGCGCCGAAGATCTGCCACACGCCCAGGAACACCACGACCGACGCGACGGGCAACACCCGCCGGCGGACCTTCGCGTTCCACGGGATCCGGAACTTCCTGGGTGGCGCGGCCGGCGGTCCGGCCCGGTCCGGGGCCGAACTGGCCAAGCTCGTGTCTTCGGTGAGGGACACCGTGACCTCCTCCGGTTGTCAGTTGGAGCCTGGATCCATTCGACATCAAGGTCAAGCAGTCCGGCCGTGAACTGTTCGTTTCGGGGATGACGTTCGTGTGCACCGTGTTGTGAGGCGCGGGTTTCGTGCACTGTGGACACGAGAAGTGCGCACAACGACTTCCACCGGCCGGTTTTCCCCGGCCGACGGTGTTCTGTCCTGTGTGGATCTGTCCTGTGTGGTCAGGCGGCGAGCACACCGGCGCGGCGGCCGAGGTGCACGTAGTGGTCCCAGAGCTTGCCGGGGCGGTGCCCGCCGCGGTCGTAGCTCTCGGCGACCTGCACGATTTCTTCGGGCGTGAGCGGCAGCGGCGTGCCGAGCTGGCGCGCGATGAGGAGCGTGCGGGCGTTCTCCTCGAGGTCGAGGCAGTCCATCAGCAGTTCCTGGATGCGGTTCGCGACCACGACCGTGCCGTGCGAGCGCAGCAGGCACGCGCCGGCGTCGCCGAGGGTTTTCGCCACGGCGTCGCCCTGCTCGCGCGAGCGGATGTGCGTGGGGTCGGGGTGCACGGCCAGGCCGTCGGGGAACTTGTACGCGAAGTGGCGCATCGGCAGGAACGGGTGGTCGACCATGGTGAAGGTGGTCGACAGCGTGGGGTGGCCGTGGCAGATGAAGTCCACTTCGGGCCGCGCGCGGTAGACACCGGTGTGGATGGCCGTCTCGGCCGGCGGCGGGAGCTCGCCCTCGACGAGGTTGCCGTCCAGGTCCACGACCAGCAGGTCTTCGGGTCGCAGCGCGGCGCGGCTCGCGTCGCGCGGCTGGATGAAGATGCGGTCGTCGGTGCCCGGCACCCGTGCGGAGAGGTGGCCGCTGTAGTCGAGGACACCCTTGAACACGAGCAAGCTGGTGCAGGTGACGAGATCGGCCCGTACTCGGTCGGCGTCGGTGTCGGCCTGGGAATCGATCATGAAAGCCCTTCCTCTCGGATTGGCGATTGGATCCAGGATAAAGGAAACACTTTCACAGCGGAAGTATCTCCAGGTCGCGAACCGGCCACGGAGTTGCGACCGGCGTGCGGGGTGGGGCTGTTGTTGCGGGAAGGTTAGGCCTCCGCGCCGCCCGGCGCCATCATCTGAGGTAACGCTTCCGATTTTCCCGATCAGGTCGCGACGCGACAGTCGGCAACATCGGAAAGTGCCTCGAGAGCACATTCGCGGCCATCAGGACCACGCACGGTGACCGGCGCGGGCCCGATGGCCGCGAAATGACCTTTGTGGACAGTGAAGCTCAGGTCGTGCGCGTGAACTCGCCGATCAGCCGGGCCAGCTCGGCCGGCCGGTCGAGCGGCAGCAGGGTGTAGCTGTCGTCCACTTCGGACAGTTGTGCCTTCGGCAGCAGCTCGGCCAGCCGTCGCCCGTGTTCCGGTGGCATCACGCGGTCCTCGCTCGCCCACACCACCAGCGCGGGCCGGTCGAACTCCGGCAGGTGTGCCGCGGCTTCGACGAGGATCCCGGGTTCGGCCGCCGCGGCCCGCAGCACGCGGACGGTGTCGCGACGGATCCCGGGCTCTGTCAGCAGGGGCCGCAGCCACCGGACCACAGCCACATCGCCGCGCTTCGTCAGCCACCCGAACGCGATCGGCAAGCGACGCAGGGCTTTCAGCCGCATCTGCTGCATGAAGACCCCGAACAACCCCGGTGACAACCGGCCCGTGAGGAACAGTGTCTTCCCCGTCAGCCCCGGCGGGAAGTTGTCGAACGCGTCGCACGACGCGAGCACCACCCGCCGCACCCGGCCGGCGTCCCCGGCCATCAGCAGTTGCACGAGCGCCCCACCGGTGTCCACGCCGACCAGCGTCACTTCACGAAGATCCAAGCGTGCCAAGAACTCCCCCGCCAGCCGCGCGAGCGCCGGCATCGACAGCTCGGCGTCGGGCCGCATCGCCTTCCGGTGCGCCCCGAGCGGCAACGTCGGCGCGACACACCGGAACTCCCCTGCGAGATCCGCGATCGTCTCGGCCCACAGCGACGAGTCCATCAGCAACCCGTGCAGGAACACCAGAACCTGCCCGTCGCCGCCCGTGTCCTCGTACTCGATCGTCCCCGCGGACAGCTCGATCTCGTTCATTCGCCCGCCTCCCCCGCGGACGGACGGCCGTACTCCCCGAACCGTGCTCGCCGACACCCCATGCGGACCTCCCGGTCGTTCGCCCCACCAGAAGTGAACCATGTGGTTCGCAAACGCGTCCAGTCCCGCCGCCCCGGGAAGACACCCGAGCGGCTCAGTCCCCCGCGGCTTCCTCCCGTTCCAGCGCCCGCTCCAGCGCCGCGAAACCCGCGTCGGCGCCGCCGGGATCGTCGCTGGTCAGGCGGTGCACGACGAACCCGCGCAGCGTCGCCAGCACGAGCTCGGCCACCTCCCGTTTGCGCAGCTCGGGCCACGGCTGGGGGCAGAACGACACCAGCAGGTCCAGGTACTGCCGCGTCGAGCCGCGGCCGAGGTCGGCGTAGCGCTCGGGGTCGTACATGGTGAGCCCGACGGCCTGGTCGAGCACGCGGCGCAGACCCGGCTCCTCGTCACGCAGCGTCTGCCACGCCACGCGCACGCGGCCGGCGAGCGTGTGCTGCTTCGCGCCGTCGGCCATGGCCGCGAGCGCGTTGCCGATCCGGCGGTCGCGCAACGCGAACACGGCCTGCGCGAGCAGGTCCTCGGCGCCGGCGAAGTGGTACAGCAGCACCTTGTGCGTGGTGCCGGCCGCGCGCGCCGCGCGCCGGAGGGAGAAGTCGACGAGGCCGTTTACGGCGAGGTCGTCCGTCACACGCGCCAGCAGCTCGCGCCGCCGCGCCTCCCCGCGCGGCGACCCCGCCGACCGCCGATAGCCCGTCCGTTCCGCCGAATCGTCGTCCACCCCGACAGCTTCCCCGATGCCCGTGTGGCGCGCAGCGACCGGCCTCTTACTTGGCGAACGCGGTCAGGAACCGGTCCCGGAAGGTGTCCATGCGCCACACCGGCGCATTGGCCGCCGGGCGCATGCCGTCGGTCCAGTTCCACGACGACACCCGGTTCAGCACCGCCGGGTCCTTCGCCACGATGGTGATCGGCACCTGGTGCGTCACCCCGGCCGGCGTGACCACGGGCGGCTGGTGGTCGCCCAGGAACACCAGCACAGTGTTGTCGTTGCCGTAGGTCTGCAGGTAGGACGTCAGCGTCGAGAGCGTGTACTGGATCGCCTTGCCGTAGGCGTCGCGGATCTGGTTCGGGTCCTTCCACACCTGCTCCGGGTCCTCGCCCATCGCCGGCTGCGGGTCGAAGATCGAGCCGTCGCCGACCTTGTTCCAGTCCACAAGCGACGGACGCGGTGACCACGGCGCGTGGCTGGAGACGAAGTCGACCTCGGCCATCACGGGTTTGCGGTTCTGCGCGGCGAGTTCGGTGCGCTGCAGGAAGGACAGCGTGTACTGGTCGGGCATCGTGGCGTACGCGTAGCCCGGGCCTTGGTAGCCGACAGTGTGGAAGTCGTAGTACTGCTGGAACCCGTAGTACTTGCCTTCCGGCCACGGCATCGTGTGGGCCGGCACGTCCTGCACCGTCTTCCAGCCCGCCTTGCCGAACGCACGCGTCAGCGAAAGCCGGTTGCTCGCCAGGAGGTCGTTGTAGCGCTGCTGGTTGTCCACCCACGTTCCCGATTGGACGGTCGAGTGCGCGAGCCAGCTGCCGCCGCCGAAGGTCGACGAGTCCAGGAACCCGCTCTTCGCCGCGAACCCGGCTGTCTGCAGGCTCTTCGTCTCCTGGTCGAGCTGGGCGTCGATGGCCGGGGCGATGTCGGAGCCCTCGATCGCGAAGCGGCCGTAACTCTCCACAAAGGTCAGCAGCACGTCCTTGCCCTTCAACCCCTGCAACAACTGGTCGCCCGGAGTGCTGGCGAAGGGGTCGTCGGCCAGCTGCGCCGCGAAGTCCTGCTTGTCGTGCAGGTCGGTCCCGACCTGCCGGATGTCGTCGAAGGCGAGCGCCGCCGCGCTGCGCGACGCGATCGGCTGCCCGGGCGCGAGCTGCACCCCGAACACCGCCGCCACGATCCACACGACCCCGAGCACCGCCACCACGCGCGTCGACGCCGTGCGCCGCCCGGCCGCCAGGCGCGTGAGCCGCATCGCGGCGAGCGTCGTGAACACGACCACCGCCAGGATCAGCAGCACCACGCCCACCGCGGCGGCGATCGCCCCGGCGCCGCCGACCTCACCACGCAGGAAGTCGAGCCCCGCGCTCACGAAGCTCCAGTCGAAGATCGGGTCGAACGGGCGCGAGAGCACCTCGTTGAACCCCATGTCCACGAGCTTCAGCACCGTCAGCACGCCGAGCACCGCGCCGACCACGCCGGCCAGCACGCGCCGCCACCGCGGCGGCAGCACCAGCGCGAGCGCCGTGACGACCAGCGCCTCCACCGGAATCCGGACGAACGCCGCGGGCGAGAGCTCCACCAGGTTGTTCGGCGCCACCAACGCGAACAACACGAGCAGGCACGCCAGCACCGTCAGCACCACAGCCGTCACGCGCCGCGCCCGACCGCGCTCCGGCGGCGCGGGGTCCGGTTCCTCCACTCCGGACTGCTCGCGGTCGTCGGTGCGCGTGAAGAGTGACACGGGGTTCCTTTCCGCCCGAAACCGGCACGGCGGCCGGTGCTCCTCTTCGTTACACGGACGGAAACGCCGAGCGGTTCAGCGGGTTGCCCCGGATCACACCGAAGTGAGCCCCTCCCGGCACCGCAGCCCCGGCACCAACACGTGGACCACCGACACCCGGCCGGTGTGGTGCTCGCGGAGGTAGGCCGTCAGTTCCCGCGCGGCGAGGCTGTCCAGGAGCTCGGCCAGCAGCTCCGGCGCCGTGCCGGAGAGGTTGTTCTCCCGGAACGGCACGAATTCCGCGGCCTCGGCCAGGGCCGGGTACCGGGCGGCCGGGGTCGCGGCGCGGCGGCGCAGCAGGCCGGTCAACGCGTCGGTCAGAGCGCACCGCCGGCTGAACGACACGCCGGCGCCCCACGCCGCGCGGTCGCCGGCCAGGTAGGCGGGCACGCCGAGCTGGGGCGTGAGGTCGGCGACGCGCACGGGCCCGCCCGCGGCGAGCGACGCGGAGGCGAGCAGCGCGGCCAGGTCCGGGGGCAGGCCGGCCGGGTCGAGCAGCGCCGGGCGGGCACCGGCGAGCATCGACTCGTGGGCGTTGTGGTCGAGCAGGCCGATCAGCGCGCGCACGGTCGCCTCGGCGCTGGTCGTCGCGGCGCCCCACGAAGCGGCGGCCGGCCGGGTCCCGAGGGCGTCGTAGCCCACGACGTCGCCCACGGAGTGGCGCAGCAGCAGGTGCCCGGCCCGGCCGTAGTCGGTGATCGCGAGCACGGCCGGCACGGCGGCGACCGGGCCGAGGCCGGTCGGCATCAGCCGCCGGTACGCGAGCGTGCCCACGGGCAGGTCGGTGTAGCGGGCCAGGGAGCACACGGTCTCGTCGGCGGCCAGTGGGCCCGTCGCCAGCTCCGGCGCCGGCACCGCGCGCACGTCGGCCGGGCGCAGCCAGGCGGCGCCGCCGAAGCGGCGGGTCAGCGCGTCGAGCACGGCGTCGCGTTCCGCGGTGGCACCCGCGCCATAGCCCGGCCCGGCCGAGAGCGCCACGCCGTCGCGCAGCAGGTCGCAGCGCCACACGGCGGCGATCCCGCCAGCCACCGGAGTCAGCTTCGCGGTCAGCCCCAGGTCGGCCACCTCGGCCAAAACGTCGTCCATCTTGTTCGCACCAGCTCGTCGTCCGGGGTCCTGAGAAGGACCCACCTGCCCCCTGCCCGCATCAAACTCGATCACCGCCGGGGAGTCGAGCACTTTCCCGCACGCGTGACCGAACGGCCACCGCCGCGGGGTGCTCTGCGCGGCCACTGAACGACGACTGAACGCGCCCGGAGTAGTTGATCAGTCCATTCGCGCATGCTGGCAGCATGAACCAGACCCTGCGGACCGGAACCGTGCGTACCCTGCTCTCGGTCTCCGACGCGCTCACGCGCGCGTGCCTCGAAAGCTACTTCGACGGGAAGCCCGAAGTAGCCGTGGTCGACCGCACCCGCCCGATGGGCGCCGAGGTCTCGCTCGTGGTCACCGACCGGTTCACGCCGCGCACGCGCGACATCCTGGAACGGGTCGCCGCGACGCTCGACATCCCGTCCGTGCTGGTCATCGGCCGGCTCGACGACCTGCCGATCACCGACCTCGCCCAGCACCGCGTGGTCACGATCCTGGACAAGACGACCAGCCGCAGCGAGGCCGTCACGCAGGCCGTGATCGACGCGGCCGGCGCGCACCCGGCGGACCCGGTCGAGCGGCTGAGCACGCAAGTGCGTCGGCTGACGCACGCGGCGGCCCGGCAGAACCGCCTCGACCGCCGCGAGACCGACATCCTGCGCTTCCTCGCCGACGGTCTCTCGGCCGGCGAAGTGGCCAACCAGCTGGGTTACAGCGAGCGCACGGTGAAGAACATCATCAGCAAGATGACCGTCCGGCTGGAGCTTCGCAACCGCGCCCACGCCGTGGCCTACGCGATCCGCGAAGGCCTGATCTGACCGCTCACGCGCTCGGCGGCGACACCACGCGGGAGACCGGGTCGCCGAGGCGCAGCCGCACGTCGTCGGCGGCGGGCATGCCGAACGCGTCGAGCACGTGGAGCGCCTCGCGCCACGCCTTCTCCGCGCCTTCCGGGTCACCCGCAGCGCTGAGCGCGTCGCCGAGCGCCACGAGGGAGTCGGACTCGTCGGAGCGGTTCCCGAGCTCGCGGTAGTAGGTCACGGCGCGGCGCCACGCGTCGATCGCCTGGTCGAGGTGCCCGAGCGAGCCGTACGCGGTGGCCAGGGTGCTCCAGCAGTTGCCTTCGCCGTTGCGGTCGCCGATGTCCTCGTAGAGCTTCATCGCGCGCAGGATCAGCGGCACGGCCTCGGCGTTGCCGCCCATCTCGCTGAGGCAGCGGCCGATGCCCTCGAGCCCGATGGCCTCGCCCTTCACGTTGCCGCTGGCCCGGTACAGCTCGAACGCGCGCTCGTGGTGCTCCAGCGCCGCGTTGAACCGGCCCAGCTTCGCGAACACCGTGCCGAAGTTGCTGTGCACGTAGGCCTGGTCGGCCGCCAAACCCAGCTGTTCGAACAGCTCCGCGGTGCGGTTGAGGTGCTCCAGCGCTTCGTCGTAGCGCTCGACGAAGTGGTAGGCGCCCGCGAGACTGCGGTGCACGTTGGCCTGCGCCACCAGGTCTCCGGTGCCGACGGCGACGCGCAACGCCAGCTCCGCCTGCGTGACCCAGTCGTGGTAGAGCGCGCTGCGCTGGTAGTACGGCTGCAGGCTCAGCACCAGCTTCCACACGTTCCCGGCCAGGCGCGGCACCCCGGCGATCTGCCGGATCAGCAGTGTCAGCGCGGGCAGCTCGGCCTCGAACCACTCCATCGCCTCGCCGTAGCCCCGCGCGAGGTCGGCGGTCACGCCCGGCTCGAGCACGGGCGGCTCGATCGGAAGCTGGTGCGGGTTCAGCGCGAGGTACGCGCCGTGGGTGCTGCACAGGTAGTGGTTCACCAGCCGCGCGAGGGCGTCGGCCTGTTCATCGGCCGGGTCGGTCTGCTCGCGCAGCTCCATCGCGTACGAGCGCACGAGGTCGTGGGCGAGGTAACGCCCCGGGCGGTGCTCGCTGAGGTAGCGGATCCGGGTGAGCTCTTCAAGCAGGTCCTGCGCCTGCAGCAGGGGCACCCCGGCGAGGCTCGCGGCCGCCGCGGTCGAGAAGTCGGCGCCGCGGTGCAGCGAAAGCAAGCGGAACAGCCGCGCCGCACCGGGTTCGAGCACGCGGTAGGACCAGGAGAACACCGTGCGCACGTCGCCCGCGCTGTCGCCGCGAAACGCCTCGAGCGTCCCTTGGGTGGCGCGCAGCTTCGCGGTGATGTCGGCGAGCGAGAACTGCGGGTGCGTCCGGGCGCGCGCGGCGACGATCGCCAACGCGAGCGGCAGCCGGCCGCACAGCTCGATGATCTCCTCCACGGCCTCGGGTTCGGCCGCCACCTTCTCCTCGCCGAGCCGGCGCACGAGCGTCTCGCGTGCTTCCGACGACGAGAGCGTGTCGAGCGTCAGCACGTCGGCGTCCTCGGTGGCGACCAGGGCGCTGAGGCGGTTGCGGCTGGTCACGATCACGGCCGAGCCGGCGCTGCCCGGCAGCAGCGGCCGGACCTGCTCGGAGTCGCGGACGTTGTCGAGCACCACCAGCATCTGACGCCCGGCGAGCAGGCTGCGGTAGAGGCCGCTGCGCGCGTCGAGACCCGAGGGCGCCTGCGTGGCCTCGATGCCGAGCACGTCGAGGAACCCGCGCAGCGCGTCGGCCGGGTCGACGGTGGCACCCGTGGGGTCGAAACCGCGCATGTTGACGTAGAGCTGCCCGTCGGGGAAGCGCTCGGCGACCTGGTGCGCGAGGTGGATGGCCAGCGAGGTCTTTCCGGTGCCGGCCAGCCCGTCGATCACCGCGACGGTGACGCGCCGTCGCTCGGCGGCGCAGTCGAACAACCCGGCGAGCCGGGTGAGCTGGTCGCGGCGGCCGGTGAACGTCGGCAGGTCCGGCGGCAGCTGCGCCGGGCGCACCACGGGCCGGGCCTGCGGCGCGCGGACCGCGGGCACTTCCTCGGCCTGCTGCACCAGTACGTCGTGCTGCATGCGCGTGAGCTCTGCGCCGGGCTCGACGCCGAGCTCGTCGACCAGCCGCTTGCGGATCTCGCGGTACACCTCGAGCGCCGCGGCCCGGCGCCCGACCGAGTCGAGCGCGAGCATGAGCCGGGCGTGCACGGTCTCGTTGAAGGGATCGGCTTTCACGGCCCGCTCCAGGTGCAGCAGCAACGGCTGCAACGGGCGCCCGGCCGCATGGGCGACGTCGGCGGCCTCCACGACCGTGGCCAGGCCCTCCTGGTCGATGCCGGCCAGCAGCGCGCGGGCGCGCCCGGGCATCATCAGCCCGGCCGCGCACGGGCCGCGCCACAGCGCGAGGGCGGCGTTGAACTCGGCGAGCGCGTCGTCGGCGTTCTCCGCGCGGCGCGCCCGCTGCACGCGGGCGCGGAACTCGACGAGGTCGGAGGAGACGGCGTCGACCTGCAGGCCGTAGCCGCCGGGGTGGCGCACGAGCCAGTGACCGGGCGAACGCGCGGGCAGGTCGGGCTCGACGAGCCGGCGAAGGGCGCCGACGTAGCGCTGGATCACGTTCACGGCGCTGGCCGGCGGCTGGTCGTCCCACAGCAGGCCCACGAGCTCGTCGACCCCGGTCGGCTGGCCGGCGCGCGCGAGCAGCACCGCCAGCAGCAAGTTCTGCGCCGGCGACCCGATCGCGAGCTCGTGGCCACCACGCCAGGCGCGCAGCGGTCCCAGCAGCTCGAACCGGACGCCGACGGGGGCACCGGGTTCGCTCACCGGTTCCTCCCTCGCTCACCGGTTGCGGGCACGTCTCCTGTTGAGCGTAGCGCCCGCAACGGCGCGGGTCCGCGAGAGCGCCCTGCCGGCAGGACAGCAGTCCCGTAGGTAGGACGTGGGATGATCACGGCCAGGTCACCGCCGGGCAAACAGTTCTCCTTGGTACAAAAGCGATTGTGCGTGCGGTTGTACGGCGTGTGTACGACCGCGCCGGAGCCTGGGAGCACTTTCGGCAGCCGCCCCGCGATCGCGGGGACGGCCCCCAGGACGGAGACCGACAGTGAATCTGAGACGTGTCGCACGAGGACTGCTCACGGCAGTGGCCGGGGCGACGGCGTTCGCCGCGGCGGCCGTGGTGCCGGGCGCGACCCCCGCCGCGTCGGCCGACGCGGCCAGCACGGTGGTGTACCAGGCCGGCACCGGCGGCTACTCGTGCTTCCGCATCCCCGCCATCGTCAAGGCGAACAACGGCGACCTGCTCGCTTTCGCCGAGGGCCGCAAGAACAGCTGCGCCGACACCGGCGACATCGACCTGGTCATGAAGCGCCAGGCCAAGGGCAGCTCCACGTGGGGCCCGCTGCAGATCGTGATCCAGGGCTTCGGCGACGTGAAGGGAAACCCCACGCCCGTCGTCGTGCCGCCGACCGCGGACGAGCCCAACGGCCGCGTGGTGCTGCTCTCGGTGATGCAGTGCGTCGCCCCGCACGCCGCTTGCGGACGCGTTCCGCGCGTGAGCATCAGCAAGGACAACGGCTCCACGTGGGCCGCGCCCCAGGTGCTCACCACGCAGCTCGGCTTCACGGCGGCGCCGGGCTGGCTCGCGACCGGGCCGTCGCACGCTTCGGTGCTCACCCGCGGTGCCCACAAGGGGCGCCTCGTCGCGGGCATGAGCTACCAGGTCAACGGCTCCGCGCCCGACACCGGCTCGATCATCTACAGCGACGACCGCGGCGCGACCTGGCACCGCGGCGCCACCGACGCGAGCACGAACAACAGCACCCTCAACCCTCAGGAGATCAGCCTCACCGAGCTGCCCGACGGGAAGATCTACGCCTCGGCGCGCAACAACGCGGGCACGATGTGCTCCACCATCGAGCGCGCGTACGCGATCAGCTCCGACGGCGGGCAGACGTTCAGCCAGAAGTTCGTGACCGAGCCTGGCCTGGCGAAGACGCCCGACGTGCAGGGGTCCACGGTCGCGATGAGCGCCACGGACATCGGCGGCGCGTACACCCGGCTGATCTTCGCCGGCCCCTCGGTGTGCGACCACCGCCACGCGCTGCGCATCCGCTCGTCGTTCGACGAGGGCGGCAGCTGGCAGGGTGACACCGACGGGTTCCTGGTGTGGAGCCAGGACGCGGCGTACTCCGACCTCGTCTCGCTCGGCACCGGCTCGGCCGGGGTCCTGTTCGAGGGCGGCCCGCAGCGCAACTCCAGCGCGGCGATCCGCTGGGCGAAGTTCACCGACGCGGACCTGGGCGCGCCCGCGTGCGGCTCGGGCTACGGCGTGATCGACCAGGGCTCGCTCGGCACCGCGGGGACGGTATACCTGTCCTACAACGCGGCCACCGGCAAGAACTGCGTGAGCACGATGAAGAACTCCGGCGCGGGCACGCCGTCGCAGACCACCGCCTACCTGCAGGTGCAGGGCGGGACGAAGCAGACGGACTCCGGATCGTTCTCCTGGTTCGCCGGCCCGGTCACGGCTTCGGCGGCCGACAAGTGCGTGACGTGGGGCGGCTCGGTCGGCACCGTGAAGTTCGACGCGCCACTGGGGCACTGCGGCTGACTTCGCGTGCCGCTGCTTCAGCGGCGCCACCGAAAAAGGGGCTGAGGGTGGTCATGGCGACCACCCTCAGCCCCTTGTCTTGCTCGGTGTCAGCGCTCTTCGCGGAAGTCCACGTGCTCGCGGACGACCGGGTCGTACTTGCGCAGGACCATCCGGTCCGGGTCGTTGCGGCGGTTCTTGGTCACCACGTACGTGTAGCCCGTGCCGGCGGTGGAACGCAGCTTGATCACCGGGCGCAAAACGCTCTTCGCCATCGGTTCTCACCCCTTCCTGCTCGTGGCGGCCGCCGGGTTCCTCCGGCTTCCGCAGCAGATGTAACAGTAGGAGGGCACGGAAAAGTCCCGGCGGGCAGTGGCCGGGGTCACGCCGTCGGGCGACCGTCCACTTCGGACGGGTGGGCTGGGGTTGTGTTCGGGATGCCGTCCTCGCGGGGCGGCTTGCGTTGGGGGAGCACCCCGAAGCTTGGTTGCGTTGTCGGCCGGCGGTTGGCGAGGTGCGGCGCATGGCTTGGGTGGGCGACGAGTTGGTTCGGCGGCCGGCGGCCGGGCGGGCCAAAGCGCCCCAATGTGGCGTTCGGTGCGCTCAACGCACCCAATGTGGCGTTCGGTGCGTTGAGCGCAACCAATGCCGCATTGGGGGCGCGAGCGGCGGGGTGGCGGGCACGGAGGAGTGCGGTGGTGAAGGCGGTGGAGCTGGGCGGGGTCGCGGTGGCGGGCGAGCCGGTGAACGTGCTGTATTCGCCGGGGGTGCCGGCGTGGTTCGGAGCGCCGTTCGTGGTGTGAGGTGTTAGTGGGTGCAGGCGGCGCAGGCCTGTGCCGCGGGTTCGACCGGGGCCCGTGGCCGCCGGGGCTGGGGTACGGCGGCCGCCCGGCACGGCTGGCACGAGCCGACGGCCGGCCCGGGTTCGACGATGGCCTGTTTCAGCGGGGCGATGGGCACGGGCCGCACGCGCGGCAGGACCTCGGCGACCGCGCGCAACTCCTCCGCGAACCGCGCCTGCGTGCGCAGGGCGCGCGCTGTGCGCAGGGCGGGGCGGCGGCGCAGCACGAGCAGCGCCGCCGCGAGCGGCCCGCCTGCCAACGGCAGACCGGCGACCACCGTCGCGAACAGTTCCATCACCGACCCCAGAGGTGCGCGGACACCGGCACCGTGACCGCTCGGCTCGGCGGTCCGTCCCCCGTGCTTCGCGGGGTAGTCGATGCTAGCGCCGGTTGCCACTTGGCCAACAGGATCACCACCCGGTCGTGGTGGCGTCCGCCTCGTGAACGTCACTTGACATGGTGAGGGAGATTCGTCACGCCCGTGTCGCCATTGCCCGGTCGACCACCAAGCCGTGGTACGAACGACCCTTTTCGCACGGTGCTCCATCTTCTACAGAAGCGCGCAGACGGGACCGAAAAGAGAAGTGTGTCTGTCCTACCTTGGGGGAGGTCGTGCTAACGTCCGCGCCAGCGCGGATGCACGTGCAGATTCCCGAGCTGGCAACGGAAGGCGGGACGATGAACCACCACCGAGCGGCCCGGCCACCCTGTGACGTCGAATCCGGCCTGCGCGCCCTCATCGCCCGCGGCTACCAGTTCGTGCACCCGAGCGACGCCACCGGCGCCGTTCTCGCGGTCGTCGGCGTCCGCGTCCACGGCGACGTCGTGGACGTCGTCCGCCTCGACGCCGAGGACGACGCCACCGCCACCCGCATGCCGGCGGACGAGGAAAACGTTTTCACGCCGAGCACCTGGCTGTGGCGCACGAGCGGCCCCGCCACCCGCGTGCTGGCCGACCTCCTCGCCCTCCCGGACGAAACCACCCCCGCCGCCGCGCGCGGCTGCTGGGTCCCGGGCCGCCCGGGCACGGCGAAGTGGCTCGCCGCAAGCTGACCCGGCTCACCAGCGCCTCGCAAGCGCGCCCGCGGGTTTGCCGCGCCCGCCGGCGAAGTCGCCAGGTGACTCGCCGCGAACCGTCCCAGCGCCTCGCCGCGTGCCCGGCGGTGGAGCGGCTGCCCGCGGACCGACCGCAGCTGCCCACTCCCCCAGATCTCACTTGATCACAACCCCGCCAGCACCTCCGCCTCTTCGGCCGCCGACAGGCCCGAGCGCCGGTCGCGGTCCAGGCCCAGCTCGCGTTCGCGCGCCAGGGCGCCCGCGACGGCGTCGGCGAGGGGGCGGACGTCCAAGCCCGCCGCCAGTGACGGGGCCGGGTCGTGGGAGGCGAGGCCGGCGTAGGTGGGTGGGAGCCACAGCGGCAGGGAGCGTGGACCGGACCACGGGGCGACGCCGGCGGATTCCAGCTGGGTATCCGTGGCGGGCACGAACTCGACGTCGGTCCCGACCGCCGCGGCGATGTCCGCGAGCAGCTTGCCCAGGTCGGCCGCGGGGCCGATCCCGTCGAAGGTGCCGCCCAGCCCGGTCTCGAACGCGGTGACGATCCAGGCCGCGAGGTCGCGCACGTCGATGTACTGCGCGAGCCGGTCGGAGGCGGGCACGAGCACGCGCCCGCCGCGGGCGAAGCGGCCGGGCCAGTAGCCGAAGCGGTCGCTGCCGTCGCCGGGGCCGGTGATCAGGCCGGGCCGCACCACGAAGGCGCGCTCCCCCAGCGCGGCGCGCACGGCGTTCTCGCTGGCCACCTTGATGCCGCCGTACAGCCCGGTGCCGCCTTCCGCGGTCAGGTCGTCGCGGGTCGCGTGGCGCGGCAGCGGGTCCACGAGCGGGCCGGTCGCCGGGGTCTGGCCGGGCGTCGCCTCGTCGGTGTAGACGTTGATCGTCGAGACGAACGTCCAGTGCGCCACGCGGTCCGCCAGGGCCGCCAGCGCCCGCTGTACCCACGGGAACGACATCGGCGCCACGTCCACCACGGCGTCGAAATCGCGCAGCGAAGCCAATCCGTCCGGATCGTCCCGGTCCACCTTGATCAGCCGCGCGCCGCCGGGCACCGTCCCCGACTCGCCGCGCGCCGCGCACACGACCTCGTGGCCCCGTCGCAGCGCCTCCACCGCGACGGCCCGTCCGACGAACACCGTCCCACCCAGCACGAGAAGTCTCATGCCCTCACCCTGGCGCGCCCGCCCCGGCGCCACCACCGGTCTCGCGGAGGGCGAACGCACGCCTCAGCCCAGCACCCGCTCCGCCGCCAGCACGAGCGCGACGGCGAGCGAGATCGTCCCGCGGCGGGCCCGCCGGGACAGGTGGAGACGGATCATGCGCGCCACCCTGCCCATCCGGCCCGCGCGCCGGAAGCGGCGGAGGTACTGGTCCCTCCGATCGATCACGGCAGTACCGGTGATCGCGAGTCCGGAGTAGAACGGCAGGGGTGATCACCGAAATCGCGATCGTCGACGTGAAACCGGGCGCCGGCGACGAATTCGCCGCCGCGTACGCGAAAGCCCACGAGCTGCTCGCGACCACGCCCGGTTGCCGCAGTGCGCGGATGATGCGCAGTGAAGAGAGCCCGGACCGCTTCGTCGGCGTCGTCGAGTGGGAGTCGAAGCAGCACCACCTCGAGCACTTCCGGGGCACCGACCGCTACGCGGCGTACGGCGCGCTGCTCGGGCCCTACCTCGCCGCGCAGCCGCGGGTGGAGCACTTCGAGGCCGTCTGACGGCTCAGGCACTGCGGCGGGACCGGACACCGGCCGCCCGCGCGATCATCCCCGCCAGGTCGGCGACCGGGGCCGGGTCGTCGGGGAGCTGGCCCACGGCGACGCGGATGTGCGGCGCGCCGGAGCGGCCGGTGAAACACCGGCTGCCCGCGCCGACGGAGACGCCGTGCGCGGCCAGCGTGACCAAGGTGCGGGTCTCTTCGGGCACCGGCACCCACAGCGTCAGCCCGTCGCCGACGGCCACGTCGAGGCCGTGGTCGCGCAGCGCCTCGGCGAGCACCGCCCGGCGACCGGCGTAGCGCCGGCGCGCGCGGTGGACCAGCGCGTCCGTGGCGGTGTCGGTGAGCAGGAACGCCTGCGCGTCCTGCAGCACCCGGCTGGACCACGCGGTGCCGAACGCCCGGTGCGCGCGCACCCGCTCCACGAGCGCGGCCGAGCCGCCGAGCACGCAGCTGCGCAGCTCGGTGCCGAAGGCCGTGCAATAAGACCGCACCAGCAGCACCTGCCCGGGCAGGTGCGTGCCCAGGCTCGCTCCCGCCGAGGCGGCGAGCGGGCCGAAGTCGTCGGCCTCGATCACGGCGGTGTCGGTACGCGCGAGCACGGCGGCGAGCTCGGCGACGCGAGCGGCGGACACGGTGTGGCCCAGCGGGTTCTGCGCGCGCGGCTGGTAGACGAACGCGACGGGCCGGTGCGCCAGCGCGGCTTCGAGCGCGTCGGCACGCGGGCCGGCTTCGTCGCAGCGCACCGGAACCACGTGGATGCGCGCCGCGCGCAGGTGCCGCAGCAGCCACGGCGCGGTCGGTTCCTCGACCGCGACCACGTCGCCGGGCCGGGCCACCGCCCGGCACGCCAACGCCACACCTTCCTGACCACCGGCGGCGACTGTCCACGCCTCCGCCGCGAACGGCCACTCCGGCTTCACCGCCGCCCGCAGCCGGGAGCTGATCGGTTCCTTCACCGCCGGCCGCTCCGACCGCACCCCGGCGGCCACCGCGTCCTCCAGCGGCGGCAGCAGCGCGGGATCGGGTGAGCCGTGCTCCAGATCCACCGACTGCCAGCCCGGGAACATCCGCGCGGGCGGGAGCCCGGCGGGCGGCGCCAGCACGGTCGTGCCGCGCCGGCGGCCGGTGCCGATCAGCCCGGCCGCGCGCAGCTGCGCCCACGCCTCCGCGATCGTCGTGGGACTCACCGACAGCTCGGCGGCGAGCGCGCGCACGGTCGGCAGCCGCGTGCCGGGCAATACCTCACCGTCGCGGATGAGGCCCGACACGGCGCCCGCGATGCCGCGCGCCGTGCGTTCGCCGATCCGCACGGCGAGCCAGCCGAGCCCGACCGGCGCCGTCGTCGCGAGTTCGCCCGAGGCCACGCACCGGCTCCCCTCATTCGGTGAGAAATCGATCTGTCGGGCTCAAAAGCTAGGCCGCTCGCACCCCGCCGCAAAGCGGTTTCACATCCTGGTCGGCCCCGGCAAAGGCGGTACAAAACCGCGGCTTCGCCCACCTGTGCGCATATTCCTTCGGTGACCGAATGAACTCGGCGGAACCGGTTCCGCCGATACGACCACCGGATCAGACCACTGGTACGTCCACACCGGACCGGGCCCAAAAGTGTTTGCGAGATCGCCCGGCCGGGTACTCCGAAACCATCGGTCCCCATTACGGAACAGCTGGAGAATCCATGATCGTGCTCGGAGTCATCCTGCTCGTCGTCGGTTTCATCACCGGCATCTCGATCCTGTGGACGATCGGCATCGTCCTGCTGGTCATCGGTGCGGTCCTGGCCATCCTGGGCGGAACCGGCCGCAGGGTCGGTGGCCGCGCGCACTGGTACTGAGCCACTTGGCCACCGGGACGCTTGTTTGAACCGCCGGAAAACGGGTAACCATCCGTCCTTCGCGAAAGGAGCGGTCGTGAACGACAAAATGCAGAACAAGGCCGATGAATTGAAGGGCCGCGCCAAAGAAGCGCTCGGAAACGCCACCGGAAACGAGCAGTGGCAGGCCGAAGGCAAGGCGGACCAGGCCAAGGGTGCCCTCAAGCAGGCCGGCGAGAAGGTCAAGGACGCGGTCGACGGACTGAAGAACAAAGACTGACACGCGGGTGAACGAGCGCCGCCGGGTCCCGCCCGGCGGCGCTCGCGCGTCCCGGGATGTGAAGCGCCCCAACGGAAATCGCCCCCGAACGAGTGAGATCGCGGTCTCACAAAACGAAGGATTGAACCAAAGAGTGAGAGGGTAGCCGTGGGACGCCGCCCGTGCCGACCGGCGCGGCCACGATCGCGGTGTGGCTGACCGCCCGACCAGGGAGAATCGCCATGACGACCTCACTCACCCCCGAGATCACCGAAAAGGCGCCCGCGAAACTCGCCGGACGCTCCGAATTCCCGCGTGCGGCACCGGCTCCGGCCGCGCCCGCACCGGACGCAGGCGCGCCGGGCGCCACCGCGCCGGACCTCACCGGCGTGCACACGACCGCCCCGGACACGAATACCGACAACGGGGAATCCGGCTCCCAGCTCCACCGCCTCGCGGCCATGGCTTCGCTGCAGGAGTGGATCCGGCGCAGCAGCCCCGTTCTCATGCACGAAGCCGTTCTCGCCGGTGAAAGCCCTGCCGAGGTCGCCGCGGCCGCGCGGCTGTCGGTCGCCCAAGCGCACCTCACCTGGAACACGTGGGCTACCCGCCGGCTGGCCTCCCCCACGCCCGGCGACGCCCTTCCGCTGCGCCAGTACCTGCGCGTGCACACCGCCTTCGCCAGGGCGCTGAACGACGCCTGATCATTCGGTCACCGAACCGGTCGGCGGCCCAGAGAGGGCCCGGCACTGCACCGAACGGGGTACGGCCGGGCGCGACGGACGCCGGCTTGGCATTATTTGCGCATGGCTGAGTCCGGTGCCCCCGGCGACGACGCGGGCCGGGTGGAAACCACGGGCGGCGCCGTCGCGCTGAGTGAGGACGACGGCGCCACGGTGCTGGCCGTGAGCGGCGCCCTCGACCTCGCGCTCGCCCCCAAGCTGCGCCGGCTCGTGGACCGCGCCGCGCGCACGGGGGCGCCGGTGCTCGTGATCGACCTCAGCGCGGTCGACTTCCTGGCTTCGGCGGGGATGGCGGTGCTCGTGTGGGCCCACCGGCAGGCCGAACCCGCCGACGTGCGCGTGGTCGCGAGCAGCCGGCTCACGCTGCGGCCGCTGGAGCTGACCCGCCTGACCGACGAGCTCGCCGTGTTCCCGTCGATGCCCGCCGCGCTGGCGGGCGCATGACCACCGCCGACGGCCTCGGGCCCGTGGCCGCGGCCGTGCGCAAGGCGTTCGTCGACGCCGAGGGCCGGCCCGTGGCCGTGCGGATCCGCCGGCTCGACGCCGCGGACTACCGGGGCCGGGGCCGGATCGTGGTCCCCGACGCCGCGACCGTGGCCCAGCTCGTCCCGGCTCAACGCGTGACGGGCGCCGTGGTCGTCACCGACGAGGACGCCACCGTGCTGCTGCACACCGACGCTCCCGAAGGCGCCCGCCTCGCACCGACCGCGGCCGGGGTCGACGCCGCGACGGCCGAGCTCACCGGCACCGTCAGCCGGCTGCGCGCCGAGGCCGGCGTCGTCGACGCCCTGCACTCCATCGGCCGCCGGCTCACCGCCCAGCTCGACCTCGACGTCGTGGTCCAGGAAGCGACCGACGCCGCCACCGGCGCGACGGGGGCCGCCTTCGGCGCGTTCTTCTACAACCTCGTCGACCAGTTCGGCGAGTCGTACACGCTCTACACCCTCTCCGGCGTGCCGCGTGAAGCGTTCTCCCGCTTCCCCATGCCTCGCAACACCGCCGTGTTCGGCCCGACGTTCGACGGCACCGGCACCGTCCGCAGCGCGGACATCACGGCCGACCCGCGGTTCGGCCACGACGCGCCCTACCACGGCATGCCCGAAGGGCACCTGCCCGTGCGCAGCCATCTCGCCGTATCGGTCGTCAGCCCCACCAGCGGCGAGGTGCTCGGCGGGTTCTTCTTCGGACACCCCGAAACCGGCCGGTTCACCGAGCGCCACGAGTACCTCGCCGAAGGCATCGCGGGGTACGCCGCCATCGCGTTGGACAACGCCCGCCTCTTCGATCGCGAGCGCACCCTCGCCGCCGAGCTCTCGCGCAGCATGGTGCCCGCCGCGCCGCGGATCCCGGGCCTCGACCTCGTCACGCGCTACCTGCCGGCCGCCACCGGCAGCAAGGTCGGCGGCGACTGGTTCGACGTACTCCGCCTGGGCTCGGGCGCCACCGCGTTCGTGATCGGCGACGTGGTCGGCCACGGTGTCACCGCCGCCACCGTGATGGGCCAGGTCCGCACCGCGATCCGCTCGTACGCGCTGCTGGAGCTGCCGCCGTCGGAGGTCCTGCGCAACGTCTCGCAGCTCACCGGCCGGTTCGCCGAGCCGAGTTTCGTGACTTGTTTCTACGCCGTGCACGAGCCCGCGGACCACTCGCTGACGTACGCGAACGCCGGGCACCTGCCCGCCGTGCTCGTCCACGCCGACGGCACACCCCAGCAGATCGGCGAGGCGCTGGCCCAGCCGCTCGGCGTCGGCGCGGAGTTCCCGCAGGAGCAGGTGGCTTTCCCGCCCGGCACCGACCTCGTGCTCTACACCGACGGTCTGGTCGAGAGCCGCACCCGCGACCTCACCGTCGGCATCGCCGCACTGCTCGCCGCGCTCGGTGGCCTGCATGACGGCCTGCACGACGGCCTGCATGACGGCTCCGACGCGGAAACCGCGTGGGACCACCTGATCCACGACCTCACCGGCGGCAGCCACGACGACGACATCGCCCTGATCCACGTGCGCCGCCGCGACGGAGGTGCGGTGTGACGGGGCGCGCGACCGAGGATCGCCTGACGCCGGAGTTCCGCCGCCGCGTCACCGCCGCGCCGGAGCCGCTGATCGGCCTGCGCCGTGCCCTCGCCGGCTGGGTCGCGGGGCTCGGCATGAGCACCACGCAGCAGGAAGACGTGGTGATGGCGAGCTACGAGGCCATGGCCAACTCCGCCGAACACGCCTACGAGGGCCGGGAAACCGGCGTCCTCGACGTCCTCGCGACCTGCGTGGGCAAAACCGTCACCGTGATCGTCACCGACTACGGCCGCTGGCTGCCGCCCCGCTCGACCAACGGCCTGCGCGGCCGCGGCCTGCCGTTGATGCGGGGCCTGGCGCACGAAAGCGAGTGCCTGCAGCGCCCGGACGGCACCACGGTGACGCTCAGCTGGCGGCTCGAAACGGCCGGGTAGCGGGCCGCAGGATGCGGTTCGCCGACCAGGCGAGCAGCAGGAGCTCGGCCACGGAGAAGCCCAGCAGCGCCATCGGGCTCGACACCCACACCAGCGCCAGCCCGACGGCGAGCACCGGCACGACGAGGCCCGCGTAGGCCGCGAGGAACAGCGCCGCCAGCACCTGCCCGCGCGAGCGCGGACCGGCCAGCGTGGCCACGGTGGTCACCGACGCGCGGAATCCGAGCCCCATGCCCGTGCCGGCCAGCAGGCTGCCGGCGAAGAACAGCCACAGCGAAGGCAGCAGCGCGGCGACCGGCAGCACCACCAGTCCCACGGCCATCAGCGTGAAGCCGAGCCGCAGCTGGCGCGCGAGAGTGAGCCGTGCGAAGACGATCTGCCCGAGCGCGGCGGCGACCAGCAGTGACGCCGCCGCGATCCCGGCGAGCAGCCGGCCGCTTTGGTGCAGGCCCTGGGCGAGCAGCGTCGGCGCCAGGGCCGCGAACAGTCCCGTGATCGCGAACGAGGCGAACACCGCGATGGCCGCGCCGAAGAACGTCGGCTTCGTGTCGGCCGGCAGCGAAAGCCGCTGCGGCCGGTACGCGGGCGGCTCGTCCCACGGCTCGACGGTCTCGGGCACCAGCGCCACGGCGACCGCGGCCGCGAGCAGCACCACCAGGAACACCGCGAACGGCGTGGTGAGCGGGCTCGTCGCGTATTTCGCGAAGAACCCGCCGACGAGCGGGCCGAGGCCGAGCCCGCCGAGGTTCACCACGCTCGCGATCAGCGCGGCGCGGCCGGCGTGTTCACCGGGCCGCGCGACGGCGCGCAGCTCCGACAGGTGCGCGGTGGCCGTGGCGGTGAGCGCCCCGATGCCGGCGCCGCTGATCAGCCGGGCCAGCAGGAGCACCGGCACCTCCTGCGACGACAGGAACAACGCGGCCGCCAACGCTTCGGCGAGGGTGGCGGCGACGATCACGCGGCGCCGGCCGAGCCAGTCGCTCACGTGGCCGGCGAGGTAGAGGCTCGTCATCACGCCCACCGCGTAGGCGACGAAGACGAGGGTGACCACGAACGTCGGGAACCCGTCCTGGCGCTGGTAAATCGCGTACAGCGGCGTCGGCACGGTGGAGAACGCGAGCGACGCGGCGAACGCGAGGGCGATCACGCGGAAGCCCCAGTCATGGGTGAGCCTCGGGCGGACTGTGCGTGCGGTGACGGGCGAAACGGTGTGGAGCATGGCTGCCTTCCCCGGAAGATCCTTGTGCCTTCAACCATCCGCTCGGCGACTCATTCCGTCCAACGAAAAGTCCTGTCGACAGTTATCGCTCAATGCGATAATTCACGCCGTGGAGACCCGTCAGCTCGAGTACTTCGTGGCCGTGGCCGAGGAGCTCAGCTTCACGCGCGCGGCCCAGCGGTTGTTCGCCGTCCAGTCCACGGTGTCGGCCACGATCCGCACGCTGGAGACGGAGCTGGGTACGACGTTGTTCGACCGCTCGACGCGCAGGGTCGCGCTGTCGGCCTCGGGCGCGTTGTTCCTGCCGGAGGCGAAGGCCGCGCTCGACGCCGTGGAGCGCGCCCGCGAGGTGGTGCAGGAGGCCTCGGCCGGCCTGCGTGGGAGCCTGCGGGTGGGCACGCTCACCAGCGTCGGCGCCCTCGACCTGCCCGCGCTGCTCGGCACGTTCCACGACCGGCACCCGCTGGTCGACTTGCACCTCACGGTGTCGGTGACGGGCTCGACCGGCCTGGCCGAGGACGTGCGCCACGGCCGGCTCGACCTCGCGCTGCTCGGCCTGCCCGAGAGCGAGCTGCCGGGCCTGACCGTGCGCACGATCGTCACGGTCCCCTACTTCGCCGTGCTCCCGGCCGCGCACCCGCTCGCCGGCCGGCCGTCGATCTCGTTGCGGGACCTGGCCGGCGAGCGGTTCGTGGACGCGCCGCGCGGCTTCGGCAACCGCATCGCCATCGACCGGGCCTGCGAGTCACTCGGCGTTGCGCGCCGGATCCCCGTGGAGGTCGCCGACCTCCGCGTGATGCCCCTGTACGTGGCCGCTGGGCTGGGCGTCGCCGTGGTCCCGGACCTCGTCCCGCTGACCGCGCCCGGCACCGCCGTGGTGCCGCTGGACGACGCCGGGCTCACGTGGCCGCTCTCGGTCGTGAGCCACGGTGAAAAGGTGCCCGGCCGGGCGCTGCGGACCCTGCTCGATCTGCTGGTGGAGACCGAGTTCTTACAGAAGTCGGACGGGGGCGCAATCGGCCGTCCGAGGGAATAGAAAGCGCCCGTACGGTGTCTGTATAGCTGTACGTTCAGGTGCGTTTCACCTGGTTCCCCAGCCCGAGCCGAGAGGCCGCGAAGGGAGAGCTGTGTCCCAGCAGACCCAGTACAACAAGAACCCGGAAGCCGTGTCCCGGCTGACCCCGGAGCAGTACCGCGTGACCCAGCAGGACGGGACCGAGCGGGCGTTCGCGAACGAATACTGGGACAACCACGAGCCCGGCATCTACGTGGACGTCGTGTCCGGCGAGCCGCTGTTCGCGTCGGTCGACAAGTATGAGAGCCACTCCGGGTGGCCGAGCTTCACCAAGCCGATCCAGAAGACGACGAACGTCGTCGAGCGCAACGACTTCAGCCACGGCATGATCCGGGCGGAGGTCCGTTCGCTGCACGGTGACAGCCACCTCGGCCACGTCTTCGACGACGGCCCGATCGACCAGGGCGGCCTGCGCTACTGCATCAACTCCGCGTCGTTGAAGTTCATCCACCTCGACGACCTGGAGCAAGAGGGGTATGGAGACTTCCGTGCCCTCTTCACCGACAACACCGACAAGTAGGGAGACGACGTGACGACCGAAAAGGCGATCCTCGCCGGCGGATGTTTCTGGGGCATGGAGGAGCTGTTCCGCCACCAGCCCGGCGTCGTGTCCACGCGCGTCGGCTACAGCGGCGGCGACACCCCCAACGCCACCTACCGCAACCACGGCACCCACGC
>NZ_JBEXHL010000055.1:0-42689 GCF_040607795.1 Amycolatopsis sp. NPDC005232 | reverse complement strand
ATCGCGCGCTGGCCGCCGGTCGAGCCGGTCAGGATGATGGAACCGCCCTTACGCGCCCGCAGATGCGGGATGGCCGCCTTGATGGTGTGCCAGCCGGCGGCTCCCGTCGTTCTGGCATGACACAAGAACACCTGACCGCCAGTCCGTAGTTCTGACGCTGGCCTGGGGATACGCGGAACACCTGATCGCGGCAGGCAGCAGTTTCGCCCAACTGGGCGTGTCCGGCATCGACGGGCGGATTCGGCCGACCCGCAACAGGTCCTGGTTCACGGCGGTCAGGCTGAGATCCCACTTGGCGGGCACCGACGGCGCCTCCGCACGTCACTCCGGCAGGTCCCTGAGCCGCCGCAGCGGCGACGCGAGCAGGATCGCCGTCGACAGCAGCAGTCCGACGCCGACGACGTACAGCGTGGTCCGCATGTTCGTCACGTCGGCAAGCACGCCGCCGGCCAGGCTGCCGAGGGGCGCCATGCCGCGGATCAACGTCGTCGACACCGAGTTGACGCGGCCGAGCAGCCTGCGCGGGGTGGCGGCCTGGCGGAAGCTCACGGCGTAGACGTTGATGAGGATGATCCCGAACCCAGCGCCTACCCCGCCGGCGACGTACCAGGCCAAACCCCAGCCGGGCGTGGTGAACGCGTAGAGCAGGAACGAGCCCCCGTAGACGACGGCCGCCGCGTTCAGCGCCCGCGCCGCCCCGACCCGCCGCTCGAGCGGTCTCGCGACGGCGCTCGCCACCAACGCGCCGGTGAGGGAAACCGTGCTGAGCAACCCGATCGCAACCGGCGACAGCCCGAGGTCACGGCTGAGGAACACAACGCTGATGGCCATGAACATCGACTGGAACAGGCACGACACCGTGCCGTGCAAGGTGATGGCGCGGATGATCGCGTCGCCGAGCACGGCTTTCAGCCCTTCGGCGATCTCTTGGTGGAGGCTGCGGCCGGACCGTTCGCCGGTCGGGTCCGGCGTTTCGATGCGGCGCAGCCACAGGGCCGACCACAGGTAGGACGCGGCGTCGGCGGCCATCGCGCCCGGGTAGCCGAGGTACTGGATCACCACGCCGGCCAGGCTTGGGCCCGCGACCGCGGCGACGGATGCGTTCGTCTGCAGCCGCGCGTTGGCCTCGGGCAGGTCGGCGCGCGCGACGAGGTGCGGCACGTACGTCTGGTGCGCGACGTCGAAGAACACCCCGAGTACGCCCGCGAGCAGGACGACCACGAAGAGGTGCCAGAGCGTGAGCACCTGCGCCACCGCCGCGACCGGGATCGATCCGATCAGCACCACGCGGCCGAGGTCGGCGGCCACCAGCACGGGCCGCTGCCGGATCCGGTCGCACCACGCGCCGACCTGCAGCCCGAGCACCAGGTAGGGCAGCGTCGCGAGTGTTCTCAGCAGTGACACCTCGACCACCGAAGCCGACAACACGGTCGTGGCCAGCAACGGAACGGCCAGGAAGTCGATGCGGCTGCCGACCTGGCTCAGCGCGTCGGCGAGCCACAGCCGCCGGAAGTCCCTCGTACGCAGCAGGCCACCGCGGCGGGTGGCCACCCCCTCGTTCGCCACGGAAGCCACCGTGGCAGAGGTTCTTCGGGTCGGGCAAGAAAATTGAGTTGATTCGGCTCAAGTTGTACTTAACGACGCTGATCCAGGCCTGACCGACTGGCACGACGTGTTGTCTACAAGCCGGACTGTGTGTCGTTGACACCTCGCCCTGCGCCACGCAACGCACGGGCGGCAACGTGAACATCCAGGATCTCCACCCTTAGGTGCTATCCGCGGCGCACCGCACCCACGTAGCGTCGCGCATTGCGGGCCCGGAGGTTCCCAGACCCCGGGTCACCGGGCCCGTCTGCCGGGTCTCCGGGCGCCCTTGAACTGGCGAGTCGCTGCCTGCGCCAGTTGGGCCGCTTCTCCCGCTCCTGGCATGCGGCGAAGTTGACGAGGGCCGCTCAACTGTTTGAGGACCGACCTGAGTGCGTCTTCGATCCGCCAGCGGGCCTCGGCGATCCAGGCCAGGTCCGGCAGCGTGGACCGGCGGGGTCCGCAGCAGACGCACTAGGCGATCTCGGTCGGATCAGCGATCGTGCGTCCTCGGCCGTGCCTTCCCCCGCCGCGTCGGAGACGGCTGACAGCCATCCAAGCGATGATCAGCACTCTCTTGCCGCCCTGTGGAGACCTTCCCTGATCCGCTTGGAGGCTGCGCTGTGCGGTCCAGTATCAGTTAAGAAGGTCTCCACTGCGACGTTGGTCAGGCGGCGGACCGTTCGTCGGCCGGTCGGCGACGCAGGCTGACGGTCGTGACGGCCGGCGGTGCGTAGGCGACCTCGTTGGGTCCGGCGTCAGTGCCGGGCGGGGCGATCGCGTCGATCCGATCGAGGATGTCGTCGTCCAGGGTGACGTCAGCACCGGCCAGCAGGTCGTCGAGCTGCTCCATGGTGCGTGGTCCGATGATCGCCGAGGTGACGCCGGGATGCGCGACCGCGAAAGCCATCGCGAGGTGGGTCATCGGCAGGCCTGCCTTGTCGGCGAGCGGGATCAGCTGTTCGACGACGTCGAGCTTGCGGTCGGCCTCGAAGTGGTCCGGCATGAAGCTGGACCGGTGGCTGTCGGACTGCCGGCCTTTGCGGAACCGCCCGGTGAGCAGGCCCTGGCCCAACGGGCTCCAGACCAGCGTTCCCATGCCGTACTGACGGCAGACCGGCAGCACTTCGCGTTCGATACTGCGGTTGATGATCGAGTATGGCGGTTGCTCGGTCCGGAAGCGCTCCAGGCCACGGCGTTCGGCGACCCATTGCGCCTCGACGATGTCCGAGCCGAGAAAGGATGACGTGCCGATGGCGCGGACCTTGCCGCCGCGAATCAGGTCGGACAGCGTCGACAGCGTTTCCTCGAGGTCGGTCGTGGGGTCGGGGCGGTGGATCTGATACAGGTCGAGGTGGTCGGTCTGCAGGCGGCGCAGGGAGTTCTCGACCGCGGTCGTGAGCCAGCGTCGGGAATTTCCCCGGTGGTTGGGATCGTCGCTCATCGGCAGGCTCGCCTTGCTGGCGAGCACGATGTCGTCGCGGCGACCCTTGAGCGCCTTTCCGACGATCTCTTCGGATTCCCCGAGGGAGTACACGTCAGCGGTGTCGACGAAGTTGATCCCGGCGTCCAGCGCCTTGTGGATGATCCGGATCGACTCGTCGTGGTCCGAGTTTCCCATGGACCCGAACATCATGGTGCCCAGACAGTAGGTGCTGACCTGGATTCCGGTACGGCCCAGTGTGCGGTACTTCATGATTCTCCCTGCTAAAATGGACCGTGAAGCTACAATCGTCGCGGCATAAGTCCTGACCGGAACCGCTCGCGCTTTCCGGAAATTCCGGCAAAATAGTATCACCGGCTTTAATCCGGTAAGATCGTCGCGAATTGTTGCGAAATTATCTTTGTTCGAAATGGGCCCGGTGCCGTCGAGGCCGCCCGTGCGGATCTGCCGGGCGACCAAGCCCGGTACTCGTTGCCGGAAGGGTCGCGCTCAAGGGCGATCCGTCGCTGATAACGCGCGTAGTCTTTCGTCGTCGAACACGATCTCGACCAGCGGGCTCCGCGCCAGCCACACTTCGAGAATCTGGCGGCCGGCATGCTGAGTGCCGAGATCACTTCGGTTCTGCAGTGCGAGCACCTCGGTGATCACGCGTCGTCGTGTCGGCGCGTCGACCGGCAGTGCGGTCGCCAGCAGGTCGGCTTGGACTCCGTGTTTGAGGTGGACGGTGAACCGTGGGTTGGCGAGCACGTTGGCGTACCAGCTGCGAGCTGCGGGCATGCCCGTGAGATACCAGCGGCCGTCGACGTGGTGGAACCAGATCTCGATCCGTCGGAGCTGTCCGCTCCACCGACCCGTGGTCGTGATGTCGATCGTCCGCTCTGCCCTGCCCGAATTCGGTCCGATGTCGAGGGCACGCACAACCTCGACATAATCGTAGCCGCGGTCTTGATGTGCGCTCTGCCTGGCTTCAGCGTGCATGGCGGTTCTCTCCGTAGTGGCTTGATCCAGCACCTCCAGCACAGCAGCGCTCCGGTCGGATGGCCAACGAGATCCTCTTGCTTACTTGCACAATTCTCCAGCACGGAAGGGATCGTCACGGCAGTGCTTGGACTGACCCGGGGGTCTCTCCTCCCTTCAGTCGCATCGCGTCCACCCTCGGCGGGGCGCCGAAATGGCGCCGGTACTCCCGGCTGAACTGGGAGGGATTCTTGTAGCCGACCTGGTAGCTCACAGCGGTGACGTCCTTGGGATGGTGCGCCAGCAGTAGCCGCGCCTCTTGCAGCCGGATGTGTTTCTGGAACTGGACGGGTGTCATCGCGGTCACCTCCCGGAAGTTCCGGTGGAACGCGGACACGCTCATCCCCGCGAGTCGAGCAAGGTCCTCGACGCGGAATGATCGGACGTAGTTCTCCCGGATCCAGCGGACCGCTCGTCGGATGTGGGACAACCCGCTGTCGGCGAGACCGAGTTGGCGTACCGCGTCGCCTTGGTCGCCGGTGATCAGACGCCACACGATTTCGCGTTTGACCAGTGGGGCGAGCGCCGCCCGGTCCTGGGGCCGGTCCAGCAGCCGCAACAGCCGCACGATCGCTTCCATCAGTTCGACCGGCGCGTCGCTCACAGCGATACCCGGTCGGGCGGCTTCTGCGTACGGCGGCAACTCCACGGGCCCACTCGTGAGCAGCATTTCGGCGATCTCGGCGGGTTCGAGCGTCATCCCGAACCCGAGCGAAGGGACGCCCGGCATCTCACCGAGAAAATGCCCGGTCACCGGAAGATCGACGGAGGCGATCAGGTATTGGCCCACCCCGTATTCGTAGATCAGCTCACCCAGAGCCAGTCGCTTTCGTCCTTGAGCGATGACGGCGAGCACCGTGCCCGACATCCCGGTCTCCGGCGTACCACTCGGAGCGGCTTGGCAGATCCGAACGCCTTCGATCGCCGTGGTCCCGTCCGGTCGAACGTGCTGTTCCAGCAGCTCGCGGAACTCGTCTACAACCATGTCCCCAGTAGAACAAATCCGCCCAAGACCCCGCTGCACGCACTGCTGTTCGCAGTGTTGTCCGCCGAGGCCAGCTGCTCGATCGATGTCCCGAGGCTTACCGGGTATCTGTCGAACGGCGCCAGTGTCTTGCTCATCAACGCTCGCGTCACTTTTTGGATCCCGGCTACTGGCTTCTCTGCACTTTGGGGCCGTTCCGTCGCAAAGCCTCCGCTCCGCCACTGCGCCTGCTGCGTCAGTACACTGACTTCGCGTGACCGACTCCGAGATCGAGATCACCGCAGACCTGGTCCGCGACCTGCTGCAGGAGCAACATCCAGACCTTGCAGGGCTGACCATCCGCGAGGTGGCGGGCGGTTGGGGCAACCAAATGTGGCGCCTGGGGGACGAGTTGGCCGTGCGCATGCAGCGCATGGACCCAACTCCGGAGCTCCAGCTCAAGGAGCGGCGGTGGCTACCCGTGTTGGCCCCGCGCCTGCCGCTCCCGGTGCCGACCCCGGTGCGGTTCGGCGAGCCGTCCGAGCGCTTCCCCAAGCACTGGACCGTGATGACGTGGGTTCCCGGCGAGCCGCTGGACCACGTCACGATCAGCCGCGGCGCCCATGCGGCCGACACGCTGGCGAGCTTCCTCCAGGCGCTCCATGTGGAGGCACCTACCGAGGCACCGATCGCCACAGACCGCGGAGCCCATCCCCGGAACTGCACAGGCGGCTTCGAGAACTTCCTCCAGGCCGTTGCTCCCGACGACATCGCTGCCGACGTCCGGGCCGTCTGGGACGACGCCGTTGCGGCTCACGCGTGGGAGGGCCCGCCGGTGTGGGTGCACGGCGACCTCCATCCCGCGAACGTCGTCGTCTCGGACGGAACGCTCTCGGGCATCGTCGACTTCGGTGACATGTTCGCCGGCGACCCGGCGTGGGACCTCGCCGCCGCATGGGTGCTGCTACCCGCGGGCACGGCCTCACGGTTCTTCGACACGTACACGCACGCAGATGAGGCGGCGATCCGGCGCGCCCGCGGGCTGGCCGCCATGAAGAGCCTCTTCCTGATGCTCATGGGGCAGAACGGAGATCGGGGCCTCCCCGGCGGCAAGCCTCACTGGGGACCTGCAGGCCGGGCGGCACTTGATCGTGTTCTGAAGGGCGTTTGACGGTCGCTGCTTCGAACCTGTTCTCGATCCTGGTCGAGGGCCATGTGGCAGCCCGTCACCGCAGCAGATCGTAGGCTTCGCAACGTCGTCGGGCTCACGTCACACGCGGTCAGGTCCCACAACCACCCCTCCGACGGCTCATGCACGGCCGAGGAAAAACCACAGCAGACCGGAATCGGTAAACAGGGCAGCATGCCATGTTGACTGAACCAGCACAGGTCGCGCGGTGGACGGGCTGGCTTACGAGCGACCTCGGGCTGGGAGGCGTGGGCGTGGTGGATCCGGTGGTGCGGGAGCTTCCCCGATTGGGCCGGACGCTCCGTGCGGCGGCGACGCCGTGCTGGCAGATTCCCGCGTGATCACGTCCAAGATTCCACGAACCCGTGCACTTTGGTGTTCGACCTGCTCGCCGAGGACCGAACCGACCGGCGGCGCCGGCCTTACCGGGCGCGGTGCGAGCGGGCGGCTGGTCGACGCCACGGTGTGGCCCTCGCCGTGAAAGTGGCCCAATGATCTTGCCCTGAAGTGACCCGCGTTCCGGTGCCATCCCGACCTTAACGTCGAGAGGAAGATCAACTATCGGGCGGGAGTGCAAGACATGAACAAGACGATCAAGGCAGCGCTGGTTTCCCTGCTGGCACTGGGCAGCGTCGCGGCGTGCAGTACAGGCGAAGCGGCCGACATCGCACCGGCATCGAGCACCAGCCCCCACAGCGCGAGCACCCAAAGCACCAGCCCCCACAACATCAGCCCGGACGGCCACCAGACGAAAGCCGGCGCCGTCACCCGGCTCATGACCCAGAGCCTGCCCGACATCGCCGGCAAGGAGGGCATGATCGAGATCGTCGACTTCGCGCCCGGGGAAGCCTCCCAGGTGCACCGGCACAACTGCGACCTGTTCGTCTACGTCCTCGAGGGAAGTGTTGTCACGCAAGTGAAGGGCGGCAAGCTGCAGACCGTCCCCATGGGTGGCGTGTTCTACGAGTCCCCCACCGATGTGCACGTCGTGAGTCGCAACGCGAGCGCGACGGAGCCGGCGAAGCTGGCCGTGTTCTACGTGAAGGCGAAGGGGACGCCGCCGACGGTGATCCTCAACGGTGACAACTGACGCTCAGCCGAAGCGGCCGTGGACGTAGTCGGCGGTGCGGTCGTCGTGCGGGGACTCGAAGATCGTGGTGGTCGGGCCGGCCTCCACGATGCCGCCGGGGGCGCCCTCTTCTGCGAGGAAGAAGGCGCACTGCGCGGAAACCCGTTGGGCCTGCTGCATGTTGTGGGTGACGATCACGATGGTCACCTCGCCGCTGAGGTCCTCGATCGTCTGCTCGATGCGGCGCGTCGAAGTGGGGTCCAGCGCCGAGCAGGGCTCGTCCATGAGCAGGACCTTCGGGCGGACCGCGAGGGCGCGCGCGATGCACAAGCGCTGCTGCTGCCCGCCGGACAGCGCGCCGCCGGGTTGGCGGAGGCGGTCGCGGACCTCTTTCCACAGGCCGGCCTTGATGAGGCACTCGGCGACGAGAGCGTCCTTTTCGGAGCCACGCACCTTGGTGCCCGTGAGTTTCAGGCCCGCTGTGACGTTGTCGAAGATGGACATCGCCGGGAACGGGTTGGGCTTCTGGAACACCATGCCGATGTGGCGGCGCGCGTCGGTGAGCTTCCACGACGGGTCGTAGATGTCGTCGCCCCCGAGGAGGACCTCGCCGGCGAGCGTGGCGCTCGGCACGAGCTCGTGCATGCGGTTGAGGATGCGCAGGAAGGTCGACTTCCCGCACCCCGACGGGCCGATCAGCGCGGTGACGGACCGCGCGGGCATGGTCAGCGACACGCGGTCGAGCACCTTCCGGTCGCCGAACCACGCGGACACCGCGCGCGCCTCGATCGACGTGGTCTCCTCGACCGACGGCAGCAGCATGGTCATCCTGGTCTCCTCACAACAGGTTCGGCAGCAGCGAAGCCGCCTGGTCGGCCACCGTGACGCCGAGCGCGCCGAGCAGCGGCACCCCGATCACCCACGAATGCCACTTGCCGACGCGTTGGTGGACGTACACGACTCCGGCCGCGCTCACCACGAGCAGCAACCCCCACAGCACGAGCGGCACCATCGCCGCCGGGTCGCCCGACAGCGCCTGCTCCGACTCGCTCATCGCCGACGCCGGCAGCACACCCCCGATCCCGACGGCCGGGGTGAGCAGACGCGCGTCCACGCGCAGGACGTCGGCGGGCAGGCCGGGCGGGCCGTCGGCGGTGACGAGCGTCAGCCGGCCCTGGCCCTGCGCGGGCGGGGCCGGCTGCGGGTCGCCGCTGTGGCGCACGCCCAGCACCTCGTACTCGTGCTTACCCTGCCCGGTGGTGACGCTGATCAGGTCACCGCGTTTGAGCTTGCCGATGTCGAGGAACGGCGCGCCGTACCCCGCGCGCCGGCCGAGCACCACGCTCGTGCCCGCCTGGCCCGGCAGCACCGTGTCGCGGCGGTGCCCCGGCCCGGACTTCAGGACCTCCGACGTCGACCCCTCGCCGACGACCTCGCGCACGCCGATCCGCGGCACCGTCAGCACCGCCACCGGAGTCCCCGGCTCCAGCGGGTGCCCGTCGGGGTCGTAGCCGCCTGCCGGCGCGGTCGCGTTGGCGAGCTGGTCGCGGAACGCCGCGTACGCCCGGTCCTGGTCGCGGTTGTGCGCCAGCTGCCCGATCACGGCGATCTGCACGACCAGGCACAGCATCAGCGCGCCGACGATCGACAGCGCCTGCCCGGTCACCCACACCGCCGCGGGTTTCCCCGTCGGCGGTGCGGCGGTGTCCGTCTCGATGGTCACCATGTGCGGCGGGCGTCTGCCCTGCGGCGGCGGACCACGATGAGCGCCACGGCGCCCAGCCCGATCAGCACGGCCGCGGCGAGGATCAAGAACCCGAGGTCGACGCCGGTGTAGGCCAGCGTACGGCCCGGCACGGAGGTGCCGACGTTCTCGCCCGCACCGCCGCCGGAGCCGGGAGTGCTGGTGTCCCCGGCCGGGACGGTCGCCGAAGTGTCGCTTGTGGACGTCGCCGAGCTCGACGAGGAGTCGGTGGTCTCAGTGTTGGAGACCGTACCGGAGGACGTCGTCGTGGACGTGCCGGTTGGCGTGGTGGTGCTCGTGCTCGTCGGGGTGGTCGTCGTCGTGCGCGGAGTGGTGGTGGTCGACACCGGGCTCGAGTTCGTGGTCGACGTGCGGGTCGTCGTGGTCGAGGTCGACGTCGGGGTGCCGGGGGTGGTCGTGGAGCCCGTCGTCGTGGTGCCGGTGGTGGTCGTGGTCGGTGTGGCCGACGTGGTGGTCGTCGACGAGGTCGAGGTCGGGGCGTCCGAAGAGTCCGAAGCGGACGGAGTGGGCGTGGTCGTCGTGGTGCCCGTGGACGTGGTGGTGCCCGTGGTCGTCGTGGACGTCGACGTGGTGGTTGTGGTCGAGGTCGGCTGCGAGGTGCTCACCGACGTCGGTGTGGTCGGCGTCGTCGACACGGGCGGACCGCTCGGATCGGCCGACTGGTAGTGCGTCGGGTCCGTGAAGTACATGTTCGTCGTGAACGTGCCGGTCGGCGTCTGCGAGAACGAGTCCATACAGGACACCTGAACCACGTAGGTGCCGGCGACGACCTCGGTCTGGTTGTCCGTCGCGATGTCGGTCATGCCCTTGGTGAACTGCACCGGGAACGGCTGCGTGGTCGAGAAGTCCACGTCCTGCAGGCCGAACGTCGCCACCAGCCCGGGCGCGAACCCGCCGGGCCCGAAGACGTGGGCGATGTAGGAGTCGGAGTCCGGGGTGCAACCCTGCGACGTCCGCACGACCGGCGCCGTGTCCCCGGTGCCTGTGGGCGGTTCGAGAGTGAGGGTGCCGAGGCTGCCCGGCGGGGGCAGCGCGGCCGAGGCGGTGGAGGTCACCAGGGTGACCACGACGATCGCCGCCGCGGCCGCCGAGGCGCCCGCCACGACGAGCTGACGCTTACGCATGAAAGCTTTCCTTCCGCTGTTCAGGGGACAACCGCATTTCACCGGGCACGCCGGCGCACCACCCACGCGGCGAGGGCCACCGCGGCGACCACCAAGCCCACGCCCGCCACGAGGGCGAACGCGCCGATCAGCGTCGGCGAAGATTCCGCTTTCGCGCCAACGTTTTCCGGTGCCGGAGCGCTGGTCGTCGGCCCACCGCTGCTGCCGGACCCGGGGAGCGTCACCGGGGTCGAACCCGCGCCGGGCTGGGCCGGGACGGCCGACGTCGGCGGAACCGCATGCGAAGGCGGCGGCGCCGAGGACGTGGTCTCCGGCGCCCGGTTCGGGCCCTTCGCCGCGCCGAGCGCCGCGTACTTCACCGCGCTCTCGAACTTCAGCTCCGCGGTGAACTCGCCCTTGCTCTCCTGGCTGAACGAGTCGATGCAGTACAGCGTCACGTCGTAGGTGCCCGAGAGCGTGGTTCCGTTGTCCTTGGCGTAGTCCTTGAGCGTCTGGGCCAGGAACACGTCGAAGCCGCCGGTGTGCGACATCCCGACGTCGGTGTTCGCGACGACCACCTGCCCGGCTGCGGGCATGCCCTTGCCGCGCAGGTTCGCGTAGTACGCGTCGGCGTCGGCCGGGCAGCCGGCGCTGGTGTGCATGCGGATCGAGGACGCGTCCTGGCCCTCACCGGGGGTCACGACCAGGCCGCCGATCGGCGCCGCCTGCGCGGGCGCGGCGAACAGGACCAGCCCACCCGTCACCAGGAGGAGCTCAGTGCGCAGCCGCATGTTCAGCCACCTCCTCGGCGGGCGGGGCTTCGGTCGTGCCACCGCGTCGACGCCTGCGCCGGGTGGCCACCACGGCGAGCACGCCGAGGATCAGGGCCAGGAGGATCCCGAGGAAAGCCCATGGCACGGCGCTCAGCGTGAGGGTCTCCTCCACCGGCTCCACCGGATCGGTGAACCCGGCCACGGGGTGCGGGTCGACGTGCACGGTCGCGTCCAGCCAGCCGGCGGGCAGCAGGCCGGAGACCTTCGTGGTCACCTTGAACAGCCCGCCCGGCAACAGCTCCGGGATCGGCGGCAGCGCCGCACTGTCCACAGTGGTCCCCCACGGCGTGCTCACGCCCACGCGCTGTGTGCCCGAGAGGCGGGTGTTGCCGGTGTTGCGCACGGTGTAGCTCACGGTCGCGTCACCGCGGCCGAACGGCGTCGGGTCGTAGGTGCCGGTGAGGCCGGTGATCGCGAGCCGCGGGGTGAGCTGCCCGGTCACGCGCAGGTAGATGCGCGCACCGACGCGTTGCTCGACCGAGACCCGCTGCCCGTTCGCGCCCGTCTGCTCGGTGGTCAGCGCGGCGACGATGCCTGCCGCGTGGTCACCGGGGGTCGCGTTCACGGGAATGGTCAGGCTGAAGGGAACGATCGAGACCGAGCGCGGCTTGAGGGAAACGCTGGTCTGCGCAGGTTTGGTCCAGGCCCCCGCGTCCACCGACTTCTTGCCGGCGGCGAGCAGGTCGAACCCGCCCTCCGGGGTGTTGAACGCGTCGCTCGCGTAGATCTTCAGCGTCACCGGTGTGGTGCCGACGTTGGAGACGGCGACGTAGTCCTTGACGACGGCGCCGGGCGTGGCACCGTAACCGAAACTCGGGCGGTTGTCCGGCGCCTTCGCGGTGGCGGGACGGACGCCGAACGTCACGCGCTGGTCCCCCGCGGGCGGCTGGGCGGCCGGCAGAAGAGCGCCCTGGGCAACAGGGTGCGAAGACGGGTGCACCTCGGCGGCGGGAGCGGCGGAGGCGGTGGCTGCGGGCGCGAAACCCAGCAGGAGCGCGGCGGCCAGTGCCACGAGGCGCATCGGCGTTTCCCTTCGAACGGAAGAACAACTGGGGCCGGGTCTCCGGCGGGCGGCCGGCACCGCGCCGCCGGAGACCCGGTGATCAGATGGCGGTGAGGGTGAGCACCGCGGTGTAGGTGCCGGCGACGGTCGACGTCGGCACGTTCAGCGAAAGCCCGGCGCCGAGGTGCGCCGTGCCGTTGCCACCGTTCGAAGCGGCGGTGGCGAGGGTGCGGGAGCCCGCCAGGCCGAGGCCCGCCGGAGCGGCCGTGCCCGGCTCCACAGCCGCGGCCGGGCCGACTGCCGGGCCCGCGGTGATGTTCTGCGCGGCCACCTTGTCGACGAGGACCGGGGTCCAGCCGAGGTTGGCGGCGTTGATCGCGTGCGAGGCACCGTCACCGAAGTCGGTCGCCTGGCCGGAGACGTTCCAGCCCGGGTTTCCGGCGCGGGTGTCGGTGACCGTGACCGGGTTCAGCTGGCCCGAGGTCTGCAGCATCGAGGCGTCGGGGAGCATCGCCGGCGAAGGCAGGGTCACGTTCTCGTTGTCGACGCTGATGAGCAGCTCACCCGCGTTGACGGTCGTGGTGATGTTCTCCGAGGTGGCGACGCCCGCGAAGGCGGTCACCGACAGCGGCACGCCGGCCGACTCCGAAGCCACGAACGCCGCCGGGTTGGCGGGGACGAACTCGGCGGTGAAGGTGTGGTCGCCCACGCCCAGCGTCGAAGTGGTCAGCGTCGCGGTGCCACCGGACAGCGCGACCGGGTTGCCCAGGTTCGCGCCACCGTCGGTGAACTGGATCGAGCCGGCCGCACCCGCGGGGGTGACCGACGCGTTCAGCGTCACCGTGCTGAACTGCTGAGCCGTGCCGCTCGGTGTTACCGAGAGCGCGGTCGTGGTCGGGGTCGCGACCGGGGCGTTGACCTGGTAGGTCACCGCGGCGGAGGTCGAGCCGCCGACGTTCTGCGAACCACCGGTGAAGACGGCGGTCAGCGAGTGGCTGCCGGCGGTCAGCGCCGACGTCGTGAGGGCGGCGGTGCCACCGTTCACGGCCACCGGCGAGCCCAGGTTCGCCGCGCCGTCCTTGAACTGCACGGTGCCGCCGGCCGAGGCCGGGGTGACCGTGGCGGTCAGGGTGACGGGGCTGCCCTGCGTCGCCGGCGAAGCCGGCGAGACCGCGAGCGACGTGCTGGTCGAGACCGGCGCGTCGGGGTCGGTGCTCTGGTAGTGCGTGGCGTCGGTGAAGTAGATCGCCTGGGTGAAGGTGCCCTGCACCTCCTGCGAGAACGAGTCGATGCAGCTCGCGACCAGGTCGTAGCGGCCCGGCTGGACAGTGGTGCTGTTGTCCAGCGCGATGTCCTTCATCGACAGGCCCAGCTGGACGGGGAAACCGTCCGTGTGGGACAGGCCGACGTCGGTGGTGGTCGTCGCGATGAGACCGTTCGTGAAACCGCCGGGGCCGAAGACGTACAGGTAGTACGCGTCAGCCGTGTCCGGGCAGCCCGCCGACGTGGTGGCCACGCCCGCGGTGGTGTCGACGCCCGTGGCCGGGCTCAGGGTCAGGGTGCCGAGCGTGCCCGGCGGAACGGCGGCCGAGGCCGTCGAGAGCGTGCCCATCGCCGCCAGCGCGGCGGTGACGATGACACCGCCCACGGCGACGCGGCGCAGCAGGGATCTGGTGCTCATGGAAGAGGTCCTTTTCCGGGTCAGGGCGTGACGATGCTGGTGTCGCCGCAGTTGGCGGCCTTGCCGAAGCCGTACTTCGTGATCACGTCGGTGGCGCCGCAGATCGCGGAGCCGGTGCCGGCGAAGGTGCCGGCGTACGGCGCGTTGGCCAGCTGGCCGGTCGGGACGACGTTGTAGACGTCACGCTTGAACGACGAGGCGGTGTTCAGCGACGTCGGCGAGATGCCGTTGAGCGTGGCCAGCACGGCCTTGCCCTGCACGGCCGGGACCACGCCGGTGATCTGGCTCTGGTACGCGGCGATCGAGTACGGCGCGACGTTGGCCGGGTCGGTCAGGAACGTGCCGGTGTTCTCCTCGATCGGCGCGCCCGTGGTGTCGGCGTCGTGCACGCACGGGAACGTCGTGGTGTAGTTCGCGGCGTTCGTCAGACCCAGCGAGGACAGGAAGAACGCGCGCGTGCCCGAACCGAACTTCGGCAGCAGCGGCTTGTACGTGGTGCCCACACCCGGAGCGGTGCAGTTGTAGACGCTCTTGAGCTGCGCGGTGGTCAGCTTCTTCGAGATCGAGCTGTCCGAGCGCACCGCGTAAGTCACCGCGTCGACGGCGAACGGCACGTAGGTGAGGTTCTTGCCCGCGTAGCTCGCGGAGTTGTTGCTCGAGGACCGCGCGAACTGCACGCAGTTGTCGCCGGCGTCGAGCGAGGCGACGAGGGCGTTGACACCCTCACCCGAGTTGGCCGGACGGGTCATGGTGCAGCCCGGCGTGGTCGCCGCGTCCTTCGTGGTGATGCTGGCCGAGCCCACCGCGTCGTAGGAGGCGATGATCTTGGTGCCGCCGACGGTGATCGTGTCGGAGAGGCCGTTCATCACGCCCTGCGTGGTGTCGGAACCGACACCCGCGAGCTGGCGGAAGGTGGGAGCGCCGCTCGGGTCGGCCTGGGCCACCCCGCTCAGGCCGAGGACCAGGGCCGCCGCGGCGACCGTGACCAGGGTTCTTCTCTTGCTCACTTCAGGTATCCTTTGCTCAGCAGGTATGCCCGGACTCTTCGTCCGAGCTCGCCGGCGTCAGTGCTTTTCGCAGGCGTGACGCCGGTCTTGCCGGTTGCACCCGGCTCGTCGGGTCAGGAGTTGCCGCTCCTGACACGGCGGGCCGCGGACATCACCTCCCCATCCGCTTGCTCAGGCGCGTCAGCGCCGGCCCGGAGGCGACGGCGACCGCGCCCGCCGCGAGCAGGATCACCAGCAGGTAGCGCACGAAGCCGACGGGCGAGCCCGGGGTCGGCCGCGTCTGCGCCACGTTCTGCGGGTTGGCCGTGGAAGTCGACGGTGCCTTGACCGCCGAGGATGCTCCGCCGGGAACGGACGGCGGAGGTCCGGCGCCGGTGCCGGGCGCGCCACCCGTGTCGCCCGTGCCACCGGACCCGGCGAAGGCCGGGGGCTGGACACCTCCGCCGAGCCCGCCGCCCGAGCCCTGGCCGGACGTGTCGTCGGCGGGCGGGGGCGAGGTCGGGCCGGACTCGGCCGCGATGGTGTCGGCGGCGGCCACGGTCTGCGAACGCAGCGAATCGGGCAGCGGCACGTACCCGGCGGGCAAGGTGCCCGGTTCGACGCCCGGCCGCTGGCCGTCGCCCACCGCGTACTTGAGGAACGCGGCGTAGTCGGTGCCCGCCTGTTTGTCCAAAGCGGACGGTGCGGTGGCGGCGTAGGCGAGGTTGGTGAGCGGGTAGGCGTCGGCCGCGGTGGTCGTCGGGTCGAGGTGCAGGACGTCCTTGGTGGCACCGGGTTTCGCGGCCGCGACGGCGGCGAGCATCGCCGTGTCGGTCGGCGCGACGAACGCGCCGGAGGAGTTGCGCAGCTTGGCCGTGGGCAGGCCGTAGCGTTCGGCGGTCGGCGTGTCGACCACCGCGAGCAGGCTGCGCTGGCCCTGCGGCTCGCGGTCGACGGCCTTGAGCTCGGGTGCGCCGGTCGGCGTCGAGAAGCCGGTGGGCGCCTTGCCCAGCGTGTCACCGCGGCTGATGGCGCGGCCGGCCTCGTGCATGTCGTTGGCGAGCGGGCGCAGGTCGAGTGCGCAGCTGGCGAGGTTCCCCGTGCCGGCGCAGGTCAGGTCCGAGCGCGGGAAGTTCGACACCGGCAGGTTCGTGCCGCGGAAGGACGGGTTGACCTTCATGCCGTCGGGATCGGGCACACCGTTGACGAAGTCCGACGCGTCCTTGTCGGCCTTGATCCAGTTCCACAGCATGGTGGTGGCGTCCATGTCCACTGTGGGCACCAGGGCGTCGACCGCGGACATCAGCCGTCCCGAGTCCTGGAAATCGGGGTTGAGCCTGAGGAACTCGGGATCGAGCGTGAGCGAGTCGGGGTTGCCCTTGAGGTAGTCCTGGCGCACCGGCAGCGACAGCACGTAGGACTGCGTGAGCAGTTTCGCGACGAGGCGCGGGTTCAGGTTCATCTCGGTGATCTGCTCGCCGTCGCGTTGCCACACTTCGGGCGGCACCACGCCTTCACCTGCCGACTGGCGTTCGGTGATGAACGCGATGCTGAGGCCCGACAAGGCGATCGGTGCGTAGACAAGAGGTTTCGTGACTTGGTCCTGCGGTACGGGATCGGTCATGAACGCGAGCCCGGGGTTGTCCGAGACCACGGTCTGGCGGGCGACGCCGTCGGGCACCTGGGTGAAGCCGTAGACAGTGCCGCCGCCGGCGCACAGCGTCGGCTGCCACCGCAGCACGGCTTCGGAGAGGAACTCGTCGCCCGAGGTCTGGCGCTCGGCCGAGCCGAGGGGGCACGAGTCGCCGACCGGCTGGAACTTCAACGGCACGGAGATGTGGTTCTCCCAGTTGGTCTCGCTCAACGGTGAGGAGTCCAGCTGCGGCCGGTTGTCCCCGACGCCGACCTGGGTGCCGTCGACCTCGGTGTTGCCGCGAGGCACGATCACCAGCCAGCACGCTCGTGGCGCGCCGTTCACGACGGTGCCGCAGCCGAGGCCGTCGGCCTCGAGCGCGGTCTGCACCTCGAAATCGACCTCGCCGCCGCCGTCGAGCCGGGTCTTGGCGAGCGGGACCTCGTTGGTGGTTCCCGCGGTGAAGAACTCGCCGGTCGAGGTCGTCGTGACCCCGGAGACGGACGTGAACGGCACCACGGCTTGTTTGCCCGCCTCGGGTTTGAGCGTCTCCTTCTGGTCGACCAACGTGCCGTAGCTGACCTGGCGCAGCCGCGTCCACGCGCCCGCCACCGGTGAGCCCTGCGCGGCGAGGCCACCGTACTGGCATTGCTCGCGCGTCGGGCCGGTCGGCGCGTCGCCCCAGCACTGCATGATCTGCAGGTAGTTGGTGGCGAAGTTGCCCGACGGGCCGGTCGGCTGCCCGCCGGTCCAGGTCACCCGCACCGTCTGGTTGATCAGGTCCGTGGTCTGGCTGACCGTGATCTTCAGCGCGGAGAACGCGCCGGTGCCCGGCACGGTGACCTCGGAGCCGGTCTCGGCCTGGCTGGGGGCGGCCACGAGCAGCGCGGCCAGGGCGAGCAGGGCCGCGAGCAGGAGTCTGAGGTATTTCACGACCGGTCCCTGTCCTTCGTGAGGCGCCGAGCGAGGAACGGCGGACCGATCACGAGCCCGAGCAGCAGCGCGACGGCAACGGACGTGAGCAGCGCGGCCGTGGCGTCGTCGCGCTGAGCGAGCGACACAGGCACGGAAGAGCCGCCGTCGGCGAGGTTCTGCGTGCCCACGGGCAGGCCGGTGTCGGGGTCGATCGCACCGCCGCCGGGCCCCTTGGTCGTGCCGGGCGGGCCCGGGTTCGAACTCGTGTTTCCCGGCGTGCCGGCCGTGCCGCCGGTGTTGCCCGCCGTGCCACCCGGTCCGCCGGTGGCGTTCGAACGGCCGCCCGGGCCGCCGTTGTTCGGAGTCGAGGACTTCGCCCCGCCGGTGCCGGTGGTGCACTGGACCACGCCGATCTTGTCGCACGGCGAGGGCTGCGGGGCGTTCTTGGCCAGCAGGTTCGTGCCGTCCGGCGAGAACGTCGGGTTGTTGCACTTCGTGATGTCAGTCGGCTTCTTCGTCGAGCCGGGGATCCGGGCCACCTGGTTCAGGCCGGCCTTCACGAGGTTGATCGGCAGCGGCGAGTAACCCAGCTGGTCGGCCTGTTGCTGGCCCTCGCACAGGAAGTAGTAGGCGAAGTCCGACAGCGTCCGTCCTTTTTCGACGGTGAACGGCGCCGTCGGCGTGGTCGGCAGGATCATGTAGCTGTAGCTGGACAGCGGATACGTGCGCGGGTCGGGGTTCGTGTAGACGGCCCCGAGCTCCTGCGTCAGGTCCGGTTTGATCTGGGCCGCGAGCAGCGCGACCGCGACGCTCGGCGCTTTCGGCTCGATGTAGTACCCGGCCTGGTTGAGCACCTTCGCGATGGGGAACCCGGCGTTGCGCGCGTAGGAGTACTCGACGTAGGTGATCGCGCCCTCGCTCTGGTCCTGCCGCACGAAGTTCGTGACGCCGAGCGAGCCCGACTGCCCGATCATCGGCGGCACGAGCGGGTAGTTCGAGGTGAACCCGCATGGCGTGGCACGCCCGGCCTTGCGGCAGAAGGCGTCCCACAGTGAGCCGTACTGGCGGGCCATGTAGGTGGTGAACTGCGCGCTGGTGCCCGAGCCGTCCGAGCGCACCACGGGGATGATCTTGCGGGCCGGCAGCGTCAGGCCCGGGTTGTCGGTCTTGATCTGCGGATCGGCCCAGCTGGTGATGGCGCCGGTGAAGATCCCGGTCAGGGTCTTGCCCGAGAGCCGCAGGTTCGTCACGCGGGTGTTGCCGATGTGCAGGTTGTACATGAACGCGGTGCCACCGGCGACGATCGGCATGTACGCGAAACCGCGGTTGGTCGGCGCGACGTCGGTGACGCCGGCGTCGGTCAGACCGTACGGGATCTCCGAGACACCGAAGTCGACCTGCCCCGCCTTGAACTGGTTGCGGCCGTCGGTCGAACCGGTGGCGGCGTAGCTGATCCGCATGCCGTACTGGCCGACGTTCTTGCGCCACTGATCGAGCGCGTTCGAGCTCCACGTGGACCCCGCGCCGCTGATGGGCACGTAGCCCTGCGCGAACGCGGTGCTCTGGCCGAGCAGCACCAGCGCCAGCGCCAGCGTGACCCAGCGGAAGATACGCCTTTTCCCAATCCGGCCAAAAGTAGGCCGGCTCCAACTCGGCACGTAACCTTTGCGACGACCGCATTCGGCCGTGACTGTGGTCGGATTGGGAACGATCGGCACAGTCACTGTTGCTCCCCCTGCATCCTCTGAATGAACCGTTCCCGGTCGGCGGCCGAGGCGCGTTCCCGGCGCCGGCGTCCGCCGCGGGTCAGCTCTCCGGCCGGGCGACCGCCCGCCAGCCGGGCGATCACGAACAGCACGAGCACCAGCAGCATCAGCACGGCGGCGGCGCCGAACCCGCGGGCCTTCATCGCTTCCTCCGGCGAAGTGACGAGCGAGAAAGTCTCCAGTGGCAAGGAGATCTGCGGTCCCGAGAACGGGTCGGCGTTGAGGTAGGCGGTGAACCCGGCGGTGATCAGCACCGGGGACGTTTCGCCGATGCCGCGCGCGGTGCCGAGCAGGATCGCGGTGGTCAGCCCCGAGCGCGCGGTCGGCAGCACGACGTGCCACACCGTGCGCAGCTGCCCGGCGCCCAGCGCGAGCGAAGCCTCCCGCAGCGAGCCGGGCACGAGCCGGATCACCACGTCGGAGGCCCGGATCACGATCGGCAGCATCATCACGCTGATCGCGCAACCCGCGGCAAGGCCCGACTTCTCCAGTCCCAGCGAGAGGATCAACGCGGCGTAGACGAACAGACCGGCCACGATGGACGGCAGCGCGGTCATCGCGTCGACGATCGTGCGCACCAGGCGCGAGAAGAAGCCGCGGGTCTCGTTGAGGAACACCGCGCACGTCAGTCCCAAGGGGACGGTGAGCACGAGCGAGATGGCGATCTGCTCCAGCGTGCCGACCGCCGCGTGGATGATGCCACCCTGGCTGAGCGGGTCGAGCGGGCCGGCGTTGGCCATGTCCTCGGTGAAGAAGTTCCAGTGGCTCAAGGCGTCGATGCCGCGCACCAGCGGGTAGCCGACGATCGTGATGAGCGAAAGCAACGCGAACGCGGCGAGGCTGTGGACGACCGCGGAGACCAGGCGGTCGCGGACCGTCAGCGCGTTGTCGGTCAGGGAGACCAGCAGCGCGTAGAGGCCCAGGAAGAGCACCCACGCGATCGCGAGGAACCCGATCGCGCCGCCGAACGGGGCGAGCTGGGTGAACACGATCGCGGTCAGCGCGACGGCGGCGACGAGTGCGCCCACGACGTTCACCGTGTCCGCGCGGCGGCCGGGACGGGTGACGCGCCGGCGTTCGGGCGTTTCGGGTGTGTCGTCGAACTCGGGGAGTTCGGGGATCTCCGGGGTTTCCCGAGTGTCCAGGGCGGTCATGCCTCACTCCCCTGTCCAGAGCGGCTGCGCGCGATGATCGCGGACGCGCCGAAGTTGACGACGAGCGTGAGGCCGAACAGCGCGAGCCCGGCCGCCATCAGCGCCGAGAGGCCGAACGGGCTGGCCGCGCCCCACTGCTGGGCGATGAGCGCCGACACGGAGTTCGCGCCGCTCTGCAGCACGTGCGGCTGGATCGTGAAGACGGGAGCGATGATCATGTACACCGCGATCGTCTCGCCGAGCGCGCGGCCGAGGCCGAGCATGGTGCCGCCGATCATCCCGCCGCGGCCGTAGGGCAGCACGACGCTGCGGATCATGCCCCAGCGCGTGGCGCCGAGCGCATACGCGCCTTCCCGTTCTCCGGTCGGTGCCTGGGAAAACGACTCCCGCATGACCGAGCAGGTGATCGGCATCACCATCATCCCGACGACCAGCCCGGCGAAGAAAGTGGAGCTGGCGAACACCGTCTGGCTGCTCAGTGGATCGTTCGCGTCGTAACCGTCCACTGTGAACAGCGGGAACCAGCCGAGGTGCACCGAGAGCCAGCGCGGCACGTCGAGCAGGTTCCACTGCAGGAACACGGCGCCGAAGAGGCCGTAGACCACGCTCGGGACGGCGGCCATGAGGTCCACCAGGCTGATCAGCACCCGCTTCGGCCGCGGCGGCGCGTACTCCGAGATGTACAGCGCCACTCCGCAGGCCAGCGGAAAGGCCACGCACAGCGCGGTTCCGGCGATGAGCAGCGTGCCGACGAGCACCGCGGCGATGCCGAAGTTGCCGGAGTCGGGCTGCCAGGCCTGCGTGGTGAGAAAGGACAGTCCGGCCCGGCCGAGCGCCTGGCTTCCGTTCTTCAGCAGGAAACCGCCGACCACCACCATGATCGTGAGCACCAGCAGCCCGGCACCCAGCAGTGCCAGGCGGAAGAAGCGGTCGGCGCCGCCGGATCTTCCGGTCTTCCGGCGGGTCCGCGTTTCCCCGCCGCCGTGTTCGAGCACACCGGTCATGTCCCCTCCTCTCCGAATCACGCACGCGCAGCTTTACCCGGACAGCTGTCTCAGGCCGGGCAAAAACATTAACTACGGACGAACACGCGTTCGGTTGATCTCGCGGCTGGATTCGGCCAGTTGATGAAAAGAACTACCCGAATTGATCGCGTGGAGGCGGCGGCGGTACTTGCGGCTGGACACGCCCACCGACGTTCCGTCCATGCGGAGCTGCCAGAGCCACATCCCCTGCTCGTCGCGCACGGTCAAGACTTCCGCGAGCTTGAGGCCGGCCTTGAGCGTCTGCACCGCGAAGGCACAGGAATCACCGTCAGGGAAGGAATTAACCGACTGTGCGATGCTGCGGTTGTTGGCTGAGAGAAAACGCCACATGACGGCCCACCCCGCATCGGAATGCGCTCGTCCATTCAGTCCAGCAACCGAGATGGACACCATCTCGAACCGAGGTTCGGCCATTGTTTTCCTTTATTCCAGCGGTCCCCGACCGACGCGCTCAGGCTCACCCACGTCGGTATACGCCAGCCGAACAACGGGCAGCGCGCACGTGCTCCAACCGTTCACAGGGGATTAAACGCACACTCGGGTCGAGCACCCCGCATCCGGCGATCCGGGTGGTGGCTCGATCCGGGCGCGCCGGACGGTGACGTGCGCGACGGCTACCACCCCGGCCGACCCGAGCACCAGGGCAGCGTTCACGGCAGGGACGAATCTACCCTGCCCGTTTGCCCGCAACGGTGGGCTTTCGCCGACAGGGCAACACTTCTTCCCCGCCTTCACCCTGATGTGACAAAAGCACCGGCTATACCCCGATGCCGTGTCATGATCACCACGAAGATTCGAGCGCGAGCAGGACTGGAGAGAATCGTGAAGCTCAGCAGCAAGGTCGTCGCCACGGGACTGGTCGCCGGCGCGTTGGTCCTCGGCGGGAACGCGATCGCCTCGGCCCAGACGGTGATCGCGACGTATGACAACGAGCCCGCGTGCCGCGTCGGCCTGGCGGTGTACGCGGTCGGCCACCCTGGCGCTTCGCTCGACTGCCAGAGGATCACCATCAGCGGTGGCCAGATCCGCTATTGGCTCGTGCAGAACTAGTCATACAGTTCCCGGGAAAGTGCGCCGCACACCGTGCGGCGCACTTTCCGCCGTTCGGAGCAGTTCGAGAGCCGCGACGAACCCCGCCTTGCTCAGGGCCAGCTTTCGTCCATAGTGGATCACCGGGTCTCACCGTTGACGAGGTAGCGGTGCTCGCGTCCGCCGTGGCAGCCTTGTCCCGCAAGGGTCTTTTCCGGCACCGGTCCGACCTGCGAAGAGGAGAGCACCATGGAGACCTGGGACGCCATTCGCGCCCGCCGCAACGTGCGCAGCTACACCGACGAGCCGGTGGTCGAAGAACACCTCACGCGGATCGCCGAGGCCGGCTGGCGCTCGCCCTCGGCGTCGAACCGCCAGCACTGGGACTTCGTGCTCGTGACCGACCGCGCGCAGCTGCGTGAGCTCTCCACGGTCTGGCAGGGCGCCGGGCACCTCGCCGGCGCCCAGGCCGCGATCGTGCTGGTGGTGCCCGAACCGGCCGACGACCGCACGCGCGTGCTCGACCAGTACGACCTCGGACAGGCCACCTACGCGATGATGCTCGCGGCCGCCGACCTCGGCATCGGCACCGGGCACTCCTCGATCGGCGACCAGGACCGGGCGCGCGAGATCCTCGGGGTGCCGGGCGACCACGTCGTATCGCTCATGCTGGCCATCGGCTACCCCGCCGACCGGCCGCTGCGGCCGATCAAGAACCCCACGCGCCGCCCGTTCGACGAGGTCGTGCACCGCGGCCGGTGGTGACCTTTTCGAGCACGCTCGAAAAGCTTGTCCGCCCACCTCGGCGCGCCCAGGATGGGTGCCCCGCCCCGCCCTGTGACCAGCTCGACCATGACGCCTGACCAAGTGCCGTCCGATGCCGGGGGTACGCCGCACGGTGGTGGGGACGGTGCGGCGTCGGTGAGCAGCCGCAGGCGCGCGCACCACCACGGAACTGAGCCGCCACGTCGGCGTGTCTCCCGCGTCGGCCGGCTACCACGCGTCGATCCTGCGCCCCGCGGGCCTCCTGACCAGCCACCGCGAGGGCACGATGGTGCGCCACTGCCTCACCGACCTCGGCGCGGCCTGCTGCGAAACGTCAGCCGAACGTGAACGAATACGCCTGCAATCCCGGGCTCAGCTTCAGCGTCACCGTGCCCTGCTGGGGCGTCGGGGTCTGGACGACGGCGTGGATGTCCGGGCTGCCGGACACCGGGATCGTCTTCGTGACGCCGCCGGCGGTCGCCGTGACAGTGCCCGTGCCGCCGACGTCGAGGTAGACCACTGAGGCGTCGTAGGTGAGGGTGAGGGAGGCGTCGTCGCCGGCGGTGAGGTACTCGGGGGTCGTGGTCCACTTGCCCTGGAGGTCGACGGGGACGCCGCCGGCACCGCTGCGCTCGGAGCCCAGGTAGGTTTCCGGGCTCTGCAACGGGTTCGTGGGGGTGTCGTCGGCGACGTCGGTGCGCGGCGGGAGCGTCTGGCCCGGGTTGGCGGTGGTGAGCAGCTCGCGGATGAGCGACTCGGTGCCGTCGTAGTCGCCTTCGCCGAGGGAGACGTGGCGGACATGCCCGGTGGCGTCGGCGAGGTACTCGGCGGGCCAGGACTCGTTCTTGAAGGCGTTCCAGGTGGCGTAGTCGTTGTCGATCGCCACGGGGTAGGTGATGTGCTGGCGGGCGGCGCCGTCCGCGACGTTGGCGGGGACGTGCTCGAACGCGTACTCCGGCGTGTGGACGCCGACGATCTCCAGGCCCGCGTCGTGGTAGCGCTGGTACCACGCCTCGACGTGCGGGATGGCGCGCTGGCAGTTGATGCACGAGTACGCCCAGAAGTCGTAGAGTACGACTTTCCCTTGCAGCGCGGCCGGTTTCCCGCCGGGAGTGTTCAGCCACTGGTTGATGCCGACCAGTTGCGGCGCGGTGCCGCAGTCCTGCAGCTCGTCGGACGGGTCGCACGCCTGCAGGCTGCCGCCGCCTCCCACCTTGTCCGCGCCGAGGGCCTGGTTCAGCCCCGCGGTGTAGTCGGGGATGGCGCGCTGCAGCGCGTCGGTGACGTTGAACGTGAGCGCGACGGCCAGCCCGATCACCACGATCCCCGCGGCGATGCGGACTTGGCGCTGCCGGTCGCGGAACGCCTTCACCCGCTCGGCGACGCGGTTGCCGGCCATCGCGAAGAACAGCAGCGGAATCGCCGTGCCGACGGCGAACGCGATGGTGAGCGCGACCGTCGAGGCACCGATCGTGTGCGTCGCGCCGGCCACAGTGATGGCCGCGAGCACCGGCCCCGCGCACGGCACGTAGACGGTGCCGAGCGCGAGCCCGAGCACGAACGCGCCGCGGTCGCCCGGCACGGATTTGCTGCCCAGCCGGACAAATGGGCGTTCCAGGAGGTCTTGCACGCGCGGGAACATCATCGCGACGCCGAGCACCACCAGCACCACGAGCCCCGCCCAGCGCAGCACGTCGCCGGGCAGGTGCAGCGCGGCGAGCACGAGCGTGCCGAGGAGCGTGACGAGGCTGAAGCTCAACGCCAGCCCCGCGACGATGAGGAACGGCCGGCGACGCGTCGGCTCCGTGCCGGTTTTGCGCGCGCCGCTTGCCCCGCCCGTCATGAACAACACCGGCAGAACCGGCAGAACGCAGGGCGAAATGCCGGTGATCAGCCCGCCCACCAAGCCGATCAGCACCAACGTGATCAGGGTGACCTCCTCTGTCTTCGCACAGAGTAGGCCGGGGACCGGACGCGGCGGCCGGTCCCGCGTGGACAGTCAGGGATTCGTAACACTCTTGCGCAGCCCGGCCTCTTCCAGCAGCGGCACGATCTGCGTGCCGAAGAAGTCGAGTTCGGGCTGGTAGTCGTAGAAGGTCAGCTGAACGCCGTCGATGCCCGTTTCGTGCAGGCGGCGCAGCTTGTCCGTGACCTCCTCGGGCGAGCCGACGATGTGCAGGTGCCCGCCGACCGCGCGGCCACGGGCGGAGTGCTCGAGCCACGACTGGCTGTCGCCCGCGGTGTGGCGGTCCGTGAACGCGCCGATCGCACCGAGGTCGGCGTGGTCCATGATCGCTTGGTACCGCGCGTGCGCCTCAGCACTCGTGGGCGCGGAGACGACCGTGGGGTTGATCACCACACGCACTTCGCGGCCCTGGTCCCGCGCGGCCTGCTTGACCTTTTCCACGTGCGCCGGCAACGCCTCCAGCGCGCGGTCGATGTTCTCGCCCGCCGGGCTGGAGATGAACACGAGGTCGGAGTTGCGGCCCGCGAACGCGAAGCCCGCCGGGGAACCGCTGGCGGACACCAGGATCGGGCGGCCGTACTTCGGCAGCGGCGACGCGTAGGCCTCCTGCAGCGAGTAGTGCTCGCCGTGGAACGTCAGGTTGTCCGCGCCCGCCCAGAGGTCCTTGCAGACGGCGACGAACTCGTCGGCCATCGCGTAGCGCTTGTCGTGCTCGGGCTTGAGCTGCCCGAACATCGCGGGCTCGTTTTCGGCGTACCCGGTGACGATGTTCGCACCGAAGCGCCCGCCCGAGATGTGGTCGGCGGTGGCGAGGAACTTGGCCAGGTGCAACGGGTGCCACGGCCCGTACAGCACGTGCACCGTGCCCAGCAACAGGATCGACTCCGTCGCCGACGCGAGCGCGATCGCCGAGACGAACGGGTCGAGGAAGTTCTCGCGGTAGTGCGTCTCCCCGCCGAACCCGCCCTTGGGCAGCCACTGCGACAGCCCGAACGCGATGTCGAACCCGTACTTCTCCGCCTGCTGCGCCAGCGCCCGGTTGTAGTCGAACGTCCAGTCCGTCCCGCGCGGCAACGTCGACTGCGACCACCCACCCGTCTGCAGCGGCAGGAACACCCCCAGCAGCAACGGCTGCCGCAACACCCGGCTCAGCGGGCTTTCCGGGAAATCCTGCGGCTGCGCCGGCTCCGCCAGCCGAGCCCGATCACGTTCGGACATGCACCACTCCTCGCCCTCGTCCGCCGCGAGAATAGGTTGGACGTCAGACGTCTGGCGAGCCTGTCCAAGATCTGGGACTCACCGTCGAGCGAGGGCTGCGGCGAGGTCGGGGACGGAGTCGCCGGCACGGCGCCCCCGAACGACGACCAGCGCGCGGTCGTCCCCCAGCCCTCGCGCCACCTCGCCGAACCACCGCGCGTCCCCGTCCGCGCACGCACCGGCCCGACCCACGTCGAGCAGCAGGATCGGCAACTTCCGCGCCGCCGCGGCGGCGGTCACCACGGCCCGGATTTCCTCGCTGGAAGTTGCCGCCCGCACGCGGCCAGTAGCACGAAAACCGACGCAACAGCGCGGCCTTCGGGTACACCGTCACGGGACGGCGCACCCGTCAGCCGGTCGAAGCGTTCAACGCGTCCAGCAGCCAGGTGTGCGTGACGCCCATCGGGGCCGGTTCGCCCGTGATCTGGCCCGCCAAGGTCCAGTAGGCGCGCACGCGGGGGTCGCGGTCGGGGGCCGTGCGGTGGTTGAGGGCGTGGCGGAAGGCCGGGGTGTCGGTGGTGCGCAGGGAGGCGGCGTGGGCGGCGACGAAGCGGTCGAGGGCCGGGCCCGGCGTCGGGCGGGTGCCGGACGTCACGGCGGCGAAGGCGAGCTCGCAGGCCTGGGCCACCTCGGCGTGGAGGGCGGCGAGGTCGGGGATCCGGTCGTGGTCGACCAGCGTGCTGGCGCGCAGGGCATCGACGAACGAGCGGTCCGAGGCGAGCACGACGAGTGACGCGTAGGCGACCACCTGCGAGGACGTCGGCAGCTCCGGGGGCGGCGGGGCACTGATGTCCAGGAACATGCGGGCCGACTCGGCGGGGACGGGCCCGGTGGTCATGGGACGCCAGAGGCGGACGAGAACGTCGTGGGCGGCGTACCCGTCTTCCACGGCGGACAGCAGTTCGAGGCGCGCGGGCCGGTCGAGCGGGGTCGCGTCCTCGACGGCGCGCAGGACGGACCGTCGCCAGGCCAGCGTCGCGACCTCGCGGTCCAGGGCGGCGCGTTCGGCGGCCACGGCGTCGGCCAGGGAGCGGCGGCCGGCGAGGACGTCGGTGATCAGCGGCAGCCCCAGGCCCAGGCCGCGCATCCGGCGGACGAGCGTGAGCCGCTCGACGGCGTCCTCGGCGAAGCGGCGGTGGCCGCCTGCGCTGCGGGCGGGTTCGAGCAGGCCCTCGTCGCAGTAGAAGCGGATCGTGCGGACAGGCACGCCGGTCCGTCGCGCCAGGTCGCCGATCCCCAGTGTGAGCCCGGTCACCATCGGTAGAACCTCCAGCCGGATGGAGTTCCTACGGTACGGCCATGGACACCACCCGACTCGCCGAAGCCCTCCACCACCACACCGCCGCCATCGCCGAAGCCGCGGCCTGCGGCGACCCCGACGCCCGCGTGCCGACGTGCCCCGACTGGCCGCTGCGTGTGCTCGTCGGCCACGTCGGCCAGGCGCACCGCTGGGCGGCGAGCATCGTGCGCTCCGGCCCTTCGCCGGTGCCCGACCCGTTCGACGCGGACCCCGGCGACCCGGCCGGCTGGTCTGCTTGGCTGCGGGCCGGCGCCACGGACCTCGTCGACGCGGTGTCTACGAGCGACAGTCCCGTGTGGACGTTCTTCGGCCAGGGGCCGGCCGGGTTCTGGCTGCGCCGCCTGCTCAACGACGCCGTCGTGCACCACGCCGACGCGGCGGGCCGTGCGTTCTCAGTCGCCCCGGAGCTGGCCGAGGACGTGATCAGTGACTGGTTCGGCCTGCTCGCGAACCCCGCCACGCGGACGCTCAAACCCGACGTCGCCGGGCTCAGCGGCACCGGGCAGACCCTGCGGTTCCTCCCCGACCACGCCGAGGGCTGGCACGTCACCCGCACCCCGGACGGCATCGAGTGGACCCGCGCCACCGCCCCCGCCGACGTCACGCTCTCCGGCCCGCTGACCGACCTCCTGCTCGTGCTCACCCGCCGCCGGCCGGCCGACGACGTGACGATCACCGGCGACCGGGATCTCGTCGACCACTGGCTGGCCCACAGCGCGGCGTGAGCGCCCACGCCGGGTGGTCCCGCGGCGGCTGAGGGCCAACGTTCGGAAAAAGCTTCTCCCGCAACGTCCCCGGCCCGTACTCGCGCTGCATGAGGCCGCGCGCTTGCAGCAGCGGGACGACGTGGTCCACGAACTCGGTGAAGCTCGTCGGCGAGATCACGTACTCGAGGTTGATCCCGTCGACGCCCGCCTCCTGCCAGCGCGCGATGTTCTCGACGATCTGCTCCGGCGTCCCCACCACGCGTTTGCTGGTGCGGCTGAGGATCAGCTCGCCGAGCGTCCAGTCGTCACGGGTGGTCGAGGCGAGGAGCTTGCGCACGGGCTCCGACACCTCGCGCCGGCGCAGGTCGCCGACGAGCGCGTCCGGGTCATCGAGGCCGAAGTCGTGCCCGGCGAAGACCGACGCGCGCGCCAGGTTCCCCTCCACGGTCTGGCGCTCCAGTAGCTCGGCGTGGCGCCGCCGGGCCTCGGCCTCGGTACTGGCGAGCAAGTAGGACTGCGGCACGAAAACCTTGACGTGCGTCGGGTTCCGGCCCTCGGCGGCCGCCACCCGGCGCACGTCGGCAACGATCGGGGCCGCCTCGGCGGGGTCCTGGGAGTTGATGAACAGGCACTCCGCGTACCGGCCGGCGAACGCGCGGCCGGTCGACGAAACACCGGCGTTGAACAGCACCGGCACCCGCTGTGGCGACGGCTCGCTCAGGTGCGGGCCGTCGAGCTGGTAGAACGGTCCATTGTGGACCACGGCGTGCACCTTGGCCGGATCGGCGAATTCGCGCCGCTCACGATCACTCAACACCGCGCCGTCTTCCCAGCTGTGCAGCCACAGCTTCAGCACCGCCTGCGTGAAGTCCTCGGCGCGGCCGTAGCGCTCCGCGTGGCCCGGCAGCCCGCCGTGGCCGAGGTTGCGGCCCGCACCCGGCAGGAACGACGTGACGATGTTCCACGCCACCCGCCCGCCCGTCAGGTGGTCCAGAGTGGACACTTTGCGGGCGAACGGGTACGGGTGCTCTTGCAGGATGTTCTGCGTGAACGTGTAGCCCAGGTGTTCCGTGTGGTAGGCGAGCAGCGGGATCAGCACCGAGGGATCGCCGGTCGGGAACTGCATCCCCTCGCGCACCGCCGCGTCGCGCGAGCCGCGGTAGGTCTCGTACGGGGCGAGGACGTCGGCGAAGAAGAGCGTGTCGAACCGGCCGCGCTCCAGCGTCCGGGCGAGGTCGAGCCACGTCGCGGGGTCGGTGTAGCCGAGCTGACGGCTGTCCGGCTCGGCCCACAACCCCTGCGCGTGGTGAGAGACGGCGAACATGTGGAACGCGTTGAACAGCATCCGCTCAGGCATCGTCGCCCAGCACCTGCGAGCCGATCACGTCCTTGCAGATCTCGGCGGAGTAGGCCATCAGCCAGCCCGCCTGCGCGTCGCGGAACCACCGCTCGATCGGCGACGTCTTCAAGTACCCCGAACCCCCGCCCACGCGCACGCCGAGGTCGGCGATCTCGCGCGCGACGTCGTTGGCCAGCAGCTTCGCGCGCATCGTCGCGGGCAGGAAACCGGGCGAGTTCTCGTCGGCGAGCCAGCACATGTGCTGCGCGAACATCCCCGCGGCCTGCAGCCGGCTCTCCAGCTCGCCGACGCCGAAGCGCACCCACTGCTGCTCCGCCACCGTCCCACCGCCCGGCAGCACCTTCCGGGCGCGCGCGTGCTCCCGCAACGCGGCCAGCGCGCCATCGGCCACCCCCAGCGACAACGCCGCCACCCCCGCCCCGATGTGGTTGGGGCGCCGCCGTTTCGACGGCGGGCAGCGGCGCTCGTGCGGCAGGAGCGTGCCGTCGAAGCGGATCAGCCGGCTGCCGCTCGCGCGCAGGCCCATCGCGTCCCAGCTCGGTTGGAACGTCATCGTCGCGGGATCGGCGTCGAGCCCGAAGAACGTGGAGACGCCGTCGACCTTTGCGTTGACGAGGAAGTGGTCGGCGATCTCGCACCCGGACGAAAAGCGCTTCTCTCCGCTCAGCCGGAACCCGCCTTCGACCGCCTCCGCGGGCTGCTGCGACTGCAGGAACAGGTTCCCGCCCGCCGGCTCGCTCAACGCATTCGCGAACCGCGCCCCGGCCGCCAGCCGCTCGGCGAAAAACCGCGCCACGTCGGGCTCCGACAGCTCCACCAGGCCCGCCGCCGCGCCGATGTGCATCACCCACACACACGCTGTCGACGGGCACGCGGCACTCAGCAGCCGGACGATCGCGCCGTAGCTGCGGTAGCTCAGGTCCTGGCCGCCGTACTGCGCCGGCAGCAACGCGGCGTCGAGCCCACTCGCGTTCAGCCGTCGGAGGTTCTCGACGGGCAGCTCGCCGGTCCGGTCCCGCTCGGCCGTCGTGAGCGCGAACCCGGCGGCAAGGTCCGCCGCGAGGTCCACCCAGTGCTGCTCGTGAGCCGGTGGGCCGAGCGGATGTCCAGCAACCATGACGCCTCCCCTGGTCGGCAACTCCCGACCGGCGATCTTGCCAGGAAAAGGCCTTCGTGGTCAGGCGTCCGCACAGGCAGAATTCCCGCATGCGCAACCACCGGCACGAGCCCGCGCTCAACGCGGCCGTCGAAACGTACGTGACGCCGGGGCGCAGGTACCTGAAGTTGAATCACACCCCGTTCGGGTCCGACCAAGCGGAGAATCGGAACATCGGACGCACGCTGGCGGAGGACTCCGTGCGCATCACCGACGAAGAACTCGAGCTCCTGTTCGGCTACGAATGGCGCGCTCAGCTCACGGCTTCCTGGCTGGTCGCCTTCGCCCGGCGGGAGGCACACCGCGAACGGATCGGCGAGCTGCTCCTCGCGAACGAGCGTATCTACGCAGGGCGCGGTTACTGCTTCGCGCTCGCGCGGTTCGCTACGGAGGAACACGCGCGCCTGCTGGTCGACTACCTCCGCGCGTTCCTGCCACACACCGATCGCGGCGAGCAGGACGCCGCCATGGGCGCTCTCACCTACCTCGACGGGCTGCTCGGCACCACGCACGCGGCTCAGTTCCTGGGCGAGAACGGCGCCTGGGCACCGTGGCTACGCGAAAGGTTCCCACCTCAGCGCGCGGACGAGTGGGCGGCGCTCGATCATTTCCACGACGTCATCGCGGCGCGGTGTGCATTCGCCGACGAGTGCATGAAGGCCCTGCCGCCGGAGCGGTGAAAGCTCAGGGCGTCAGGTCGGCCACCGCCGCGTGCAGGGCCAGCAAGCCAGGCACCGTCTCCGGCGGGCGCCGGCCGAAGCCGCATTCCGTGGCGATGCCGAAGGAGTCCACGGCGGACAGTGCGGCGGCGATGCGTTTGCGCGCACCGGGTTCGCCGTCCGCGACGTGCACGAGGCCCAGGTACAGCTCGGTCTCCGCGGGCAACGCCAGGGAACGCAACGGCGCGAAGTACTCCGGATCCGTCCGGCCGATCGGCACGGGCAGGTGGATCCACCCCAGCGGCCGCGAAAGCCGCGCGGCCAGGGCGTTCGCCACGCGGACCAGGAGCGCGGTGTCCGCGGGCTCGACGAAGTGGCGGCCGCCGCTGTCGCCGTAACACAGGTGGTAGCCGAGGTGGACGTCGGCGGGCACGGCGTTGCCGAGGCGGGTCAGGCGGTCGAGGACGCCGGCCTCGCGATCCGGGACCCAGCTGGGGAAAACGCCCTCCAGCATGCCGAACTCGACGGCGGTGTCCCACTGGATCGCGAGCTGGTCGGCGGGGATGGCGTCGGTGATGAGCTCCAGCTCGCGCAGCATCGCGGTTTCGTAGGCGGGCTCGACGGCGGCCTGGTCGGCGGTGTCCACGTGCAGGCGGATCGGGGCCATGGGCGTGGGGAGGCTGACCTGGAACCGGACGTCCGGCAGCACCCCCGCGGCGCGCAGGCGCCGGAAGACGACCCATGACGACAGCGCCGCCTGGGCGTAGCCGAGGGGGCCGAAGCGCACCGCCGAAGCGGGACCGGCCAGCCGGTACTTGGGTGTGCTGCTGTACTCGCCGCGGTGGACGTCGTCGGTGACCAGGCCGGGGGTGCGCGCGAACACCGCCCGCTGCCAGAACGTCCAGTTCGACCGCACGCCCGTCTCGCCGTCCGTCACCCGCCGGACGAACTCGCCGACGTGGGCCGAGACCGCGCGGAACACCGTCTCCGAGTCCTCGAGCGGCACGCTGCCGACGAGGTGCACACCACGAGCCACCATGCGCCCCACCGTAAGCCCGCGCGCGGGCGTCCCGGAGGTACCGCGAGCCGAACAGTGGCCGGTCAGACCACCCGCGGAGGTGGTATCGGGCAGCTCAGACCTGGCGCGCCGTCGCCATGGCGCGGTCGGTTTCCCAGAAGGCACGCATCGAGGTGATCAGGCCGTCCTCCCCCGCGCGGTAGACGAAGACGCCGTCGGTGTCGACGCGGTAGCCGCCGGGCAGGTAGGTGGTGATGGTGCCGATGTTCGCGCACTCCGCGCCCGCGGCGAACGAGTCGCGGATCACGAACTCGAAGCGCTCCACGTGAGCGATCGTCAGGTCCCAGAACGCGCCGATGCCCTCGCGGCCGTGGTGGCCCTTGCCCTGCTCGTCGAACATCGACGGGCCCACCGGGTCCTCCACCACGGCGTCCGGCGCGAACAACGCCAGCCACCCGTCCTTGTCGCCCGCCGCGACCGACGTCATCGAGCGGAACGACGCCAGGCGAGCCGGCGGCTGGTCCGCGTCGACGTCCCAGCTGACCTCGACACCCATGTCACTCCCCCGATCCGCGGAACTTCGCGATGACCTCTTCACCGAACTTGCGGATCGCGTCGACCTTCGGGCCCGCTTCGGCGTCGAAACCGAGGCCTTCGAACACCCACGGCATCGTGATCGCGTCGGTCACGCCCACCTCGGCCTGCTCGCGGAACCCGTCGAGCCCGAACCGGTCGACGCACACCGCCTGGAACTCGAACGGATCGGCCTCGCGCCCGCCCTCGGCCAGCAGTTCCTTGAGCCGCTTGATCGTGTCGCGCAGCTGGTCGAGCGTCATCATCGCCGACGACCAGCCGTCGCCCACGCGCGCGGCCCGGCGCAGCGCGATGTCGGTGTGGCCGCCAATGTAGAACGGCACGCGCTTCGGCGGCGTCGGGCTCATGCGCAGCTTGTCGAAGTCGAAGAACTCACCGTGGAACTCGACCATGCCGCCGTCGAGGATCAGGCGCAGCACCTCGATGGCCTCGTCGAAGCGCTTGCCGCGCCGCTCGTAGGGCGCGCCGCACCACTCGAACTCCTCCGGCGACCAGCCGATGCCGAGCCCGAGACCGAAGCGGCCACCGGTCAGCGCCGCCACCGAGTTCACCTGACGCGCGAGCAGCACCGGGTTGCGCGAGCCAAGCTTCAGCACGGACGTGTAGAACTCGAGCCGCTCGGTCACGGCGCCCATCGAAGCGGCCGCCACCAGCGGGTCGACCCAGGGCGTCTCCTCGGTCCAGAACCGGCTGCCGTCGGGCGTGTACGGATAGTCCGCGGACACCTTCTCCGAGTAGAAGAGGGAATCCGGCAGGACGATCGAGGAGAATCCGGCCTCCTCGGCGGCGCGGGCGAGCTCGCCCAGCTGATCGAGGGGGTTCATCGCGATCGACAGGGAGAACTTCATCCCCCGACTGTAACGTGTTCTACTTTTCCCGGCCAGAGGTGCTCCAGGTCACCTCCCGGGAACCCTCAGCGTACTGTCCGCGTTGTCCGAATCAAAGGCGGCCACAGGGCCGCTGAGACAAGCTCAACACGTGGAGTGACCCATGGGCACCGCGATCCTGTTGATCGTGCTCGTCGTCGTGATCGTCGGGGGCGGGCTGTACTTCGCCCGGTCGCAGGCCGCTTCGCGGCAGCGGCAGCTCGACGACGCGAAGGCCGACGCGCGCCGCCTCGTCGAACGCCTCGGCGGGCAGGTCCTCAACATCTCCGGCACCGACACGGCCTCACAGCAGGCGATGGCCGACGCCAGCGAGCGCTACAACGCCGCCGGCTCGCAGATGGAACAGGCGCAGACCGTCGAACAGGCTCGGCTGGTGAAGGACACCGCCGTCGAGGGCCTCTACTACGTCCGCGCCGCCCGCACCGCCATGGGCCTCGACCCCGGCCCGGCGCTGCCGGAGGAGGCCGAGCGCGAGCGCGCCGGCAAGGTGACCGAGCACCGCAAGGTCGACGTCGAGGGCCAGCACTACGAGGCCTCGCCCGACCCCGGCCAGGACACGCCGTACTACTACCCCGGCGGCCGCGTGGCGGGGCGTCCGGTGCCGCAGGGCTGGTACAGCGAGCCGTGGTGGAAGCCCGCGCTCGTGGCCGGTGCGTGGGGCCTGGGCTCGATGTTCCTGTTCAGCGCCATGTTCTCCGGCATGGGCGGCATCGCCAGCGCCTCGGCCTGGGAGTCGGGCTACGACGCCGGCCAGCAGGACGCCATCGAGTCCGGCGACCAGGGCGGCGACGGTGGCGATGGCGGTGACGGCGGTGACGGCGGCGGCTTCGACGGAGGCGACGGCGGCGGCCAGGACTTCGGCGGCTTCGACGGCGGCGGGTTCGATGGCGGCGGTTTCGACGGCGGAGGATTCGGCGGCGGCGGCGGTTTCGACTTCTGACCCCACGCAAGACCAAGGATCGAGCACCGTGAAGGGCTCCGCGAGGGACTTCGAGTCCCCCGGGGCCCTTCACGGCTTTCAACGCGAGTGCACGCTGTCGGGGACAGCGTACAACCCCAGGCATACCAGCGGGTTCGGCCACTCCGTCCACATCGGACTCACCCCGTGATCGGCCGGATCCCCACCAGCGTCCCCGACAGGTGTTCGGCCGCCGGGCTGCACAGGAAGGCCGCGAACGGCACGATGTCCTCCGGCTGCCCGACGCGGCCACCCGGGTAGCGCGCGCTCACCCGCGCGATGTGCTCGTCGCTCGCCGCCACGCGCATGCCCGGCGTGACCGTGAGCCCGGGCGCCAGCGCGACCGTGCGGATGCCCTGGTCCGCCAGCTCCTGGTGCACCACGTTGCTCAGCAGGTGCACCCCGGCCTTCGACGCGCCGTACGCACCGGCACCGGGGCCGGCCTGAGTGCCGACCATGCTGCCGACGTAGATGATCCGCCCGCCGCCCCCTCGGATCATGATCGGCGCGAAGTGCTTGGTGACGAGGAAACAGCCGACGAGGTTGCTGTCGAGGATCCGTCGTAGATCGGCCAGCTCGAAGTCGAGCACCTTCATCGTGCCGGCGGGCGGCATCCAGCCGGCGTTGCTGATCAGGGCGTCGACCCGGCCCCAGTGCGCGTCGACGGCGGCGGCCGCGGCGCGGACCTGGTCCTCGTCGGACACGTCCGCCACGACGGCCAGCGGCTTCGGCGCGTCCGGCACCGAAGCGACGATCTCGTCCACGGTGCCGGCCGCCTTCGCCGAGCTGCGCGCGAGCACCGCGATCCGCGCGCCCTCGCGGGCCAGCCCCAGCGCGAGCGTGCGGCCGAGCCCCTGCGCCGCGCCGGTGATGACGATGACCTTGTCGCGGATGTCCACCTGCATGTGCGCTCCTTCAAAGTATGGTCTCCAGCCTAAGTTTAGCCTCCAGCCTAATCTTCGGTACGCTGACTCCGTGACAGGACGACGCGAGGCGAACCGGGCCCGGATGCGGGCGCGCTTGCTCACGGCCGCGCTCAAGCTGTTCGAGGAGGGCGGCTACGAAGCGACGACGATCGACCACATCGCCGCGGAGGCCGACGTCGCGCGCCAGACGGTGCTCAACCACTACCCGCACAAGCGCGATTTCCTCGTCGAATGGGGCCAGGACCGCCGCGACCAGCTGCTCACCGTCGACGATTCCGACGAATCCGCGCGCACGAGGCTGCACCGCTACTTCACCGCGCTGGCGGCCATCAACGAGCGCGAACACACCCTCACCCGGATGCTGCACGTGAGCCTGCGCCACGACGAGGTCGTCGCCCACCAGCACCCCGTGCCCGACGCGACGATCGACGCCATCCGCCAAGGCCAGGACCACGGCGAGCTGCGCTCAGAACTCCCGCCGCGCACGGTCGCAGAAGTGGTCACCGCGATCTACGGCGACACCCTCCGCCGCTGGCTCGCCGACGAAGCGCCGCCGTTCGACCTGGCCGCCGCGCTGGCCGAACGACTCGACCTGCTGCTGGACGGCCTCACCGCGTGACTCAGGCGGGCTGACACGCGGGGCACCAGTACAGGTTGCGTCCCACGAGCTCTTGGTGCGCCACCGGCGTACCGCACACCAGGCACGGCATCCCGGCGCGCCGGTAAACGTACACCTCGCCGCCGTGGCGGTCGTCGCGCGGCGCGCGGCCCTGCGCGGCCGGCATGTGCTCCGGCGCCACCGTGTCGATGCGGCCGATGCGCACGCCGTGGCGCATCAACGTCACCAGGTCGGCCCACATCTCGTCCCACAGCCCGCGATCGAGCGCGCGGCCGGGCACCATCGGGGCGACGCCGTGACGGAACAGAACCTCGGCGCGGTACACGTTGCCGACACCGGCGAGCACCGCTTGGTCCATCAGCAACGCGGCCACCGACGTGCGCGAACGCGAGATCCGGTCCCACGCGAGATCGGGCTTGGCGTCACGGCGCAACGGGTCGGGCCCGAGCCGCGCCTTGATCGCGTCCACCTGGGCCGCGTCGAGCAGCTCACACCGCGTCGGGCCGCGCAGATCGGTCCAGTGCGTGCGCCCGATCAGGCGCATCCGCACCTGGCCCACCGGTTCGGTTTCGGGCAGCGGCGTTTCGCCGAACGTGCCGTACAGGCCGAGGTGGACGTGCACCGTCCCGTGTGGACCGTAGTCGTGGAACAGGTGTTTGCCGTACGCCTCGGCGGACTCCAGCACCTGCCCGTCGAGCTTCGCCGCTTCCTCGTCGAACCGGCCCTGCGGGCTGGACACCGAGACGGGCGCGCCGGCGTAGCGGCGTTTGTGCAGTCGGGCGAGGCGGTGGAGGGTGTGCCCTTCGGGCATCAGGCTTCCGGCAGGGGCGGCGGCGTACCGGTGCGCTCGTAGTCGAGCAGCTGCTGGATCCGGCGCCCGTGGCGCTCCTCCGGCGAAGGCTCGGTGGCCAGGAAGGCTTCGACGATCTCCGTGGCCTGCTCGACGGTGTGCATGCGCGCGCCGACTCCGAGCACCTGCGCGTGGTTGTGCTCACGGCACAGCTGCGCCGTCTCGACGCTCCAGCCGAGACCCGCGCGGATGCCGGGCACCTTGTTGGCGGCGATCTGCTCGCCGTTGCCCGAGCCGCCGATCACGATGCCGAGGCTGCCCTCGTCGCCGGACACGCGCAGCGCCGCGGCCACGCAGTAGGCGGGGTAGTCGTCGACGGGGTCGTAGGTGCGCGGACCGACGTCGACGACTTCGTGTCCCTGGCCCGCGAGGTGGCTGGCCAGGTGGTTCTTCAGCTCGAAACCGGCATGGTCGGATCCCAAGTAGACACGCACAGCGGCGAGTCTGCCATCACCGCCGGTGGCGGGCATGCTCTGGGGGTGGACACGTGGGAGCAGCCGGGACACGGCGTGCGGCTCGAATGGGGCGCCGAAGGCGTCGCGGCGCTCGGCGGCGCGTGCGCGGTGCTCGTGGTGGTCGACGTGCTTTCCTTCTGCACCACCACGGATCTCGTCACCGCGCGCGGCGGCCGGGTGCTGCCGGTGCGCTGGCGCGACGAACGCGGCGTCACCGAAGCGCGAGCCGCGGGCGCGGTCGTCGCGGGTGAGGCAGCGTGGACGCTGCGGCCTTCTTCTGTGACGGACATCCCGTCCGGCACGCTTCTCGCGCTGCCCTCGCCCAACGGCGCCACCCTGACCGCCGCGGCCGCCGCCACCGGCGCCCACGTGCTGGCGGGCTGCCTGCGCAACGCGTCAGCCGTCGCGGCGAAGGCGCTCGAACTGGCGGCCGGGCGGCCCGTCGGCGTGATCCCGGCCGGCGAACGCTGGGGCATCGACCTGCTGGGCGAGCGCAAGCACTTCGGACCCCTGCGCCCGTGTGTGGAAGACCAGCTCGGCGCCGGCGCCATCGTCGCGGCCCTCGCCCACCACAGCCGCACGCTCTCGGCGGAAGCCGCTCTCGCAGCCGCGGCCTACGCGGGCACCGACCTCGCACACGCGCTGCGCACCTGCTCGTCCGGCCGCGAACTGGCCGCGGCGGGCCACCCCGGCGACGTCGAGCTCGCCGCGCAAACAGACGTGAGCACCACCGCGCCCACCCTGCGCGGGAAAACCCTGGAGGCGGAATGACCTGGACCGAAGTGGCCGAAGGCGTGCACGCGCGGCGCTACGAAGAGCTCGACCTGACCACCGGGCTGGTGATCGGCGCCGAGCGCTGCCTGGTGATCGACACACGCGGCGACGTCGACCAGGGCGCGGAGCTCGCCGCGGCTGTGCGGGAGCTGACGGACCTGCCGTGGAGTGTCGTCTACACGCACGCGCACTTCGACCACAGCTTCGGCACCACGCCGTTCCTGCCGTGCGACGTCTGGGCCCACGAACGTTGCCTGCGCGAGCTGCTGGACCACGGCGAAACCGCGAAAGCCAAGTGGAGCGCGCGCTACCGCGCGGAAGGCAGGCCGGAGATCGCCGACGCCCTCGACCGGACCGGCCTCATGCCGCCCGACCGGCTCGTGACCGACCGGGCCGAGCTCGACCTCGGCGGCCGCACCGTCGTGCTCGTGCACCCCGGCCGCGCGCACACCGACCACGACCTGGTGGTGCACGTGCCCGACGCGGGTGTCGTGTTCGCCGGCGACGTGGTGGAGCACGGGCCCGAGGGCTTCACGGAGTACTCGTTCAGCGACGAGACGCACCTGGGCGAGTGGCCGGGCGCGCTCGAGGCGATCCTCGCGCTCGACCCGCGGATCGTGGTGCCCGGGCACGGCGAGCCCGTGGACCCCGGGTTCGTCCGGGAGCACCGCGATGGGCTGCGCCGGCTCAACGAGCTGAAGGCCGCCGTGGTGGCCGGGGCCAGCGGGGCGGACGAGGCCGCGGCGGCCTCGCCCTACCCCGCCGGCGTCACGAGGGCCGCGTTCGCGACCCCGTGAGACGTCAGTCGAAGTTCAGCTCACCCGTGCGGGTGCGCTTGAGCTCGAAGAAGTCCGGGTAGCTCGCCATCGCGACGGCGCCGTCGAACAGCTTCAGGGCGTCGTCGCCCCGCGGGATCGAGCTGAGCACCGGGCCGAAGAACGCGACGCCGTCGATGTGGATGGTCGGCGTGCCGACGTCCATGCCGACCGGATCCATGCCCTCGTGGTGGCTCTTCTTCAACGCCTCGTCGTACTCGGTCGAGTCGGCGGCCTCGATCAGCTCGGGCGGCGCGCCGACGGCCTCGAGCGTTTCCTTGAGGACGACGTCGAAGTCCTTGTTGCCCTGGTTGTGGTAGCGCGTGCCGAACTCCGTGTAGAAGTCGCGCAGCGCCTCTTCGCCCTTCGCGGCGGCCAGCGCGGTGGCCACGCGGACCGGGCGCCAGCCCTTGTCCATCAGTTCCTGGTAGCGCTCCGGCAGCTCTTCCCGGCCCGAGTTGAGCACGGACAGGCTCATGATCCGGAAGTTCAGGTCCAGCTCGCGGTGCTTCTCGACCTCGAGGATCCACCGCGAGGTGATCCACGCGAACGGACAGATCGGATCGAAATAGAAGTCCACCTTGGTGGGCTGGGACGCAGCGGTCATCTCAACGAGCTCCTCGCGAGGTTGGACGTCGGCAGGCATGCCTTTTGCAGAGGGGGTGTCCCCCAATGACGGCCAACGCGCGCGACAGGCCCGGTTGTTCCCCGTCGCCCGAGGACCGCTTCGCATGATTGGATGCAGGACAGCCCGAAAACCGCAACCGGAATCGAAGACCAGAGGTGCCCGTGCCCGCCCCCAACCTGACTCGTGACGAAGCCAAGCAGCGCTCCGGCCTGCTGGATGTCGCGTCCTACGACATCGTGCTGGACCTGACCGACGGCCACGGCGGTCCCGGTGAGAAGACCTTCCTCTCCACCACCACAGTGCGCTTCTCCGCCACCCGGCCGGGCGAGTCGTCGTGGATCGACCTCGTCGCCGAGGGCGTCCGCTCCGCCGTGCTCAACGGCGCCGAGCTCGACGTGAGCACCTACGTCGAGGACAAGGGCATCGCGCTGCCCGGGCTCGCCGCGGACAACGAACTCGTGGTGACCGCGGACTGCCGGTACACGAACACCGGCGAAGGCCTGCACCGCTTCGTCGACCCGGTCGACAACGGCGTGTACCTCTACACGCAGTTCGAGACCGCCGACGCGAAGCGCATGTTCGCCTGTTTCGACCAGCCCGACCTGAAGTCGCTGTACAAGCTCACGGTCCACGCGCCGCGCGACTGGAAGATCGTGTCCAACGCGCTCGTCGAGACCGAAGAGGACACTCCCGACGGCGCGCGGGTGACGAACTTCGCCGTGTCCGAACGGATCTCCACGTACCTGGTCGCGCTCATCGCCGGCCCGTACGCCGAGTGGCGCGACGAGTTCTCCGACGCCCACCGCACGATCCCGCTCGGCATCTACTGCCGCGCGTCGCTCGCCGAGCACATGGACGCCGACCGGCTGTTCGTGGAGACCAAGCAGGGCTTCGGCTTCTTCCACGAGAAGTTCGGCACGCCCTACCCGTTCTCCAAGTACGACCAGCTGTTCGTGCCGGAGTTCAACGCGGGCGCGATGGAGAACGCCGGCGCTGTGACCTTCCTGGAGGACTACGTCTTCCGCAGCCGCGTCACGCGCTACGCCTACGAGCGCCGCGCCGAGACGCTGCTGCACGAGATGGCGCACATGTGGTTCGGCGACCTGGTCACCATGCGCTGGTGGGACGACCTGTGGCTCAACGAGTCGTTCGCGACCTTCGCGAGCGTGTTCGCGCAGGCCGAGGCCACCGAGTACAAGAACGCGTGGACCAGCTTCGCGAACATCGAGAAGTCTTGGGCCTACCGCCAGGACCAGCTGCCCTCCACGCACCCGATCGCGGCCGACATCGTCGACCTGCACGCCGTCGAGGTGAACTTCGACGGCATCACCTACGCCAAGGGCGCGAGCGTCCTGAAGCAGCTCGTGGCCTACGTGGGCATCGAGCACTTCCTCGACGGCCTGAAGGTCTACTTCGGAAAGCACGCGTGGGGCAACGCCACGCTGGCCGACCTGCTGGCCGCGCTGGAAGAGGCGTCCGGGCGCGACCTGTCGTGGTGGAGCGCGCAGTGGCTCGAGACCACGGGCCTCAACTCGCTCAGCCCGCGCTACGAGGTGGCGGCAGACGGCACGTTCGCGTCGTTCGCCGTGGTGCAGACGGGCGCGAAGCCCGGTGCGGGCGAGCTGCGCACGCACCGCGTCGCGGTCGGCGTGTACGACGACGACTCGGGCAAGGTCGTGCGCACGGAGCGCGTGGAGCTCGACGTCTCCGGTGAGCGCACAGAGGTGCCGCAGCTGGTCGGCAAGCCGGCGGGCAAGCTGGTGCTGGTCAACGACGACGACCTCACCTATTGCACGATGCGCCTCGACCCTGCGTCGTTGACCACGCTGATCGACCGGATCGCCGACATCGTCGAGCCGCTGCCCCGCACGCTGTGCTGGTCGGCCGCGTGGGAGATGACGCGCGAAGCCGAGCTCAAGGCGCGCGACTTCGTGACGCTGGTGGCGCGCGGCATCCACGCCGAGAGCGAGGTCGGCGTGGTGCAGCGGCTGCTGCTGCAGGCGCAGACGGCGCTGAACTCGTACGCGGACCAGAAGTGGGCCGCCGAGCAGGGCTGGCCGGCGCTCACCGGGCGGCTGCTGGAGCTCGCCCAGGGCGCCGAAGCCGGGTCCGACCACCAGCTGGCGTTCGTGAACTCGCTGGCCGGCGGCGTGCTCGACGAGGCGACGCTGGGTGTCGTCGCGGGCTGGCTCGACGGCTCCGCGCCGCTGCCCGGCCTCACGGTGGACACCGACCTGCGCTGGCGCCTGCTGCAGGCGCTCGTCGCCCACGGCAAGGCCGGCACCGCGGACATCGAAGCGGAGCTGGCCAAGGACGACACGGCCGCGGGCCGCCGGCACGCCGAGCGGTGCCGCGCGCTGCAGCCGACCGCCGAGGCCAAGGCCGACGCGTGGCAGCGCGCCGTCTACGACGACGAGATCCCCAACGCCGTCAGCGACGCCCTCATCTCGGGCTTCTCGCACCCGGGCCAGAAGCAGCTGCTCGGCAGCTACGTCGAGCGCTACTTCGAGGTCATCGACGAGGTGTGGACGCGCCGCTCCAGCGAGCGCGCCCAGCCGACCGTGATCGGGCTCTACCCGTCGTGGGCCGTGGAGCCGGCAACGGTGACCGCTTCCGACGAGTGGCTCAAGACCGAGCACCCGGCCGCACTGCGCCGGCTCGTGTCCGAAGGCCGCGCCGGCATCGTCCGCGCGCTCGCGGCGCGGGAGTTCGACAGCCAGGTCTGACGGTGGTGGGGTCGTGCAGCAGGCCCGCAGCCCGTTTTCCCAGGAATACATCCAGAACACGGTGCTCAAGCACACCGAAGTGGCCATG
>NZ_JBEXHL010000054.1:0-45163 GCF_040607795.1 Amycolatopsis sp. NPDC005232 | reverse complement strand
AGCGAGTTGTGCCGCCGGATGAAGGAGTCGTCCACGATCTCCTCGACGCACGCGACAATCCAGAAGCCGGCTCCAAGGCGATCTCGCCCGCCCTGCCGAAGGCGGGGCCAAAAACACAGTTAGGGTTGCCTGGTGAGTACGGTCATCTTGCTGCGGCACGGGAAGTCCACCGCGAACGGGTCCGGCGTCCTGGCGGGGCGTACGCCGAAGGTCGGTCTCGACGACACCGGCCGCGCGCAGGCCGAGCGGCTGGTCGAGCGGCTGGCCGGCGTGCCCGTCGCCGAGCTGGTGGTGTCGCCGATGCTGCGCTGCAAGCAGACGGTGACGCCGTTGGCGACCGCACTGGGTCTGGACAAGACCGTGGAGCCGCGCCTGTCCGAAGTGGACTACGGCGAGTGGACCGGTCGTGAGCTGAAGACGCTGGTCAAGGAGCCGCTGTGGCGGGTGGTCCAGTCCCACCCGTCGGCGGCGGTGTTCCCCGGCGGTGAGGGGCTGGCCGCGATGCAGGCCCGCGCGGTGGCCGCGATCCGCGCGCACGACGCACGCATCACCGCCGAGCACGGCGACCATGCCGTGTGGATCGCCTGCAGCCACGGCGACGTGATCAAGGCGGTGCTGGCCGATGCCCTGGGCCAGCACCTCGACGCGTTCCAGCGCATCGTGGTCGACCCGGCGTCGGTGTCGGTGGTCCGTTACACCGAGACGCGGCCGTTCGTGCTGCGCGTGAACGAGAACGCCGGCGACCTGAAGGGCATCGTGCCGCCGCCGCCGAAGAAGACCGGCCGCGGCAAGAAGGCGAGCGACAGCGACGCGGTGGTCGGGGGTAGCACCGGGCGCTGAGCCCGGCGGACACGCCCTCGGCGGAAAGCGGCTCGACCAGGGCCGCGAAACCCGTAGGGTGGCGGGATCAGCGCGGGAAAGCACGTGAAGAACCAGGAGCCCAACCCGATGATTTCGCCGGACAACCCGTTCGCCACCCCGAGTGAGCTGCCCTACGCCCTGCCGCCGTTCGACCGCATCACGGTCGAGCACTTCCGGCCCGCGTTCGACGAGGGCCTGACCGCCCACGCCGCGGAGATCCACGACATCGCCGCGAACCCGGCGGAGCCCACGTTCGAGAACACGATCGCCGCGCTGGAGCGGGCGGGTGAGCTGCTGGAGCGGGCGTCCGGCACGTTCTTCAACGTCTCCGGCTCGGACTCGACCGACGAGATCCAGGAGATCCAGGCCGAGCTGGCCCCGAAGCTGGCCGCGCACTCCGACGCGATCCACCTGGACCCGCAGCTGTTCGCGCGGATCAGCGCGCTGCACGAGCGGCGCGAGAGCCTCGGCCTCGACCCCGAGTCGCTGCGTCTGCTGGAGCGCCGGCACACCGACTTCAGCCGCGCCGGCGCCGGGCTGCCCGAGGCCGAGCAGGAGAAGCTGCGCAAGCTCAACGAGCAGCTCTCGACCTTGCAGACGAAGTTCCAGCAGAACCTGCTGCGCGACACCAACGAGCTCGCCGTGGTCCTCGACGACGTCGCCGACCTGGCCGGGCTCGACGAGGGCGCGATCGCCACCGCCGCCGAAGCGGCTACCGCTCGTGGCGAAGAGGCCAAATACGTCCTGAACCTCACGCTCCCGACCGCACAGGCGGCCCTGGAGTCGCTGGAGAACCGCGCGGTGCGCGAGCGCGTCTTCACCGCCTCGGTCTCGCGGGGCAACCGCGGCAACGAGTACGACAACAACTCCGTCGCCGCCGAGATCGTCCGTCTGCGGGCCGAACGCGCGGCGCTGCTGGGCTACCCGGACCACGCGTCGTACGTGATCTCCGACGAGACTGCCAAGACCGCCGACGCAGCCTCGGGCCTGCTGGAGCGGCTGGCGCCGGTCGCCGTGGCCAACGCCCGCGTGGAGGCCGCCGAGCTGCAGCAGCACCTCGAGGCGGACGTCCCGGGCGCGACGCTGAAGCCGTGGGACTGGGCGTTCTACGCCGAGAAGGTGCGCCGCGAGCGCTACGAGGTGGACACCGCGGCGCTGCGCCCGTACTTCGAGCTGAACCGCGTGCTGACCGACGGCGTGTTCTTCGCCGCGAACCGCCTGTACGGCCTGACCTTCACCGAGCGCGACGACCTGCCGAAGTACCACCCGGAGGTGCGGACCTTCGAGGTCTTCGACGCCGACGGCGGCGGCATGGGCCTGTTCCTCGTGGATTACTACACGCGTGACTCCAAGCGCGGCGGCGCGTGGATGAACAACTTCGTGAGCCAGTCGGACCTGCTGGGGCGCAAGTCCGTGGTGGTCAACGTGCTCAACGTCGCGAAGCCGCCGGCGGGGGAGCCGACCCTGCTGACGCTCGACGAGGTCACCACTGTGTTCCACGAGTTCGGCCACGCGCTGCACGGGCTGCTTTCGGGCGTCGAATACCCGACGTTCTCCGGCCCGAGCGTGCCGCGGGACTTCGTGGAGTACCCGTCGCAGGTCAACGAGATGTGGATGCTGTGGCCCGAGGTGCTGGCGAACTACGCCAAGCACCACGTGACGGGGGAGCCGCTGCCGGCCGAGCAGGTCGCCAAGCTGGAAGCCGCGCAGCAGTACGGCGAGGGCTTCAAGACGACCGAGTACCTCGCCGCGTCGCTGCTCGACCTCGCCTGGCACCGCCTCGGCGTGGACGACCACGTCGACGACGTGCAGCGCTTCGAGTCCGCCGCGCTGGAGAAGGCCGGCGTCGCGCTGGAAAGCGTGCCGCCGCGCTACCGCACCACGTACTTCAACCACGTCTTCGGCGGCGGTTACAGCGCGGGCTACTACTCCTACATCTGGAGCGAGGTCCTCGACGCCGACACCGTGCAGTGGTTCCGCGAGAACGGCGGCCTCAAGCGCGAGAACGGCGACCACTTCCGCTCGACGCTGCTCGGACGCGGGGGGAGTGTGGACCCGATGGAGGCGTTCGCGAACTTCCGCGGTCGTCAGCCGGAGATCCAGCCGCTGCTGGAGCGCCGGGGTCTCGCGGGGGCCTGATCGTCTTTTCGGGTGGGGCCGGCCGTTCTCGGGCGGCCCCACTTTTGTCTCCTGTGGACTGTATAACGACCTATACGGCCGGGGTTTGGTCCGGCGTGGTCACTCCAGAGGGAACAAGATCGGGCTGATGAGGTGCTGGCGCCGGCCGGCGGCGGGCTCGTTGCGCAGCCGGGGGAGGAGTACTTCGCGGAGATCGGTGATGAGCTCGGCGAGCTCCTCGTGGCTCAGCCAGACCGAGTGCTGGCGGTAGCCCACCAGGTCCTCGACCGGATCTGCACCGGCCCGGCCCAGGTATGCGGTGAACTCGGCGATCAACGTCGTCATCGCGGTCGCGAACACCTTGCGGTGATCGTCGAGCGTCGCCGAGGCTGCCGCGTCCGCGTCGATCACCGCGCGGTCACGCCGCAGCCGGTAGCTGCGCTCGACGGCGCCGCGGACGCGTTGTTCCTCGGCCACTTCGAGGATTCCGGCTTCGGCGAGCAGGCCGACGTGGCGGTACAGGGTCGCCTTCGACACGTCGTGGATGCGCTCGGCCAGCTGGGTGGTGGTCAGGGGGCGCCCGCCGGAGAGGGCGTGCACCACACGCAGCCGCACCGGGTGCACCAGGAGTTCCAGATCGTCCACGCCGTTATGTTCGCACATCTGCTACCGTTCTCAATGTTGAGAACGTTGGGCCGCTGGGGGCCCGGGACGGGAGATTCGGCGATGAAGGTCGACGTGGCACCACTGGGCGAGCACTACGACGTGGCCGGGCGCCGGCTGCTGCTGCATCGCTGCGGCTCCGGCGGGCCGCCGGTGGTGTTCCTGCCTGGCGCGGGCTTGATGGCGTATGACTTCCTGAACGTGCAGCAGCGCGTCGCGGAGTTCACCACGAGCGTGGTGTACGACCGGGCCGGCACGGGCTGGAGCGACGCTGTCGAGCTGCCCCGCACACCGGACGAGGTGACGGATGAACTGCGGGCCCTGCTGACGGCCGCGGACGTGCCCGGGCCCTACGTGCTGGCCGGACATTCGCTCGGGGCGCTGTATGCCCGCCGCTACGCGCAGCGCTTCCCCGGGGAGGTCGCCGGCCTGGTGTTCCTCGATCCGGGCCACGAGGACATCCTGGAATTCCTGCCGAAGGAGGCCGCCGAGCTGAACGAGAGCCTCAAGCCCGACCTGGCCGCCCTGCCCGAGCCGACTCCCGCGCAACTGGACGCGTCGCGTGACGCATTGCTGAAGCTGTACGCGAGCTGGCCCGACGGTGTCCGGGACGCGTTGGTGGACAAGCACCTCACGGAGTGGCGCACGGCGGTCCTGGAGACTCGGAACTTCGAAACCGAGGTGTACGACCAGGTCCGCGCCGGGGGAGTGCTGCCGGACGTACCGCTCGTGGTGCTGAGCGCACTCGGGGCCAACCCGTACTGGGCGCAGTTCGCCTCCCCGGAGCTGATGGATTCGATGCTCTCGGGGATCAAGGCCTTGCACGCGTCGATCGCCGCGTCCGTGCCGCGAGGTGAGCACCGCGCACTCGACGGTGCGGCGCACCAGACGATGCACCTGGAGCACGAAGACGCTGTCGTGGAGGCGATCCGCTCAGTCCTCTGAGGACGATCCGCGCGAGATGGCACCCCTTGAAGTGTATAACGACCTATACCGCTGGGCGTTGTGCACAAACCAAGTGGTCCCTCAAAGCCCCCACGTACCCCCAAACCCCTGCAAAGACCGGCACGCGGACGGCGGCCGATTCCTTTCGGCTCCGCGCGAGGTCTACCTCTTCGACGGTGCGGCTCGCCCCGAGCCGGCCGCGGTTCGGCAACCCGAGAAGAGAGCTGATCGCCGTGAGCATTCCCGCGACCATGCGCGCGCTGGAGCAGACTTCGCTCGAGGGGCCGCAAGACCTGCGGTTGATCACCGACGCGCCGGTGCCGGCTCCCGGCCGGGGTGAAGTGCTGATCAGGGTCCGGGCCGCCGGGGTCAACTTCGCCGACCTCTCGCAGGCCAGCGGGGTGTTCCGGGGTGGCCCGCAGCCGCCGTACCTGGCGGGTTTCGAGGCCGCGGGCGACGTTGTCGCGCTGGGTGAGGAGGTAACCGGCCTGGGGCCGGGGAGCCCGGTCATCGGCGTCGGGCCCGGTGCTTTCGCCGAGTACACGGTCCTGCCCGCGGCCGCGGCGATGCCGGTTCCTGCCGGCTGGACGGCCGAGCAGGCGCTGGGCCTGGTCGTGAACCGGCCGACCGCGCTCGCGGCGCTCAAGCCGCTGGGCCGGCTCACCTCGGGGGAGACGGTGGTGGTCCACGCCGCGGCAGGCGCGACCGGCCAGGCCGCGGTGAGGATGGCCAAGCACTACGACGCGACGGTCATCGCCACCGCTTCCCGGGGCAAGCACGAGACCGTGCGGGCGCTCGGCGCCGATCACGTCCTGGACTCCGCCACCCCCGAACTCGCCGCCGAAGTCCTGCGGCTGACCGGTGGTGCCGGTGCCGATCTGGTGCTGGAGTCCGCCGGAGGTGCCGGCTTCGCGGCCGGCCTGGCGTCGGCCAAGCCGGTCACCGGCCGGGTCGTCGTCTACGGCTTGGCGGGCGGCGAAGCCGCGATCACCAACTGGGACCTGGTGTACCGCCACCAGGTCCACGTCGTCGGCCTCAACCTCGGGATGCTGATCCGGGCGGCTCCCCGGATCTTCGGTGAGGTCATGGGTGAGCTGTCGGCCCTCGTCGCCGCCGGTGTCCTCCCGCCCGAACGCCCGGTCGTCTACGACTTGGCCGACGGCCCGCAAGCCCTCGCCGCGCTGGAGTCGAGGGTGACCGTCGGCAAGCTCGCCCTGCGGCCCTGACGTCGCGCTGACCTGGGGTTCGATACCTTCGTGCCACTTTGGGGGTCTTATGGGGTGACGGTCCCGATCCTCGGGAGCGGTCCAGACGAGGAGCAGGGCATGGTCACCAGGCAATCCACGGTCATCGTCATGCCGCGACCTGGGCTCGCCGCATGACGGCCCAGGTGCGGGAGCCGGCGGATCGGGACCGGTTCACCGCCGAAACCGAGCCGTTCCGGCGGGAGCTGCTGGCGCACTGCTACCGCATGGTCGGTTCTGCGCACGACGCCGAGGACCTGGTGCAGGAAACCTACCTGCGGGCCTGGCGGTCCTACGCCGGGTTCGAAGGCCGTGCGTCGATCCGGTCCTGGCTCTACAAGATCGCCACCAACGTCTGCCTGACCGCGGTGGAGCCGCGCAAGATCCGGATGCTGCCCTCGGGCCTGGGCGGTCCCCAGGAGGGATCCGAGACCTCGGCCAACCCCGTCGCGCCGGATGAGGTCTCGTGGCTCGAGCCGTGGCCGGACCGGTGGACCACCGCCGCCGCCGACGACCCGGCCACGTCGGTCGTCGCGCGCGAATCACTGCGCCTGGCGCTCATCGCGAGCCTGCAGCACCTGCCCGCCCGCCAGCGCGCGATCCTCATCCTGCGTGAGGTGCTCGCGTTCTCCGCGGCCGAAACCGCGCAGCTACTCGGAACCACCACGGCGGCGGTGAAGAGCGGGCTGCAGCGGGCCCGGGCGCGGCTGGGTGAGCTGGAACCGCGGCCGGAGCAGTTGCTGGAACCGGCTGACCAGCGGGCCCGGGCACTGCTCGACGGTTACATCGCGGCCTTCGAACGCTCGGATGCCGGTCTCCTGGCACAGGTGCTGCGCGCGGACGCGACGCTCGAGGCGACACCGTTCCGCGAGTGGCAGGCCGGGCTGGTGAACTGCATCCGCATGCTCGCCGCGGACGTGCTGGGCGCACCGGGGGACTGGCGGATGCTCGCCACCACCGCCAATGGCCAGCCCGCTGCCGTCGAGTACCGCCGAGACGAAGCCGGCGTGTTCCGGGGGAGAGGCATCGTGGTGCTGGACCCGACCGCCGCCGGCGTGTCCCGTGTCGTCGCGTTCCACGACGCGGCCCTGGTCACCCTGTTCGGCTTTCCCGAATCACTCCCAGACTGATCCTGACGGGTCGCGCCAAGTCCGGTGTAGACAGTCTCTCTCAAAATGTATAACGACCTATACGGCGGGCTGGGTGTGGGAGACAATCTGTCCTCCAGGAGCCCAACTCACCACCAAAACCCAGCTAAAGACCAGCGAGAATCCCGACCACGGCGTCGTAGGTCTGTTCCACGTCAAGGCTTTCCGTATCGACCACAGTGCATTTCGGACGCTGCCGCAGGTACGCCGCGAGGTGGTCGTGGACGCGGTCGATCAGCTCCAGCCCGCCGGCGCGGGTGATGATCTCGTCGATGTCGCGGGCCGGTCCGCTGTCGCTGGAGCGGGACGAGTAGCGGTCGAACGCGTGGGGCTTCGCCGCGGTCAGCACGATCTCGACGTACGAAGCTCCTGCGGCGCGCGCGGCGGCTTCGAACCCCGAGACCTCTTTCAGGTGCGTTGCCAGCTGGGGCATCACGACGGAGAACCCGGACCGCAGATGGGTTTCCGCCATGGCGACGGCGAGGCGGCGCGCGACGGGCAGGGTGGCGAAGAAGTCGTCGCGCCAGCCGCCGATGAGGGAGACGACGTGGTCGGTGTCGAGGTCGAGCACGCCGGGGTGGCGGTCGGCGTAGAGGCGCGCGACGGTGGACTTCCCGATGCCCGACGGTCCGTTGAGGTGGATGAGGCGAGGGCCGCCCCGGACGGATCCGGGGCGGCCCTCAGAAGAAGCAGTGCTCAACTCAGATGAGGCCGAGCTTCTGCACGGCGTCGCGCTCCTCGGCGAGCTCGCCGACGGTGGCGTCGATGCGGGTGCGGGAGAAGTCGTCGATCTCGAGGCCCTGCACGATCTCGTACTTGCCGTCCTTGGCGGTGACGGGGAAGGACGAGATGAGGCCCTCGGGGACACCGTAGGAGCCATCGGAGATGACCGCCGCGGAGGTCCAGTCGCCTTCGTCGGTGCCGTTGACCCAGGTGTAGACGTGGTCGATGGCGGCCGATGCCGCGGAGGCCGCGGAGGAGAGACCGCGGGCTTCGATGATGGCCGCGCCGCGCTTGGCGACGGTGGGGATGAAGGTCTCTTCGACCCAGGTCTGGTCGTTGACGGCCTCGGCGAGGTTCTTGCCGCCGACGGTGCCGTGGGTGATCATCGGGTACTGCGTGGCCGAGTGGTTGCCCCAGATGGCCAGGCGCTTGATGTCCGAGACCGGGACGTCGAGCTTCTTCGACAGCTGCGCGAGGGCGCGGTTGTGGTCGAGGCGGGTCATCGCGGTGAAGCGGTCGGCCGGTACGTCGGGCGCGTGGGACTTGGCGATGAGGGCGTTGGTGTTGGCCGGGTTGCCCACCACGAGGACGCGGATGTCGTCGGCCGCGCCGGCGTTGATGGCTTCGCCCTGGGGCTTGAAGATGCCGCCGTTGGCCTCGAGCAGGTCGCCGCGCTCCATGCCCTTGGTGCGGGGGCGGGCGCCGACGAGCAGGGCGATGTTGGTGCCGGAGAACGCCTGCTTGGGGTCGTCGAAGATGTCGATCCCGGACAGGAGCGGGAAGGCGCCGTCGTCGAGCTCCATCGCGGTGCCCTCAGCCGCCTTGACCGCCTGCGGGATCTCGAGGAGCCGCAGTTTCACCGGGGTGTCCGGGCCGAGGAGCTGACCGGACGCGATGCGGAAGAGCAGCGCGTAGCCGATCTGGCCGGCCGCACCGGTGACGGTGACGTTGACAGGGGCTTGGGTCATAGCGGGTTCTCCAGCTTGAGACGACTTTGGCTAGTACAGCGACTCTAGTACTCGCGGGTGCGATCGTTCGGGTGCGTCCAGTCACTCTCCGGTGGGTGTCGTGACGTTGGCCGCGAGCCGGCCCAGGAGTGTGGCGAGGGTCGCGATCTCGTGGTCGGTGAGGCCGGTGCGCATGCGGTTGTCGTGGGCGACGGCGGCTTCGGCGAGGCGGTGGAAGGTGGTTTCGCCGTGGTCGGTGAGTTCGACGTGGTGGACGCGGCGGTTTTCGGGGTCGCGGGTGCGGGTGAGCAGGCCGGCGGTTTCCATGCCGTTGAGGTGGTGGGTGAGGGTGGCGCCTTGGATGCCGACGGCGTCGGCGAGCTGGCGTTGGCTGGTGTGCTGGTGGGTTTTGAGGGCGATGAGGATCTGCCAGATGGGCTGCGAGCCGCCGACGGCGGCGAGGGTCTGGTCGAAGGCTTGTCCCGCGGCTTTGGCGGTGCGGGCGAGGACGACGCCGATGGGGGCGGTGGTTGGTCGTGGCACGGGTGCACCGTATCGCAGATTGATCGAAGTCTAAGTGTTTGACACCTAACGATTAGAGTTCTAACGTTTATCGCGTCAAGCTGCTCCACTGACCGCGGGAGGGATCATGGGCACCACCGAAGAGATCACCGACTTGGGGAAACGCTGGGTCGCGGCCGAGACGGCCGGGGACACCACGACGCTGGCCGGGATGACCACGGGTGACTTCACCTTGGTCGGCCCGCTGGGCTTCGTGTTGAACCGCGACCAGTGGCTGCAGCGCTACGAAGGCGGCGGGCTCGTCATGCGCCGGCTGGACTGGCGCGAGGTCGAGGTGCGCGAGCACGGTGACTCGGCGATCGCGGTCGGCGTGCACGAGCAGCAGGCGACGCACCAGGGCAACGCGGTGGACGGGCAGTTCCGGTCGACGCACGTGCTGGTGCGCGAGGACGGCCGGTGGTTGCTGGCGGGGATGCACCTGAGCCCGATCGGTGCGCCGCCGGCGTTCGCGCGCGGGGGTGCGTGATGGCGGAGCTGAACCACACGATCGTCTGGGCGACGGATCGAGGCGCGTCGGCGGAGTTCCTCGCGGGTGTGTTGGGGTTGGCTGTGGGTGAGGAGACGGAGCCGTTCCTGCCGGTGGTGCTGGGCAATGGGGTGACGCTGGACTTCGCGCAGGCGGGCAGGGCCCACAAAGTCGCCGGTCAGCACTACGCGTTTCTGGTGAGTGACGCGGAGTTCGACGCCGCGCTGGAGCGCCTCACGGCGTCGGGGACGGCGATCTACGCCGATCCGCTGCACCGCACGACGGGGATCAACGGGATGTTCGGCGGGCGCGGGTTCTACTTCGACGATCCGGATGGGCACAACATGGAGCTGCTCACGAGGGCCGGTTAGCGCCGGCCGGTGCGGGCTGGGTCGCGTCGACGTTGAACACGCGGCCCAGTGCGATGACGCCTTCGTCGAGGTGGCTGAAGCTGGAGACGACGGCGCGGGTTTCGGAGTCGTCGATGCGGTCGACGACGGGGGTGCCGTCGTCGCGGAGGAGCTTGTCCGTGGGGGCGGTGTTGGGGTGGCGGACGGCTTCGCCGACGAGGTCGATGTTGGCGAGTACGCGGCCGGCGAAGAGGTCGAGGCGGTCGGCGACGGGTCCGTCGAGCTGGCCGGGCTGGGCGCGGGCGGCGACGTGGCGGGCGCGGAAGGCGATGCCTTCGAGGGTGGTGAGCACGTGCCAGCCGTAGTCGCGCCGTGCGCTGCGGAGGTTGATGGGGTGGGTGAGCGGTTCGATCGTCTTGCGGACCTGTTCGACGGAGCGGTCGAGGTCGCGGGACATCTCGATGATGTTCACGTTGTCGCGGCCGGAGAGCAGGGTTTCGGCTGATTCGACGAACTCGTGCAGCTCGTCGAGGACGGTCGCGATGTCGTCGAGCATCACCGAGCGGGTGCGGACGGGGACGATGACCATGGCGGCGAGCAGTCCGGAGGCGGCGCCGACGGCGGTTTCGGCGACGCGGATCCAGAGGACCTCGATGCTGAAGGTGCCGAGCAGGCTGTAGAGCAGGCCGAGCATGCTGGTGACGAAGAAGGCCATGAGGAACTGCGAGACGCGGGCCATGTAGACCATGCCGAAGACGCAGACCATGATCAGGGCGAGGATCGCGATGGTGTTGCCGCTGACGAGCAGGGCCAGTGCGACGCCGCCGACGATGCCGATGAGGGTGCCGGCGGTGCGGCGGACTCCTTTGACGAATCGGGCGCCGGCGCTGGAGGTGCCGACGAAGACCACGAAGACGGTCAGTACGGCCCAGTACCAGCGTTGGTGGGAGATGAGCTGTCCGGCGAGGACGGCGAGCCCGCCGCCGATGACGGCCTGGATGGCGCTGCGAGTCTGGTTGTCGTAGGCGAACGCTTTGGTGGGTTCGGGTTCGTCGTCGTCTTCGTCGGGGGAGTAGTCCACTGTGGCCTCGCGGCGGGCGACGCGCTGGGCGCGGTCGTCGGCGACGGCGAGCTCGGCGATGGCGCGTCGGACGCCGTCGCCGGGGTGGGCTTTCTCGTCGATGCGGCTGCCTTCCACGAGCATGCGGCTGTATTCGCCGGTCTCGCTGATGAGCGGCAGTTCTCGGGGGTCGCGTTCCATGAGGGAGCGGAACTTCGCCAGGCGGGCGACGAGGTCGTCGGCGACGCCTTCGGGCATCGGGTGGGAGTAGGTGCGCTGCACGGTGATCGTGAGCCATTGGACGGCGAGCTCGACCTCGATGGCGCGGCGGCGCAGGAGGTCGGCGTTGCGGGCGTCGACGACGTCGGGGGCGTTGTCCTCGATGAGCAGGACGGATTCGTGCAGGCGGGCCAGGGCGGTGCGGATCTGGCGGTTGCTGCGGTCGCTGCCGGCGGAGGCGATGTAGGCCTCGGTGGCGCGCACGGTGGCGGCGACGCGGGCGCGGAAGGCGCGGCGGATGCGGATGAATTCGGTTTCGGCGTTGCGGCGCAGCAGGGCGAAGCGCACGAGGGCGTTGGCGGCGATGCCGGTGGCCATGGCGATGAGCAGCTGCGGGGCTTGGGAAAGGTGGGCCTGCAGGAACATGGGGAAGAAGAACAGGAAGAACGCCATGGAGCCCAGTGCGGTGCCGCGGGGGCCGAAACGCTGGATGTAGACCGCGACGAAGATCAGCAGGACGAAGACGATGCTGTCGAGCGGTGGGTAGGCGGCGCCGATGGTGGCCAGGGTGATGGAGCAGGCGCCGACGACGGCCGCGAGGCACAGCGTCACGGCTTGGCCGGCGCTGGTGGGGTCGTTGACGGTGAACGCGCTCATCATCGCGGCGATGGCGGCGACCAGTGACGTGGTGAGCGGGAAGTGCAGGGGCTGCAGCACGAGGATGGCGATGATGATGCCCAGCACGGCGGAGCCGGCCAGCCGCAGGCGGACGAGGCCGGGATCGGCTCCCGCCAGCCGGTCGAGGGCGGCGTCGCGGAGGTCGGCGATCATCGGGCGAGCAGCTCCCACTGGGCGAGGGTGACGCGGCGGCGGTTCGCCGCCGTGACACGCAAACGGTAGTGCTCGCAGGCCGCGGGGTTGTCGAGGACGAACGGGCGAATCTGGCGGCGCCAGCGGAACAACTCGTCGCTGCGACGGTCGAGCACCGTCCATCGGCGGCCGTCGGCGGAGCCTTCCAGCACCCACGCGGTCGGGTCGCCGTCGCGGCTGCCCGAGGTGAGTGTGTACATCGTGACTTCGCGGGGGTTGCCGTGCACGGAGAACTCGACCACCGGGGTGCGGGTGGTAAAGGTGGCTTCGGTGCGGCTGGTGTCGTCGACGAGGAGCGCGGCGGGACCGTCGGGGCTGTAGGCGGTGCCGACGAGGTCGGTCAGCGGCGCGGGCTTCGCCGGCGTGGCGGGTTCGGTACCCCAGGTGCCGGGCTCGCTGCGGACGTCGAATTCCAGCACGGCGCCGCGGGCGAGCACGGCGTGGGAGAGGGTCGCGGCGTGGTGGGGCCGGCCGTCGATGGTGAGGCCGTGGACGTAGGGCGTGTCGACCGTGTCCCCAGTGTCGGCGGCCGTCGCGGCGCCGGGGGCGCGGATCACGAGGTCGTGGCCGTTCTCCAGGTGCAGGGTCGCCTGGCGGAACAGCGGCGCGCACACCACGTACCGCGGGCTGCCGACCGTGAGCGGGTACAGGCCGAGCGCGGCGAAGACGTACCAGGCGGACATCTCGCCGTTGTCTTCGTCGCCCAGGTAGCCCTGGCCGAGTTCGCTGCCGAGGTAGAGGCGGCGCAGGACCTCGCGGACGGTGCGCTGCAGCTTCGCGGGCGCGCCGGCGTAGGCGTAGATCCACGGGATGTGATGCGAGGGCTGGTTGGAGTGGCCGTACTGGCCCATGCGTACGTCGCGGGCTTCGGTCATCTCGTGGATGAGGCCGCCGTAGGCGCCGGGTTTGCGGCCGGTCTCGGGGGTGGTGAAGAACGTGTCGAGCTTGGCTTCGAGGCCGGCGGTGCCGCCGTGCAGGGCGGCGAGGCCGGGCCCGTCGTGGGGCACGGAGAACGCCGTGTTCCAAGCGTTGGTCTCCACGAAGTCGCCGCCCCACGCCTTGGGGTCGTAGCCCCGCGCCGGGAAGTGCCGGCCGCCGTCGGGGGTGCGGCCCTGGAAGAAGCCGATGCGCGGGTCGAAGTGGTGCACGTAGTGCTGGGCGCGCTGGCGCAGGTAGGCGGCGTTGTCGGCGCGGCGGCGCGCCCGGGGGCCTTCGCTTTCGCGGGCGAGCGCGTCGGCGAGGTTGGCGAGGCCGAAGTCGTTGAGGCAGCCTTCCAGCGCCCACGAGAGGCCTTCACGGGTCGAGGTGGGCGTGTAGCCGAGAAACGGTGAGGTGTCGAGGCCTTTGCGGCCCACGCCGGCGCGGGGCGGGGCGACGGTCGCGTTTTTCAGCGCGGCGTCGTAGGCGGACTCGACGTCGAAGTTGCGCACGCCTTTGAGGTAGGCGTCGGCGAAGGCGACGTCGGAGCTGGTGCCGGTCATGAGGTCGGCGTAGCCCGGAGAGGACCAGCGGGCGATCCAGCCGCCTTCGCGGTACTGCTGCACGAACCCGTCGATCATCCGGCCGCAGCGCCCGGGGGTGAGCAGCGCATACGCGGGCCAGGTGGTTCGGTAGGTGTCCCAGAAGCCGTTGTTGACGTACAGCTCGCCGTCGACGATCTTCGCGCCGGTGTGCTTGCGGGTGCTGAACGCGCGGCCGCGGGCGACGGGGCTGGCGTGGCGGATGCCGTCGGGCGTGTTCTCGTGCGCGCGGTTCGGGTAGAGGTAGAGCCGGTAGAGGTTCGAGTAGAACGTGGCCAGCTCGTCCTCGCTCGCGCCCTCGAGCTCGACGCGCCCCAGCAGGTCCTGCCACTTCTCCCGCGCGCGGTCGCGGACCTCGTCGAACGTGGTGCCGGCCGGGATCTCCAGCTCCAGGTTGCGCCGCGCCTGTGCGAGGCTGATCAGCGACGTCGCGATCCGCAGGGTCACCTCCGGCGCGGCGAACTCCAGGTGGCCGGCCACCCGGCGTCGGAACGGGCCGCGGCCCCCGCCGGACGCGGGCACGTCGGCCTGCGCGTAGACGAACATCCGCCGCGCTCCGGTGGACAGGCGGCTGCGCACCCACGTGTGCCCGGTGACCACCCCGGTCGACGGGTGCACGCGCAGGCCGCCGCGGTTGCGGGCGTTGTCGAAGACCACCCAGCCGGCGCCGTCGGGGAAGGTGAACCGGAACATCGCCGCGTGGTCGGTGGGCGCGACCTCCGCCGCGACGCCGTTGCCGAACCGCACGCCGTAGTGGTGCGGCCGATCGGTCTCGTCTTCGTGGGAGAACGCGAGCGCGCGGCGCCGGTGGTCGGTCTCGACGGGACCGGTGCCGGGCATCAGGTGGAAGGTGTGGCGGTCGCCCATCCACGGGCTCGGCTGGTGGCTCAGCGCGAACGCCTGCAGCGCCGGCTCGTTCGCCGCCGTGTTGTGCCGGTGGTAGGAGTAGAACCAGTCCAGCGACCGCGCGTCGGTGACCGGGGTCCAGAAGTTGAACCCGTGCGGCACGGCCGTGGCCGGGAACGTGTTGCCGCGCGAGAAGCCGAAACCGGAGTGCGTGCCCCGTGTCGTGCGGACGTGGTCGACCGCGTCGCCGGTGCGCGGGTGGTGCTCGCCGATGCGCACGTCGTCGAGCCAGCCCTTGACGTCACGGCCGCCCAGCGCGTCGGTGAGCAGCACGATCCGGCGCACGCGGCGCCCGGCGAACGCGCCCAGCGGCCGGCGCACGAGGTTCCACTGGTCCACCAGCATCGTCTTCGCGTGCCCCTGCTCGGTGGCCGAGAACCCGGCGGTGCTGCCGTCGTCGAACTCGACGTCCAGTGCGACGAACGTGCTGCGGTAGGAAGGGACCGACGCGTCCGACGCCGGGAAGACCACGTAGGACAGTGCACTGTGGGCGGTGACCTCGACGTCGGTCTCGAACAGCACCGTCCGCGCCACACCGCTGTAGCGCAGCGCGCGCACGCCGGTGAACCCCACACCTGGTTTCGAGGTGGGGGACCGATCGGGTCCGCTGTCCACGCGGACACCGGAGGCGACCGGCTGCGGGTCACCCGCCTCGAACGATGAGAAGAACCCGGCGCTGGTCACGCGCTCACGGTAGTCGCTGCGCCACTGGTCGGCCTGCCGTGACCACGACCTCCCGGGCACCACTGATCCGGCGAATTGCCGGTAGGGGGATTTCGAATTGACATTGTCGCCATTGTGTGGCGAGCCGATTTCGCCCTCTCAGGCCACGAAATTCCGTTTCCGGCAACGGGATGGATGTCTCAACACTCATCACGTCCTTTTCCGGGCGTGGACTTTTATCGCGGCTAGGGTCGGATTTCATGGAATGGAGTTTTCACTCGGCCGAACAGCTCGCCACGGCCTTGCGGGCCGGCGAGGTGACCTCGGTGGAACTGACCGACGAAACGATCTCCCGGATCGAACGGGACGACCCGGCGATCAACGCGATCTGCGTGCCGGACTTCGACCGGGCACGGGCCACCGCGCACCGTGCCGACCAGGCACGCGCCCGCGGCGAGGACCGGCCCCTGCTCGGCATTCCGGTGACGGTCAAGGAGTCCTACGACATCGCCGGATTGCCCACGACTTGGGGCCTGCCACCGCACCGCGACCACGTGCCGGCCGAAGACGCGGTGCAGGTGTCGCGGCTGAAAGCCGCCGGCGCGGTGGTGCTCGGAAAAACCAACGTGCCCTTGGGTCTGCAGGACATCCAGAGCTTCAACGAGATCTACGGCACCAGTAACAATCCGTGGGATCACGATCGCACGCCGGGCGGCTCCTCCGGCGGATCAGCGGCGGCCCTGGCTTCCGGATTCGGCGCATTGTCCATCGGCTCCGACCTCGCCGGTTCGCTGCGCACCCCCGCGCATTTCTGCGGCATCTACGCGCACAAGCCGACACTCGGGCTGGCGGCCACCCGCGGCGGCATGGTCGCGCCGCCGGCACCGCCATTGCCGGTCGACCTCGACCTCGCCGTCGTCGGTCCGATGGCTCGCACCGCCCGCGACCTGGCGCTCCTGCTTGACGTCATGGCCGGACCGGACCCGTTGACGCTCGGCAAGGCGCACCACGTGACGTTGCCGCCCGCACGCCACGAGAAGCTGTCCGACTTCCGCGTCCTGGTCCTCGACGACCATCCGCTCATCCCGATCGGGTCCGCCGTGCGGGCGGGCGTGAACCGGGTGGCCGACGCGCTCGTCGACGGCGGTGCCCGCGTCCACCGGCACAGTCCGCTGCTGCCTGACCTGGCCGAAGGGGCGACGCTGTACATGCAGTTGCTGATTTCGGGCTCCGTCGCGCGGTTTCCCCTCGACGGATACGAGCAGTTGCAGGCCCGCGCCGCCGGGCTGAGCCCGGACGACCGGAGTCTCGACGCCGTGCGGCTGCGCGCCATGGTGTTCAGCCACCGCGACTGGCTCGAGGCGAACTACCGTCGCGAACTCCACCGCCACGCGTGGCGGCAGCTGTTCGCCGAGTTCGACGCCGTGGTGTGCCCGATCACCCCCACCCCCGCGTTCCCGCACGACCACGACCCCAACCCACTGGAACGGCGCCTCGACATCGACGGCGTCGGGTACCCGTACTTCGACCAGCTCGTCTGGGCCGGTCTCGCCACCATGCCCGGTCTGCCCGCCACGGCCATCCCGGCGGGCCGCTCCCCGGAGGGCCTGCCGGTGGGAGTGCAGCTCATCGGCCCGATGTTCGAGGACCGCACCCCACTGCGGCTGGCAGATCTGCTCGAACGCGAGATCGGCGGCTTCCAGGCACCGAAGTAGCGAACCTCCGGACACAGGTGTGGCCCCGCAGGAAACCCTGCGGGGCCACACCTGTCAGCTCAGCCGGCTACAGCTTCGCGCACTGTCCTGCGGCCGGGCCGCGGACGGTGTTGGCGAGGTCGTGGTCGGTCGGGGCGGGCGTGTTGCCCGTGCAGGCCAGCGGCCCGCCCACAGTGCTGCCGGCCAGCACCGGCCCGTGGTTGCCCGTGAAGGTCGCCGGGCCGCCGATGTCGGTCAGCTCGACCGAGACGGCCCCGGTCGTGCCCGTGATCGCCACCGGACCCGACACCTTCGTGCGGTTCAGCACCACCTGGCCCGCACCCGTCGCCGCGAGCGGACCCGCGATCGAGCCACCGCGCACGACCAGCGACGCACCGGCGGACACGGTCACCGGACCGGACACCGTCGCGCCCTCGAGGCACACCGTGCCGCTCGACACCGCCAACGGACCCTTCTGCACACCCGTCAGCGTCTTCGTGCACGACGCGTCCGGCCGGCCCAGCAGCTCGAACTCCGCCAGCGACGCCGGACCGCCGCTGCTGTCGGTCACCGTGAGCCGGTAGTAGGCGTAGTGCGCCGGGTTGGCCACCGCGAACGCCCGCGTCTGCTGCCGCCACGGGAACGTCTGACCGGTCTGCTGGTCGGCGACCGCCCACGTCTTCCCGTCGTAGGAACCCTCGAGCTGCCAGCTCTTCGGATCACCCGCGCCCTTCGGCGAGGTCAGCGTGTAGTGCGTGACCGCCTCGTCCGTCGAGTTCAGCTGGTAGGTCACCGCGCCGGTCACCTTCGCCTCGGTGCGCGACGAGTTGTCGATCAGCGCCGCCGCGTTCGAACCGTCCGAAGTGGACAGCGTGCCCTTGCCGGCGCCCGTCTCGTCGTGCAGCGGCGTCGGCACCGCGTCGCCCGTGGTGATCGACTTCGGCGCGTCGTCGGCACCCGTGCCCCAGACCGAGGGGTTCGGGCCCATGTCGAAGTCGAGCGTCGCCCCGTGCGAGAGCACGTCCTGCGGCAGCGACGTCGACGTCCAGGCCTTGCCGTTGATCTTCAGGCCCTGCACGTAGACGTTCTTCGCCGAGTTCTTCGGCGCGTTGATCACCACGTCACCACCCGGCAGGTGCAGCGTCGCCTTGGTGAACAGCGGCGACCCGATCGCGTAGTTCGGGCTGCCCATCTGCAACGGGTAGAAACCCATCGCGCCGAACACGTACCACGCGGACATCTCACCGTTGTCCTCGTCGCCCGCGTAACCCTGGCCCAGCTCGCTGCCCGAGTACAACCGCGAGAGCGCCTCACGCACCTTGGCCTGCGTCTTCGACGGCTGACCCGCGTAGTCGTACATGTAGAGCAGGTGGTGCGAAGGCTGGTTGGAGTGGCCGTACTGGCCCATCCGCACGTCCCGCGCCTCCCGCATCTCGTGGATCGCGCCGCCGTAGGTGCCCGGGAAGGTCGCGGTCTCCTGGTCTGCGAAGAACTGGTCCAGCTTCTGCGCCAGCTTGTCCTTGCCGCCGTAGAGGTTCGCCAGCCCCTGCCCGTCCTGCGGCACGGTGAACGCCATGTTCCAGCCGTCGGTCTCCGTGTAGTCCCCGCCCCACACCCGCGGGTCGTACTGGTCGGCCGTCTTGGTGAACTTGCCGTTTGCGTCCTTGCCCTGGAAGAACTCGATGCTCGGGTCGAACAGGTTCACGTACTGCTGCGCGCGGCTGGTGAAGTACTGGTAGTTCTCCAGGTACTCCGCCTTGCGTGGGTCACTCGCCGGCGCCTCGTCGTAGAGCTTCTTCGACAGGTTCGCGATGCCGAAGTCGTTGACGTAGCCCTCGATCGCCCACGAGAAGCCCTCACCCGTCGTGTTCGGCGTGTAGCCGAGGAAGATCGACTGGTCCAGACCCTTGCGGCCCACCGCCGAGTTCGGCGGGGTCACCGTGGCGTTCTTCAGCGCCGCGTCGTAGGCCGACTTCACGTCGAAGTTCGTCACGCCCTTGAGGTAGGCGTCGGCGAACGCGACGTCGGAGCTCGTGCCCGTCATCAAGTCCGCGTAACCGGGGGAGGACCAGCGCGCGATCCAGCCCGAGTCGCGGTACTGCTGCACGAACCCGTCGACCATCTTCCCGGCCATGTCCGGCGTGAGCAGCGAATACGCCGGCCACGTAGTGCGGTAGGTGTCCCAGAAACCGTTGTTGACGTAGATCTGGCCGTCCACGATCTTCGACCCGGTCTGCGTCGCGGTGTCCGAGCCGGTCTTGGCTGCCACGGGGCTGGCGTACTTGTAGGCCGGGGCCTGCGGCGTGCCGGTGTTCTCGAACGCCTCGTTCGGGTACAGGAACAGCCGGTAGAGGTTCGAGTACAGCGTCTCCAGCTGGTCCTTCGACGCGCCCTGCACCTCGATCACGCCCAGCTGCTTGTCCCACGCCTGCTGCGCGGCGTCGCGCACGGAGTCGAATGTGGCCGTCGGGGCGAGCTCCTGCTGGAGGTTCTTCTTCGCCTGCTCCACGCTGATCAGCGACGTCGCGATCCGCATCGTCACCGTCTTGTCCGCGCCCGCGGCGAACCGCAGGTAGCCGGTCACGTTGTCGCGGCCCTGGCCGGTCAGCTTCGCCCCGGCGGTCACCGGCTTGTCGAAGCTCGCGTAGACGAACATCCGCCCGGCACCCGCGGACAGCCCGCTCTTCGCGTCCGAGTACCCGGTCAGCGTGCCCGTGGCCGGGTCGAGCGTGAGCCCGCCGGAGTTGTTCACGTTGTCGAAGATCAGGCTCGAGTCGTTGCCCGGGAAGGAGAACCGCATGACCGCCGCGTGGTCGGTCGGCGCGATCTCCGTCTTGATCCCGTTGTCGAACGTCACGCCGTAGTAGTGCGCCCGCGCGACCTCGTTGTCGTGGGAGAACGCCAGTGCCCGCGCGTCGCGGTTCGCGTCCGGCACCCCGGCCGCGGCCGACGGCATGACCTGGAAACTCTGCCGGTCACCCATCCACGGGCTCGGCTCGTGGCTCGCCGAGAACGCCTGCAGCTGCGGACGGTTGTCCGCGTTGTTCTGCGTCGAGTAGTTGTACAGCCAGCTATCCGAACCCGCGTCCGTCACCGGCGTCCAGAAGTTGAACCCGTGCGGCACCGCCGTGGCCGGGAAGTTGTTGCCCCGCGAGAACGTGCCGTTGGCCATCGTGCCGCGCGTGGTCAGCACGTTGTCACTCGGGCGCTGGCTCGCCGGCGGCGTCGGGGTCGCTGAGATCTTCACGTCGTCGAGCCAGCCCTGGAACGCGCCCGGCCCGTTCGGGTTGTCGTAGCCCACGAGGATCCGGTCGATCGTCTTGCCCGCTGCGACCGTGCCGACCGCCGAACGCACCAGGTTCCACTGGTTCGCGTACAGGATCTTGCTCGCGCCTTGGCCCGACGGCGTGAGCGGGAACCCGTACTGGTCCGTCGCGCCCAGCCCCGACAGGTACGTGCCGTCGGTGAACGCCAGGTCGATCGCGACGTTCGTGCTCGGGTACTTCAGGTCGTTGCCCGTGAGCTGCGGCTGCACCTTGTAGGACAGCTCGGTGGTCGGGACCACCGGCAGGTTCACGTCGAACACCTTGTTGTAGGAGTATCCGTGCCCGGCCGCGGTCTGCGTGCCGGCGTAGCGGAACGCCTTCTTCCCCGTGAAGCCCACGCGGTTCTTGTTGGTGTACCCGCTGGTGGGCCCGGAGTCGACGAAGCTGCGCATGTTCGGCAACGGCGGCGGCGGCGCGTCGTCGTTGGCCAGCAGCAGCTCCGACATCTGCAGGATGTCGTCGCCGTGGTTGCGCGTCACGTCGAGGCGGTAGTAGCGGTAGGCCGCGCTCGGCGCCACCAGCTTGTACTGGTGCTCCTGGAACCGCGCGTCGAACGACTGATCCGACTGCTTGTCCAGGTCCGTCCACTGCTGCGCGTCGTTCGACCCCTGCAGCGTCCAGTCCTGCGGATCACGGCCGGGGAAGTCGTTGGCCGAGCTGATCGCGTAGTGCGTGATCGCCACCGGCTCCGACAACGTCAGCTGCGCCCACGCCGTGGGCTCCCACGAAAGCCACTTCGTGTCCGTCGTGCCGTCGACCAGGTTCGCCGAGACCTCACCACCGTCGGTGTTCTCGCTGCTCGCGCTCGTCTCGGTCACCTTGCCCCGGATGTCACCCGGGATCGTGGCACCGTTCGCGCCGTTGACCCCCGAGGTCCGCGGCTGCCCCGCGGCATCGGTGTCAACGGTGTCCTGCCACGTCGGCTGCGGATCGGACGGCTCGAACGAGGACGAGAAATCCGGCGGAGGGGCGTCCGCCGCGGCGGTCGAGGTCGCCGGCACGGCGACCAATCCGGCCGCCGCCACGACCGCGACCAGCGCGGCGCGGACGGATCTGACGCTTCGGGGCATCGTTGCTCCCAGCTTGTCGGGGCGGGTCGGGCGCGCCCGCGCAGGAACCCTCCCGGCGGCGGCGCTACGGAAGGGAAACCCGCGTGTGACATCGATGTCAAGATCCGGTGGGCAAACCTGGCCGGAAACGGACAACGCCGGACGTACCCGCTGGCGCATCCGGTCGCCGGACGCATCAGAACCCGCGGAACACCCCGTCCTCGTCCGCCGCCGACGTGAACTCCTCCCAATCCATGTTGGCCAGCGCGATGTTGTTCTCGATCGAGTACAGGTGCTCCGCGACCACCCGCAGCCGCCCGCTCACGCGCGGGCTTACCCGAACCACCAGCAACGGCAGCTCCGCCGACGCGAGCGCCGTCCGGTCCGCCAGCACCAGCAGCGCCCACTCCGGCGCCAGCGCGACCAACTGGTCCGCGGTCGCGTCGCGGTACGCCGGGTCGTCGACCACGTGCAGGTCCGGCAGGAAATCCTCTTCGATCGGGGTCGTCACGGCGGTGCAGACCGCGTCCCAACCCGCCGGATCGGCGAAGTCCGTGCGGATCAGCAGGCTGGTCTGGAGGTCGGGCAGTCGGTCCATGGCGATCAGTGAACCGCAGCCGCACAGTCGGCCGTCACCGGGTTCACACCAGGGAGCCTTGCGCGGCCGGGTGGCGCATCCGGAAATCTCGCGCACCGGATGGCCGCCGCCGGTATAAGGGGAAGATGCCCCCTGAAGCCATCGACCAGGCGGCGGCCGACGACGCCGCGCGCCGCCGCGCCGAGACCGCGCTGGCCTCCGGCGACCCGACGGGATGGTTCGAACCCCTCTACGCCGCGGCCGAAGCGGGGCAGGCCGTCGTGCCGTGGTACCGCGGCGAACCGGGTCCCGAGCTCGCGGCCTGGGCGGCGGCGAACCCCGGCCAGGGCCGCAGCGCGCTCGTCGTCGGGTGCGGCATGGGCGACGACGCGGAACTGCTCGCAGAGGCCGGCTACGCGACCTCTGCATTCGACGTCTCGCCCAGCGCGATCAAGGCCGTGCTGAACCGCTTCCCCGACACGCGCGTCTCCTACCGCACCGCCGACCTGCTCGACCCGCCCGCCGAATGGCACCACGCCTTCGACGTCGTCGTCGAGATCCTCACCGTGCAGTCCATGCCGAAGTCCGTGCGCGACGCGGCGATCGCGTCGGTGGCCGGCTTCCTTGCGCCCGGCGGCACTCTCGTCGTCGGCGCCTTCGCCGAGGAGAGCATCGACCTCGCGACCTGGTCCGGACCACCCTGGCCGCTCAACCGCGCCGAACTCGTCTCCTTCGCCCGCGACGGCGTCCAGGCCACCACCGTCGACCGCGTCCGCGACGGCAGCCGCTGGTGGGCCCAGTTCACCCGGACGGCCTGACGTGAACCCGATCCTCGAACGCTGGTTCACCGAGCACCTCCCGGACCTTCCTCCGACCGAGGTGCTCACCGCGCTGCTCATGGCCGCCCAGCTCGGCCACGCGGCCCCCGACGACGTGCTCGACGCCTGGGGCCGCGAAGTCGTCACCAGCCGCCGAATCGTCGACCAGTCCGAACCCGAGTTCATCAACCAGGCCCGCCGGCGCGGCTGGTCCTGGGAACGCATCGCCGAACGCCTCGGCCTCCCGAGCGCCGAAGCCGCCGAACAGCGCCAAGCCACCCTCGAAGCGGAACTCGACCGCACGCACCCGCAGAACCTGCCGGGCGCCTGGCGCGCCTAGCGTCACGGACGGCCACCGCGCCAGATGAAGCTGCCCGTCACCATCCACCACGCCCGTCTGGGAACCGACGAGTTCAGGGTCATCCGGCCCGCCTGTCCCTTGACACACACGCTGCTCACGGACCGTGACTGGCACCTGGCCGTATACCTCGCCCAGGACGCCGCCCTCATGATCGCCGGCCTGTGGATGCTCGCCGCCCGCTCACCACGCTCACTGACCCACTTGCCGATACGGGCCAACCGCCCGCCAGCCTGCAACTGCCCTGGCACCACCAGCCCCCGACTCGACCTGGTGCTGCTGCACCATTCCTTACAGTTCACCCCGGCCTGATGGAAGCAAGTGCAACAACGGCTCAGCCCCGGCCTGATGGAAGCAAGTGCGACAACGGCTCAGCCCCGGCCGCCCCCAGACCGCCACCCTGCCCGAGGCAGACCACGCCGATGAGATGTCCATCGACTACGCGGCCCGCCACTACCGGGACAACCACGACAAGTTCCACCAACACCTGCACGCCGAGACACTGTTCATGACCGGCAGCGCGAAGGTGTTCCGAGAGACCGCCGGGCGCTTCCTCGACATCGCAAGACAGGGGCCAGCCTTCGTCGCAACCCCGAACTACCCGCACTACTGCACAGAGTTGCACGTAGGCGACGGCATCCTGGCCCACGCTCGCGAACTCCACATCGAATACTGCGACCAGTGGCCCGACTGATCACACAACGCTGAGACTCAACGGCCGGCCGGCCAATCCACCGGTTTCACTATCCGATGCGGCCGTTCGAGGCCGCCACCTTCCAACGACCACGCGATCGCCCACAACCCGCTTCGCCCGCCGGTCACCAGAACCCCCGCGGGACAAGGGCGCCTAACAGGACTCCAGGAACCGCTTCAGCACCCGCGTCCCGAACCGGAGCCCCTCGACCGGCACGCGTTCGTCGACGCCGTGCGCCATCGCGCGGTACGGGAACCCCTCGGGCAGCGACAGGGGAGCGAAGCCGTAACACGCCATGCCCAGTTTGGAAAACGCCTTCGCGTCCGTGCCGCCACCCATGCAGTACGGCACCACCACGGCGTCGGGATCCTCGCCGCGCAGCGCGGCGGCCATGGCGTCGAACCACGGCGAGTCCACCGGCGCCTCCACGGGCGGCTGGTGCGCCACGAACTCCCGCGTCACCCCGGGACCCAGCAGCGAGTCGAGGGCCTCGAACAGCTCGTCCTCCGCGTCCGGCAGCACTCGCACGTCCACCTGGGCCGTCGCGGTCGACGGGATCACGTTCACCTTGTAGCCGGCGGACAGCATCGTCGGCGTGGTGCTGTTGCGGACCGTCGGCACCACCAGCGAACCCGCCGGACCGAGCCGCGCCACCGTCGCGTCCACCGCGTCACCCGAAGAAAGGTCGACGGGCACACCCAAAGCCGCACCGGTGCGGTCCAGGAACGCCCGTACGGTCGGGGTCAGCCGCACCGGCCAGCGATGCCCGGCGATCCGGTGCAACGCGTCGGCGAGCAGGGTCACGGCGTTCTCGTCGTTGGGGCGCGAACCGTGCCCGGCCCGGCCGCGCGCGGTCAGCTTGATGTGCGCGGTGCCGCGTTCGGCCGTCCCGACCGGGTACAGCCGCACGGTGCGCCCGTCGGCCGCCGGCACGTGGTAGCTGTAGCCACCCGACTCGCTGATCGCCGCGACGCAGCCCTCGAACAGCTCCGGGTGCCGCTCGACCAGCCAATGCGCCCCGAAGTCGCCCTTGTCCTCCTCGTCCGCCACGAATGCCAGCACCAGATCCCGGCGCGGCCGCAGCCCCGACGCGACGGCGGACAGCACCATCGCGCAAAAGTCCTTCATGTCCACCGCGCCCCGGCCCCACAGGAACCCGTCACGCACCTCACCGGAAAACGGCGCCACCGACCAGTCCGCCGCGTCCGCCGGCACCACGTCCAGGTGCCCCTGCACCAGCAGCGCCGGCAACGCCGGATCGGCACCCGGGATCCGCGCGATCACATTCGCCCGCCGCGGCGCCGACTCCACGATCTTCGCCGAAACCCCGTGCCGCCCCAGGAATTCGGCGACGTACTCCGCCGCCTCCCGCTCGCCCTCGGAGTCGCCGCCACCGCGGTTGGTCGTGTCGAACCGGATCAAGTCCGCGCAGACCTCGACGACGTCAGCCATAGATGCCCTGCACCGCCCCCGCCGCGATGGCCGTGACCACCTTGAACGCCTTCATCGCCTCGGTCATGCTCGGCGCGTCGAACCCCACGCGGCGCGTGCCGATCTGCTCCACCGTCGGGATCACCGCCGTCGCCTGCGCCAGGTGGCTCGCGTCGAACTCCACCTCGATCCGGTGCCGCCCCGGCAACCGCTCCACCCTCCCGGCCCGCACGCACGAGTCCAGCGCCGCCGTCCTCAGCAGCTCCGCCGTGCGCGCCGGCGGCAGGCAGATCGCCGCGTACCGGCTCACGCACTCCTTCACCGGCACCAGCTCCGCCTCCGGAGCGTAGTCACGGGCGTCTTCGCACGCCTGGTCGTCACCGCTCACCAGCAGCACCGGCACGCCGTACTCCGCGGCCAGCGCCGCGTTGAGCCGGCCCTCGCTCGCGGGCACGTCGTCCAGCCACACCCCGGTGATCTGGTTCTCCAGGTAGGTGTGCGACAGCACCCCGTCGAACCCGGCGCCCGCGTGGTATCCGAGGAACACCACACCGTCCACACCGGAATCGATGCCCTGCATCATCGACAACGGCTTGTGGCGCCCCGTGAGCATCCGCGCCCGCGGGTCCAGCTCCTCCAGCAACAGGTTCCGCTGCGACGAATGCGCCTCGTTCACGAGGACGTCGGACGCACCGGCATCGAACAACCCCTCCAGCACCGCGTTGACGTCGCCGGTGAACAACCGCCGGAACCGCTGCCAGGGCTCGGTGCCGGGCACGACGTCGTCGGTCCACGTGACGCCCGTGGCGCCTTCCATGTCCGCCGAGACCATGATCCGCATGCGGGCACTCTAGTCATCCTACGTCCGGCCCGCGGCGGAACACCCGAGGTCACCCACGGTGACCCCGCTTCGCACATAACGATCGGACCCGCACAGTTGTCGGAACATATTGCGCCCTTCCCTCGGTATGTGGTTACTTTTCGAATCTGGGGCTAGACGATGGGGTGGTCTTCAAGTGCGGATCAAGCACGTTCGGCGCGGGGTGAACCGCGCCATCGCGGTTCTGGCCGCGGGAACCATGGCGATTCTGCCGCTGGCGGGCACCGCCGTGGCACAGCAGCCGGCGCAGCCGAAAGTGCTGCGGGTGGCGCTCACGACCGGGATCGATCACCTGAACCCGTTCACGGCGTCGCTCGCGGCGTCGACGCAGGTCGGCCGGTTCATCTACGAGTTCCTCACCATCCCGAGCGCGGACAAGGCCGAAGCCTCGCCCGCGCTCGCGGAGTCGTGGACGACTTCGCCCGACAAGCTCACCTGGACGTTCAAGATCCGCCAGGGCGTGAAGTGGTCCGACGGGCAGCCGGTCACGGCCAAGGACGCGGCGTTCACCTTCCAGCGCATGCTCGACGACGAGACCGCGCGCACCGCGAACGGCAACTACGTCGCCAACTTCCAGAGCGTCGCCGCGCCGGACGACACGACGCTGGTCGTCAAGACGAAGGCCGTGCAGGCCACCATGGACCTGCTCGACGTGCCGATCGTGCCCGAGCACATCTGGGCGCCGATCAAGGACCTCAACGACCCGAAGACCGACGACCTGTCCGTGGTCGGCGTGAGCGACGGCCCGTACCAGCTCACCGAGTACAAGCAGAACGAGTACGTGAAGTTCAAGGCCAACACGTCCTACTGGCGCGGCGCGCCCAAGGTCGACGAGCTGCAGTTGCTCGTGTTCAAGGACGTCGAGGCCGCCGTCAACGCCCTCAAGCAGGGCGAGGTCGACGTGATCAACCGGCTCACCCCGACCCAGTTCGACGCCCTCGCGGGCCAGCCGAACATCGCCACCAACAAGGCACCCGGGCGCCGCTACAACGAGATCAACATCAACTTCGGCGTCGAAGACGTGAACAACAAGCCCATCGGCAACGGCAACCCGGTGCTGAAGGATCTCCGTCTGCGCCAGGCCATCGCCCAGAGCATCGACACCAAGACCATCGTGGACAAGGTCATGGGGGGCTACGGCCAGCTCGGCGGAGGCGTCGTCCCGCCGATCTACTCCGCCTACCACTGGGATCCCGCACCGACCGAGGCCCGCAAGTTCGACCTCGCCGCCGCCAACGCGGCGCTGGACCAGGCCGGCTACACCAAGGGCCCGGACGGCGTCCGGATCGCCCCGGGCGGCGCGCGCCTCGAGCTGCGCCTCACCGGCCACGCCAACCGCGCATTCGACCAGCGCACCGCGCAGTACGTCACGGGCTGGCTGCAGCAGATCGGCATCTCGGTCAAGCAGGAGCTCGTCTCCGACGAAGAGCTCAACGACCGCACCACCGCCGGCAACTACGACCTCGTGATCTCCGGCTACGCCACCAACCCCGACCCGGACTACGCGCTCGCACTGCACACCTGCGCCTCGCGGCCCAACGCCGAGGGCAAGGGCGCCACTACCGACACCTTCTTCTGCGACCCGACCTACGACGGGTTCTACAAGCAGCAGCTCACCAACACCGACCCGGCCACCCGCGCCGGCTACGTCAAGCAGGCCCAGGCGCGCCTCTACAGCCAGGCCGTGAACGTCGTCCTCGACTACGACAACGCGCTCGAGGCCTACCGCTCCGACAAGTTCTCCGGCTTCCAGACCCAGCCGCAGCCCCAGGGCTCGATCCTGGAGCAGACCGGATACTGGGGCGTCTACGGCGCCGTCCCCGCAGGCACGGAGAACACCGCCGCCGAGAGCGGCGGCTCGAACACCGTGCTGTGGATCGTGCTCGGCGCGGTCGTGGTCGTGGTGCTCGTCGGCGGCGGCGTCCTGATCGGCCGGCGCGGCAAAGCCGCGGACGACCGGGAGTAAATCCTCTTGACGCAGGCACTTTCCCCTTCGGACCCGGCTTCGCTGCTCGTCGACCCCGACGAGCAGCGAAGCGGGACCGGGACCCTCCGCTTCGTCCTGACCAAGGTCGCCGAAGCCGTCGCCAGCATCCTGCTCGTGATCGTGCTGGGCTTCCTGCTGTTCCGGCTCCTGCCGGGCGACCCGGTGGCGTTCATGGTCCGCGAACGTCCCACCGACCCCGCCCAGATCGCCGAACTGCGCGACCGCCTCGGCATCGACAAGCCCATGCTCACGCAGTTCTGGGACTACTTCACTGGCCTGTTCCGCGGCGACTTCGGCGAGTCCTACATCGAACGCCGGCCCGTGCTCGACATGATCGGCGAACGCCTCTGGCCCACCGTGCTGCTCGTCGGCAGCGCCACCGTGCTGGCCGTCGCGATCGGCTTGTGGCTCGGCATCCGCGCCGCGTGGAAGCGAAACAGCTTCTTCGACCGCGCCCAGACCGGCATCGCCCTGACGTTGTGGTCGGTCCCGCAGTTCTGGCTCGGCCTGATCCTGCTCGTCGCCACCGGCGGCCTGTTCCCCAGCCGCGGCATGCACTCACCCGACGCGGCGCCCGGCTTCCTCCCGCAGACGCTCGACGTGCTGCACCACCTGATCCTGCCGTGCGTGACCTTGCTCGTGGTCTTCTACGCGCAGTACATGCTGGTGATGCGCTCGTCGTTGCTGGGGGAGATGAACGCCGACTACCTCACCACCGCCCGCGCCAAAGGCCTGCGCGAGGACCTCGTGCGCCGCCGCCACGCCGTGCCCAACGCGCTGCTGCCCACCGTGACGCTGGTGTTCATGCAGTTCGGCATGGTCGTCTCCGGCGCCGTGACCGTCGAGGCCGTGTTCTCCTGGCCCGGTCTCGGGCAGCTCACCTACGACGCGATCCACGGGCCCGACCTCCCGGTGCTGCAAGGCGTGCTCGTCGTGCTGGCGAGCGCCGTGGTCCTGATGAACCTGTTCGCGGAACTGCTCTACCGCGTACTCGACCCGAGGGTGCGCACCGCATGACCACCTCCGCCCCGACCGAGACCTCGCGCGCCATCACCTGGCGCCGGCGGCGCGCGGCGGTCGCGCGCACTTGGCGCGACTTCGCCACCCAGAAGGGTGCGCTGATCGGCTTCTGCCTGCTCGCCGTGACCGTCGTCGTCGCGATCCTGCTACCCCTGATCAGCGACTCCGACGGTCTCGACGTCACCAAGGCCACCGGCCGCCCCCTCAGCCCACCGGACGGGCAGTTCTGGCTCGGCACCGACATCGACGGCCGCTCCGTGCTGCTCATGACGATCTGGGGCACCCGGCTCTCGCTGCTCGTCGGATTCTCCGCCACCGTGCTGAGCGTGCTGATCGGTGCGATCGTCGGCATCGCCGCCGCGCACTTCGGCGGCTGGTTCTCGGCGATCCTGCTGCGATTCACCGACTTCTTCCTCGTGCTGCCGTCGCTGATCCTCGCGATCGCGCTCTCGGCGGTGCTGCCGCAGAGCCCGCGCACGATCATCCTCGCCATCGGTCTCACCGCCTGGCCCAGCACCGCCCGGCTCGTGCGCGCCCAGACCCTCACCATCGAGAGCCGCCCCTACATCGAGCGCGCCCGTGCTCTCGGCGGCGGCCACCTCCACGTCATCGGCCGGCACGTGCTGCCCGGCGTGCTGCCGCTCGTGCTCGCCAACACCACCCTGGTCGTCGGCAACGCCGTGATCGCCGACGCGACCCTGGCGTTCCTCGGCGTCGGCGACCCGAACGCCATCTCCTGGGGCGCGATGCTCCAGACCGCCCTCTCCACCGGCGCCGTCACCCGCGGAGCCTGGTGGAACCTGTTGCCGCCGGGCATCGCGATCGTGCTCGTCGTGCTGTTCTTCACCCTGGTCGGGCGCGGGCTGGAGACGGTGCTGAACCCGAGGCTCAAAGGACAACACCAGTGACCGCCCTGCTCGAACTCAAAAACCTCGGCGTCACCTACCGCACCGGCGGTGGCGAGATCCCCGCCGTCCGCGGCGTCGACCTGCGTCTCGAAGCGGGCGGCACGCTCGGCGTGGCGGGGGAGTCCGGCTCGGGCAAGTCCACCGTCGCCATGAGTGTCCTGCGGCTGCTCCCGCGCAGCGCCGCGGTGACCGGTGAAATCCTGCTCGACGGCGAAGACGTGAGCACCATGCGCTGGGGCCGGCTGCGCACCGTGCGCTGGGCCGAGGCGTCGGTGGTGTTCCAAGGCGCCATGCACGCGCTCAACCCCGTGCGCCGCGTCGGCGAGCAGATCGCCGAACCCCTGCGCCTGCACCCACCCGAGACCGGCGCGCTCAGCGAGACCCAGGTGAAGGCCCGCGTCGCCGAGCTGCTCGAACAAGTGGACCTGCCGACCTCGCGCGCCGGCGCCTACCCGCACGAGCTGTCCGGCGGGCAGAAGCAGCGCGTGATGATCGCGATGGCCCTGGCCTGCTCACCCCGCCTGGTGATCGCCGACGAGCCCACCACCGCGCTCGACGTGATCGTGCAGGCCCAGGTGCTGGCGCTGCTGTCGAAGCTCGTGGCCGAACAGGACATCGGGCTCGTCATGATCAGCCACGACCTGTCCGTGCTCGCCGCCACCTGCGACCGCATCGCCGTGATGTACGACGGGCAGCTCGTCGAAGAACGCCCCAGCGCCGAGCTCATGGCCGACCCGCACCACGAACACAGCCGCGCGCTCGCCGCCGCGTTCCCCACCGTCGGCGACCCCGTGTCCCGCTTCGCCCCGGCCACCAGCACCCCGCTGCCCCCCGAACCCGAGCACCGCGCCGGGCCCGACGACACGCCGCTGCTCGAAGCCGAGAACCTTCACGTGAGCTTCCGCGACCGCACCGGCAAGCGCATCCACGCTGTCAACGGCGTCGACCTCGCCGTGCGCCGCGACGAGATCGTGGCGCTGGTCGGCCAGTCCGGCTCCGGCAAGACCACGCTGGCGCGCACGCTGCTCGGTCTGCAGAAAGGCGACTCCGGCGCGGTCCGCCACGACGGCAAACCCATTCCCGCCGGGGGCGCCGCGCTGCGCGCGTACCGGCGCAAGGTCCAGCTCGTGCTGCAGGACCCCACCAGCGCGCTCAATCCCGCCCACACGGTCTACGAAGCCGTCGCGGAAGGCCCGCGCATCCACGGCCTGCCCGCCGAACGCGAGACCGTGCTCAAGGCCCTGGAGGCGGCGGAGCTGCGGCCCCCGGAGAAGTTCCTCGACCGCCTGCCCCACGAGCTCTCCGGCGGCCAGCGCCAGCGCGTGGTCATCGCCGGTGCCCTCGCGCTCGAACCCGCCGTGCTCGTGGCCGACGAACCCGTCGCCTCGCTCGACGCGTCCGTGCGCGGCGAGATCCTCGCGCTGCTGCTACGGCTGCGGCGCGAGCTCGGCCTCGCCGGGCTCGTGATCACCCACGACCTGGGCCTGGCCTGGAACATCGCCGACCGCGTCGCCGTGATGTACCGGGGCGAGCTCGTCGAAACGGGCACCGTCGAACAGGTCCTGCTCGACCCCCGGCACGAGTACACGCGATCCCTGCTCGCCGCCCTGCCCGGCGGCACGGCTCAGCGCGCGACCAGCGGCAGCTGAGCGTTCCGGGCCACTTCCGGAAAAACCGACGTTCACCACCCACGGGCGGAAGATTCACCCGGACCGCACGCCGGCCATCCGAACAGGTGCGCGAAATGGCATCGGAGCGGGAGCCCGTGCGGTGAGGCGAAGATTCACCCGGTAATCTCCTGGATCGAAATGGCGACCACCACCGACTCCGCGCAGCCGTCCGCGATCAGCGCCCCGGACGCGCGATTCCTCACGCCCTCGCGGTTCCCGTACCGCACGATCGCGATGGGCACCATCGGGACCACGCTGCTCATGCTCGCCGCGCTCGGCGCCGGCGGGATCCTGATCCGCGACCCCGTCCTCGGCCACGGGCCCCTCTCGTGGATCCGCTACGGCCACGGCCGCGCGCTCGCCAACGCACTGCTCTACCTCGGCTTCGCGCTCGTCGTCTGGGCCTGGGTCCGCCTCGGCCGCTACGTGCTCGCCGGCCGCATCGGCAGCAAACCGATCCTCATCGCCGCGCTGTGCTGGATGGCGCCCCTGCTGGTGTCGCCGCCGCTGTTCACCCGCGACGTCTTCTCCTACCTCGGCCAGGGCGCGCAGCTGCTCTACGGACTCGACCCGTACGCCAACGGCCCCGCCGAGCTCGACGTGCTCCCCAACGTGGTGCAGAACGTCCACCCGCTGTGGCAGACCACGCCCGCCCCGTACGGGCCGCTGTTCCTGCTGATCTCCAAGGGCATCGTGTCCATCACGCAGGACAACATGATCGCCGGCGTGATCCTCACCCGCGTCGTGCTGCTCGTCGGCCTCGGCATGACCCTGTGGGCGCTGCCACGGCTCGTGAAGCACCTCGGCGGCAAGCTGCCCGTGGCGCTGTGGCTCGCGGTCGCCAGCCCGATGATGGTCATCCACCTCTTCGGCGGCCCGCACAACGACCTCATGATGCTCGGGTTCCTCACCACCGGCGTCCTCGCCGCGCTCGAACGCAAGTACATCGTCGCCGTCGTGCTCGTCACCATCGGCATGCTGATCAAACCGACCGCCGCCGTCGCGCTGCCCTTCCTCGTGTGGATGTGGGCCGCGAACATGACCGGCGAGTCGAAGGTCAAGAACTTCTTCAAGGCCGGCGCCGCGTCCGTCGGGCTCTTCCTGCCCGTGTTCGTCGCCGGCACGTGGCTCTCACTGGGCTCGCTCAACCTCGGCTGGTGGTCGGGCCTCGCGGCGCCCCAGCTCATCGCCAACTGGCTCAACTTCCCGACCGGCATCGGCGAAGCCGTGTACAACCTCGTGCACCTCGTCGCCAACGTCCAATCCTCGCCGTTCGTCACCGTCGCCCGCGCGATCGCCATGCTCGGTCTCGCAGCCTTCGGCATCCGCCAGTGGTGGCTCGCCCGCGAAGGCGGCGCCACGGCCGTCTACCGCGCCGCGATCACCCTGCTGGCCGTCGCGATCCTCATGCCGCCGACCCTGCCGTGGTACCTCACGTGGGGCTTCGTGCTCATCTCCGCGTTCCCCTGGGGACGCCGCAACCTCTCCGCCGTGGTCGCCGTGTCAGTCTTCGTGACCCTCGTGTACTACCCGACCGGCGAGCAGGCCCTGTACGACTGGTGGTTCATCGCGATCGTCGTGGTGGTGAGCCTCTACGCGGCCGCGTCGCTGCTGCGCCCGGACCCGCTGGGCCTCATCGCGGCGTGGCGGCGACCGCGGGAAGACAAGTTCCTCCCCGCGGCTCCTGCTGCTTCCTCTGCTTCCCAGGACTAAGGCCGCGCGAGCGCCCCGGCGAACACCGGGGCGACCTTCTTCAACACGGACTGGCCCGCCTTGTCGACCCAGTCGATGTTCTTGAACACGAGCGCCTCGGCACGATCACCCTTGCCCAGCACCAGCACGCAGATCCGCACCCCGATGGGTTCGGTCGGCGCCGCGCAGAACCCGTACTGCGCATCCGCCACCTTCGGCGCCGTGAACTCGCGGACCGACGCGAAATCAAGGTGCTGCACCGTCACGTGGCCACAGGCGAGCGCCTTTTTCACGCCATCCACGACCTGAGCACCTGTGTAACCGTCGTACTCGGCCACGAGCTGCGCGATCTCCCCGCTGCGATCGCTCGAATGCGCCTGGGCGCCCAGCTTGGCTTTCGCATCCCACGGCTGCGCCGCACCGCAGGCGTTCACCAGCCGCAACGGCGTGGTCTCGCCGATGATGTACTCGACCGGCTGCACGTACTCGTCCTGCCCGACCTTCGCCAGTTCGTCGTCGGTCGGCAGCAGCCGCTCCAAGGTCGGCGGATGCACCACCGGCGAAGGCGGCGCGCTGCTCGACACGGGCGGCGCCTTCGCCGTCACGCTGGGCGGCGTCGTCGCCGCACCGGACGAACACCCCGCGACCAGGACCGCGAGACCGGACACCAGCGCTGTTTTCCACATAATCTGTCTGTGCACGCACCAAGATCGTCGATCACCCGGTGATCGTTACCGGTCCTTCGTGAAGGCCGCGGCGAACATCGGCAACGTGGAGCGCACGGCCTCCTTCGCCGTGCCGGCCGGCAGGTTCCCGTTGTCGAACTCGACGGATTGAAGGGATTCCACCCGGTCACCGTGAGAGAGCAGCAGGACGCAGCGATGGCTCTCGTCGTCATCGGTCTGTGTGGCGCAGAAGCCGTATTGCGAGTCGACTCCCGGCAGGGTCGGGGCGTCGAACGCGCCGTCGATCCGGAAGTCCACGGCGGAATCCGTGAAGGTGCCGCACGCCAGTGCGGTTTTGAGTTTGGTGATGACCTGCGCGCCGGTCATTCCGTCGTACCGGCCCATGCGCTCATCGACGACCTCGGACGTCAGCCCGGGGTCGGGGCCCGCGCCGAGCTTGAAGAAGCCCGCCGAGTTGCCCTCCACCTCGGCTTGGTCCCAGGCCTCGAGTGTCTTCCGCCCGCACGCGGCCATGAGCTTCTTCGGGTACACGGCGTTGATGACCGACCGCACCTCGTCGTCGAGCGCGAAGCCGGTCGGCGCCAAGGCCTCGTCCGTCGGCAGGAACTGGGACAGATCCGGCGGTTTCGGCTTCGGCGAATGCGAGCTCGTCGGCGACGGCTTCGGGGCCGACGAGCCCGAGGCGGACCCGACCGCACCCGAAGAGCACCCCGCGAGCAGCACGACCAGACCGGCCAGCACGACCGTTTTCCTCAGCACGCCCCATGATCGCCGATCACCGGACGATCGTTACGCGAACGCCCAACCCCGCCAATCGCCGACGGAAGTCGACACCACCGCATGCTCCGGCGGCCGCGACGCGTACTGCGGGTACTTCGCCACCAACCACGCCACCCGCTCGGCCCGCTCACCTTCGGCCACCACCCGCGCGACCCCGTCCGCCCGGGCCCACCACAGCTGCGTCCAGTCGTCGGAATACGCGTCGACCAGCCAGGACACCGACGGGTTCTCCGCGATGTTCGCCAGCCGCCGCAACGCCGTCGAAGACTTCGGTTTGTGGTCGACGGCGAAGACGATCTCCGAGCCGGACACCGCGAAGGTCACCGGCACCAGGTGCGGCACGCCCGAAGCCGACGCCGTCGCCAGGCGGGCCACACGCGCGGCGGCGAAGCGGGAACGGGCTTCGTCGGCGGAGAGCTTCATGCCAGCGCGGGGGAGTCGAGGGTCAGCGTGCCCAGCTCCGTGTCCAGTGAAGCCCGCGCGCCCAGCGGCAAGGTCGGAGATGACGCCACGTGGCCGAACCCGAAGTCGCCCAGCACGGGGATCCCCAAGGGCGTCAAGCGGTCCAGCACCAGCGACCGGATCTCGGCCGGGTCGCCGCACGCGGCCCACGAACCCAGCACCACGCCCCGCGCCCCCACGAACCAGCCCGAGCGCAGCAGCTGCGTCAGCATCCGGTCGATCCGGTAGACGCTCTCGGTCACGTCCTCCAGCAGCACGATCCCGTCCTCGGCCGACCCCTGCTCGGCCGTGCCGAGCCCGGCCGCGAGCAGCGACAGGTTCCCGCCCACCAGCACCCCCGACGCGCGGCCCGGCACGAGCACGTCCGCCTCCGGCGCCCACAGCACACGCGTGCGCTCCGGTTCGAACAGCGTGCGGCGCAGGTGCTCGGCCGCGGCTTCGTCGAACAGGACCGAAGCGGGCATCGGCGAGAACAGCGTGTCCAGGTCCAGGTGCGTGGCCACGGCGCGGTGCAGCGCCGTCACGTCGGACGAGCCTGCCAGCACCTTCGGGCCGGCAGCTCGCAACGCCGCCCAGTCGATCAGGTCGAGCATCCGCTGCGAGCCGTACCCGCCGCGGGCCGCGAGTACGCACGAGACCTCCGGGTCGAGCCACGCGGCCGTGAACTCCGCCGCCCGCACCTCGTCCGGCGCCGACAGGTAGCCCGACGTCGAGCCGTGCACCGCCTCGCCGACCCGCACCTTCACGCCCCAGCCGCGCAGCACCGGCAGCGCCGCGTCGAGCAGGTCCGGCGCCACGGGACCAGACGGCGCCACCAGCGCCACCGTGTCCCCGGGCACCAGCCGGGGTGGTCTCATCGGGACAACTCCAGCTTCGCCACGTCCGGCGTCGCGAACCCGAACACCTGGCCGTAGAACGACAGCTCGGCCTCCAGCGCCGTCACGATCGTCTCCGCCCGCCGAAACCCGTGCTGCTCACCCGGGAACCGCAGGTAGGCGTGGTCGACGCCGCTGCCGGCCAGCCCGGCGACGAACCGGTCCGCCTGCTCCGGCGGGCAGATCTGGTCCTCCAGCCCCTGCAGGAACAGCACCGGCCCCGCCAGCGAACCCGCGTGCGTGATCGGCGAGCGCTCCCGGTAGCGCTGCTCGGTCTCCGGGTACGGCCCGACCAGCCCCACCAGGTACTGCGACTCGAAGTCGTGCGTCTCGCCGCCCGCGCCCGTCCACGTGGCGAGGTCCAGGATCGGGAACTTCACCGTCGCCGCCGCGTACGTGCGTGTCATCGTGATCGACGCCGCCGACGTGAACCCGCCCGCACTGCCGCCGCGGATCCCCAGCCGCGCGCCGTCGGCGGCGCCCTCGGCCACGAGCGCCTCGGCCACCGCCACGCAATCGCCGACGTCCACCACACCCCACTGCTCGCGCAGCCGCTCCCGAAACGCCCGCCCGTAGCCGGTCGAGCCGCCGTAGTTCACGGCCACCACGCCGATGCCGCGGCTGGTGAAGTACGCGATCGTCAGGTCCAGCGCCGCGTCGCTGCGCCCGGTCGGCCCGCCGTGCACGTGGACCAGGAACGGCGGCCGCTCACCCTCGGGACCGGTGAAGTCCGGGTTCCGCGGCGCGAACACGAACGCCGGGATCCGCGAACCGTCCGCCGCGGTGAACACGCGTTCCTGCGGCATCGGCAGGTAATCCGACGACGGCAGGTCGGCCGGCTGCGGCGTCAGCGCCGTCCACGTGCCCGCCTCGAGATCCACCCGCACCACGGCGCTCTCGCGATCCGCGCCCCCGGCGATCCCCGCGACACCACCCGGCACCGCGGCCAGCCCCGACGTCGACCACACGCTCAGCTCCGGCACCACCGGCGTCACCGAACCGGCGTGCTCGTCGAGCACCGCCAGCCCGTCCTCCGTGAGGACGGCGTGCCGCCCGCCGCCGAGCGGGGCGAACCAGCTCGCGCCGAGCTTCCACATCGCACCGCCGATCTCCTGCTCCACCGGCGCCAGGTTCACCACCGACCCGTCGAGCCCGACGCGGTGCAGGTTCCACCAGCCGTCCGGGTCCAGCAGCGCCAGCAGCCGGTCCGGCGTCTCCCACTCCAGCTGGCAGACCGCCACGTCGATGCCACCGGCCAGCACGCGGGCCTCACCGAACACCCCGTCGCCGTCCACGGGCGCGACGAACAGCTCCGTGCCGTCCCACGGCATCGCCGGGTGGTCCCACGCGAGCCACGCCGCGTGCGCGCCGTCGGGCGAGAGCTGCGGCGCCGTGAAAAAGCGGTGCCCCTCCACGAGCACCCGCTCGGCACCGCCCGCGAGGGGGATGGCCACGAGCTCGCGGGAAATGTCCGTGCGGCGCGGCCCGGTGCTGCGCTCGCGCACCGCCCACACCTCGCCGGCGCGGCCTGCGCGGAGATCGCTGTAGCGCACGCCCTGCGACTCGGCCGGCTCCGGCGTCAGCGGCGTCACCTCACCGGCGACGGACGCGTACACCCGCTGATCGGCCCAATGGGTGAAAACCACGACGGCACCGATCGCGACCCACGGGCGGCCGCCGTACTCGTGCACCCGGTTGCGGACGTTCCACGGCGCGGGCACCACGTCCTCGACCCCGCCACCCGGGACCGCGCGCACGAGCGCCACGCGGCCACCTTCGGCCGGTCGGGCCTCGGCCCACCACAGTTCGTCACCCACGGTCGCCGGCCACTGTGCGCCACCTCCCGCGGCCGCCACGTCCGCCGCCGAAACGGGTGAGGTCCAGGTTCCGTATGCAGAGATCTGTGGCACCCGGAAAGCCTAACGGCGATCCGCTGCGTATCCGCACCCGCACGCACCGCACCGAAATCCCGATCAACCAGGGGCGGCGGATGCCGATCATGCGACCGTGGCCTAGGGTCGGGGGTGCTATGTCTCGAGTAATCCACGTCTTCCGCAAGCCCGACCGGTTCGTCGCCGGAACGGTCGGCGAGCCCGGCGATCGCACGTTCTACCTCCAGGCGTCGGAAGATGTCCGGACGGTCAGCGTGACGATCGAGAAACAGCAGGTCGTCGTTCTCGCCGAACGCCTCGGCTCCCTTCTGGAGGAGGTCGCCAGCCGCTTCGGCGCGGACGTGCCCACCGACGTCCCCGACGACCAGCTCGACGTCGACCCCCTCACGGTCCCCGTCGAGGAGGAGTTCCGCGTCGGCACCATGGGTCTCGGCTGGGACGCCGACTCCAGCGCCGTCGTGATCGAGCTCCTCGCGATCACCGAGGGTGAGGTCGACGAGACCGTGGTCCTCGACGACACCGAAGAGGGTCCCGACGCCGTGCGCGTGTTCCTCACCCCGGTCGGCGCCCGCGCCTTCGCCGAGCGCGCCGACCGCGTCGTCAACGCCGGGCGCAAGCCGTGCCCGCTGTGCGGTGAGCCGCTCGACTCGACCGGGCACATCTGTCCGCGGCAGAACGGCTACCGCCGCGACGTCGACGTGGCCGAGGACTGAGGGCGCCGGTGGCCAGCACTCCGCCGGAGCCGACGGACCCCGCTGCGCGCGAGTTCGTCACCCACGGCCGCATCGACGTCGAGGGCCGGCTCGTCGACGCCTCCAACGTCACCCTGTTCTGCGCGATCGAGCTCGACGGCGTCACCGGCCGTGTGGTCTACAAGCCGGTGTCGGGGGAGCGGCCGCTGTGGGACTTCCCCGACGGCACCCTCGCCGGCCGTGAGGTCGCGACCGCGATGATCGCCGACGCGTCCGGCCTCGGCGCCGTCCCGCCCACGGTCCTGCGTGACGGGCCGTTCGGGCCCGGCATGGTCCAGCTGTGGGTGGAGACCGCCGAGGACGACGACGTCGTCGACGTCTGCGCCCCCGACGAGGTTCCCGAAGGCTGGCGCACCGTGCTGCACGCCCACGACCGCCTCGGCGACCCGGCGGTGCTGGTGCACGCCGACCACCCTGGGATGCGTGAGCTGGCCGTGCTCGACGTCATCGTGAACAACACCGACCGCAAGGGCGGGCACCTGCTCGCGGGCACCGACGGCCGTGTCTACGGCGTCGACCACGGCATCTGCCTGCACACCGACCCGAAGCTGCGGACCGTGCTGTGGGGCTGGATCGGCGAGCGCCTCGGGGACGACACCGCGGAGAAGCTGCGCAAGCTGCGGTCCGACCTCGACGGCAAGCTCGGCGCCGACCTCGGCGAGCACATCACCACCTTCGAGGTCCGCGCGCTCTCACAGCGCGCCGACTTCCTGCTCGCCGAAGGCGTCTTTCCCGAACCCGGTGACGACTGGCGCGCGATCCCCTGGCCGCTCTTCTGAGCGACTCGCTGGACACCGCGGCCCGCGCCCGGCTGGTCGACCGGTTCGGCGCGGGCGTCGGACCGTGGTGCGACGCGCTGCCCGACCTCGTCGCGCGCCTCGCGCACCGCTGGCACCTCACTGTCCGGGAAGCGCGCCCGGGCAACACCGGCCGGACGCTGCTGTGCGACGGCCCCGACGGTCCCTACGTCCTGAAGCTGTGCCCCGATCCCGGGATCGCCCAGGCCGAAGCCACGGCATTGCAGGCGTGGGCCGGTCTGCCGCGGGTCGTGCAGCTGCTCGACACCGACCTCGCCGCAGGTGCGATCCTGCTCGAAGGCCTCGTGCCCGGCACGACCCTGACCGGCACCGACATACCCTGGGATCAGGTGCGCGACCTGCTGGGCCAGCTCCACGAGGTCGCGGCGGACGGCCCGTTCCCGACCCAGCTCGAGCGCGTCCACACGATGTTCGACCTCGCCGAGCGCCGGCTGCGCGGCAGCAGAGCGGAAGAGCAGCTGCCGCTCGACGTCCTGCACGCCGGACGCACCCGCGCCGAAACCCTCGCCACGACCGGTCCCGTCGCCCTCGTCCACGGCGATCTGCACCCCGGCAACGTCCTCGACGCCGGCCCGGCCCGCGGCATCGTCGCGATCGACCCCCGCCCGTGCGTCGGCGACCCCGCCCTCGACGGCGTCGACTGGGCGTTCCTCCCGCTCGCCGACGGCGGCACGCTCGACGACGGCCTCGCCCGGCTGCCCGACCCCGACCGCACCCGCGCGTGGTGCGTCGCGCTCGCCCCGCTGATGGCGATGGGACCCCTGCGCCGCACCGGCCCGACGCCCTTCACCGACGCGGTCCTCGCCCTCCTGCCTTAGCGGGTGTGGCGCTCGTCACTGTTCGGCCTAGGGTTCAACCGCCGCCGCCTCAGGCCCCGTGTCGCGGATGCCGCGCGCGCACGCGCCGGCTCCCGCTGCCGAAGGACTGACATGACCGCAACGAAGGCTCCCGGCGCGATGACCCGCGAGATGCGCATGGTGCACACCGCGCTGCGCCGCGAGTTCGGGCTGATGCCGAAGCTGATCGCCGGCGTCGCCGAAGGGGACACGCAGCGCGCCGCGCTCGTCGCCGACCACCTCGGGCTCGTCAGCACGATCCTGCACCACCACCATCACGCCGAAGATCTCGAGATCTGGCCCAACCTGCTCGAACGCTGCCCCGCCGACGTCGCCCCACTCGTGTACGGCATGGAGCGCCACCACGAACGCATCGCGTTCCTCGGCGTCGACCTCACCGACGCCGTCGCGGCCTGGCGCGCCGAGCCGAACACCGCGCACCGCGACGCCGTGCTGGCCGTCCTCGACCCGCTGATCACCGTGCTGCACGAACACCTCGGCGCGGAAGAGGACTACGTGCTCCCGCTCATCGAACAGCACATCACCGCCGCGGAGTGGGACACCATGGTCGCCCGGGGCGCGGCCGAGCTCCCCGCCGAGAAGCTCCCGGTCGTGCTCGGGATCATGATGTACGAAGGCGACCCCGGCGCCGTCCAGGACGCACTCGGCAACCTGCCCGCCGAAGCCCGCGACACCGTCGCCGAACTGGCGCCGCGCCTGTACGCGGACCTCGCCGAAACCCTCCACGGCACCCGCACCCCGCCGAAGGAATCCACGCCCGCCCGCTGAACCGGCACGTCACGGCCACAAGAGCGGCACCGCCTTCTCCAGTGCCCAGCCGATGACCACGAACCAGCCGGCGATCCACACGAACGCCGGGATCGAGGTGAGCTCCGCGAGGCCGGCCGCGTCGTCGGTGTGGTGCCGCAGGCCGTGGCGCACCCGGTTGGACACGAGCGCGGCCAGCCCGCCGATCTCGCTGGTGAGCAGCAGCCACGCTTCGCCGTACGCGACCGCGTTCTGCACCCACCCCGGCGCCGTCCGCCAGACGGTGAAGGTGACCATCCCGAGCGCGACGACCGCGACGAAGGTGATCAGGTCACGCGTGACCACCAGCACGAGCACCATCACCAGCGTGGTGAGCGCGAGGACGGCGGGCGCGTAGCCGTGCCGCAGCAGCCCGGCGGCACCCAGCCCGGCCAGCGACGGCATCGCGTACCCGGCCACACTGGTCAACGTCCGCGACCACGGCGATCGCGTCCACGACCACGTGGCGCCGCTGTCGGCGCTGGTGATCGCGATCCGGTACACCCCACCGCCGGTGACGACGCTCGCGAGCGCGTGCCCGCCCTCGTGGAACACCGTCCCCAGCACGTTCGCGCGCCCGATCAGCAGATCCTTCTCGCTCGTCAGGAACGCGAACGTCCCCGTCGACACCGCGGCCGCGAACAGCCCCGTCACCAGCACCAACCATTGCCCGGGCGCCTCGACCGTTTCGGTCAGTGACCCGAAGAGCCCCCCACCCGCCATGACCTCGACCTCCCCTTGGAACGGCAGGAACCCGAAGAATCGCACGTGGGTACGACATTTCCGGCCTACCGAAGCGCGTCAAGGATCAGCCGCCGCCCGGCGTGGCGGCAGGACTTCACCCCACGAACCGCACTAGCTCCATCCATGCCCCCGCCACCACCCTCAACCGAGAAGCTTCGCTTCGCTGCTAGTTTCGGAGCCGTGCGCTCACATTCGTACGACGACGTGCTGTCGGGTCCGCGCAAGCGGAAGATCCCCGAGATCCCGGCCGAACGCGGGCTCGTGGTCGAAGACCCCGCCAGCGGCTTTTGCGGCGCGGTCGTGAAGATCGAGTACGGCAACGTCGTCCTCGAGGACGCCAAGGGTCGCCAGCGTGTGTTCCCGCTTGGCCCCGCGGCGTTCCTGCTGGAGGGCAAGCCCGTCACGCTCGTGCCGGTCCGCAAGGCCGCCGCGCCCGTCAAGCAGGTGTCGGCGTCCGGGTCGGTGAAGGTGCAGGGCCTGCAGGCGCGCGTCGCGCGGGACTCCCGGATCTGGGTCGAGGGCAAGCACGACGCCGAGCTCGTCGAGCGCGTGTGGGGCCACGACCTGCGCGTGGAAGGCGTCGTCGTGGAACCGCTCGACGGCGTCGACGTGCTGGCCGAGAGGGTCGCCGAGTTCGGCACCGGGCCCGGCCGCCGCCTCGGCGTGCTGGTCGATCACCTCGTGAAAGGCAGCAAGGAGTCGCGGCTGGTCGCGCAGGTCCGCGACGAGCAGGTGCTCGTGACCGGTCACCCATACGTGGATATCTGGCAGGCCGTGAAACCCGCCGCCGTCGGCATCCGCGCGTGGCCGCAGATCCCGCGCGGCACCGAGTGGAAGGTCGGCATCTGCGAGGCGCTCGGCTGGGGCGAGACCTATGAAGGCTGGCAACGGGTCCTGGCCGCCGTGAGCAGTTTCCGCGACCTCGAGACCCCGCTCATCGGCGCCGTCGAACGGCTCATCGACTTCGTCACCGAGCCCTCTGAATGAGCACGAAATGAGCCCGGTATGCCCGGTTCCGGGCAAGGTCACGCGTCGGTCACGTCGAGTCACTTGCCCGGTGCGAACCGGCGCGATCTGAGAGCATGACCACATGGCAGTAGCATTGATCTGGCTGATCATCGGCATCGTCCTGATGATCGCGGAAGTCATCTCCGGCGACTTCGTGTTGATCATGCTCGGCATCGCCGCGCTGCTCGGCGCCGGCTCCGAAGCGATCACCGGCAACATCTTCATCGACGTCGCCGTGTTCGCCGTCAGCTCCGTCGCGCTGCTGGCGCTGGCCCGCCCCGTGCTCAAGCGCCGCTTCCTCGCCGGCTCCCACACACCCACGGGCACGGACGCGCTCATCGGCGCCCGCGCCGTCGTGGTGTCCACAGTGGACTATGACGCCGGGCAGGTGAAGATCCGGGGAGAGATCTGGTCGGCGCGCGCCGTGCACGAGTCGCACCCGCCGATCGCGCCGGGCACCAGCGTCACCGTCGTCGAGATCTCCGGCGCCACCGCCGTGGTGGACATCGTGTCGTGATCGCGAGAACTCCGGAAAACGGTACTAGGTAAGGGGAAACGCTCTTGTCCACAATTGCGATCGTCGTGGTCGCGCTGCTGGTCCTGTTCGTCATCATCACGGTGGTCAAGGCGATCATGGTGGTGCCGCAGGCCCAGTCGGCGGTGATCGAGCGACTCGGCCGGTTCCGCGCGGTCGCCGCGCCTGGCTTGACCTTCCTGGTGCCGTTCCTGGACAAGGTCCGCGCCCGGATCGATCTGCGCGAGCAGGTCGTCTCGTTCCCGCCGCAGCCGGTGATCACCGAGGACAACCTGACGGTGAACATCGACACCGTCGTGTACTTCCAGGTCACCGACTCGCGCGCCGCGGTCTACGAGATCTCCAATTACATCATCGGTGTCGAGCAGCTCACCACCACCACGCTGCGTAACGTGGTCGGCGGCATGAGCCTGGAGCAGACGCTGACGTCGCGCGACGCGATCAACAGCCAGCTGCGCGGTGTGCTCGACGAGGCCACCGGCCGCTGGGGCATCCGCGTCGCGCGAGTCGAGCTCAAGGCGATCGACCCGCCGCCGTCGATCCAGGACTCGATGGAAAAGCAGATGCGCGCCGACCGTGAGAAGCGCGCGATGATCCTCACCGCCGAGGGCCAGCGGGAGTCGTCGATCAAGACGGCGGAAGGTCAGAAGCAGAGCCAGATCCTCTCCGCGGAAGGTCAGAAGCAGGCCGCGATCCTCGCGGCCGAGGCCGAGCGGCAGTCCCGCATCCTGCGCGCGCAGGGTGAACGCGCCGCCCGCTACCTGCAGGCCCAGGGCCAGGCGAAGGCGATCGAGAAGGTGTTCGCCGCCATCAAGGCCGGCCGGCCGACGCCCGAGGTGCTCGCTTACCAGTACCTGCAGACCCTGCCGCAGATGGCGCAGGGCGACGCGAACAAGGTCTGGATGATCCCGAGCGACTACGGCAAGGCCCTCGAAGGCTTCGCCCGCGCGCTCGGCGCTCCCGGCGACGACGGCGTGTTCCGCTACGAGCCGCCGAAGGACGACACCGCCGAAAAGCCCGACCTCGACGACGACGAGGTCGCCGGTTGGTTCGACACCTCGACCGACCCGAAGGTCGCCGAGGCCGTCGCCGCGGCGGAAGCCGTGGCGCGCAAGGAAGTGCCGAGCCCGCTCAACACCGCGCTGCCGCGCCGCGCCCTCGGTGGACCCACCCCGGCGCCGGAAGCCGCGGCTCCGGCCGCACCGGCCGAGGAAGAGCCGCCCGCACCGCCGGCCCCGGCCACGCCGCCGCCCAGCACGCCGCCGCCGGGTGTCCAGCAGCAGAACCCGCCGTCGCTCCCGCAGCCGCAGCCCCCGACCACGCCGCCGGGTGGCCCGTACCAGGGCCCGCCGCAGCAGTTCGGCGGCCAGCAGGGTCAGCAGGGTCCGGGTAGCGGGCCGTTCCCGCAGCAGGGCCCGTTCGGCGGACCCCAGGGCGGGCCGCCGCAGCAGCGCCGCTGACACACCAGGCGAAAAGAGGGGCGGGGGGCGGGGCGGGGGGTGCGGGGGCGCCGGGTTTTTGTGTTTCAGCTGGGGGGGTTTCTTGTTGTTTGTTTTTTTTTTAATTTTTTTTTTTTAGA
>NZ_JBEXHL010000053.1:0-45918 GCF_040607795.1 Amycolatopsis sp. NPDC005232 | reverse complement strand
ACATATAAGCTCTACTGGCTTAGTTCACTAGCACACTGTTGAGTTCTCAAGCAACACACCGCAACCCAGCCCACCCAGCAGGCAAACCAGATCACCGCGTTGTTTCAAGCTATTTTGTTCCGGAGACTTACAGTACACCCTGGCGAAACTCGCGCTTCGCGGGGGGCTGGTTCAGCTCCGGAGGTTTGGGACCACCCACTCTACCACCCAGAGGTAGGAGCTTGGTTCGTGTTCCCGGCGGCCACCCGGTTTCCCTGGCGACTTGGAGAACTTTACATGGCCGAAAACCGGCCCGAACAGGGGGGTCCCCTTTTCTCGCACCGGGCCCCCGACCTGCACCGATACGCCGCTCAAGCCGGCCGCGGTCGCCCATGGGTCGCGAACACCGTCAGCGCCACCAACGCAGCCGCCAGCACCGCCGCGACGTGAATGGGCGCCGGCCCGAACGAAGCCGCCAGCACGAGCACCGCGGCGACCGGGTATCCGATCGCGATCTCCCGGCACTCGTTCGTCGGCCCGATGTGCAGCAGCCACACGCTCAGCAGGAACACCGCGACCGGCACCGTCACCGCGAGCGCCGTGGCAAGACCGCTGATCGCGCTGTGGTGCGTGTCGTAGTCCACCGCCAGCTCGAGGCCCGTCCCGACCGCCGCGGCGGAAGCGAAGATCAGGTAGTGCCCGTACCCCCAGCTCGACGTGCTCAGCAGCGACGGATGGCGCACGAGCCGCAGGTGCCCCGGCTGGTCGAAGTACAGCCACCACATCGAAAACACCAGCACGAGCCCTGCCGCGGCGAGCCCGATGAGCGTGCCGACGTGCTCGCCCTCGGACACGCCCTCCTTCACGGCGGTGGTGGCGCTCAGCACCACCTCGCCGAGCACGATCAGAGTGAAGAGCCCGTAGCGCTCGGCGATGTGGTGCGGGTGCCACGAAGTACCTCCCCGCGACTCCGCGATGCTCGGCACCGCGAGCTCGCAGACCACCAGCACCGCGAACACGATCGCCGCCGTGGTCTGAGGGAAGCCGATCAACGCGTCGGCGACCCACAACACCTGCACGAAGGTGATCCCGCCCGCGTACCAGAGCGCCGTCGTGCGGCGTTCCGGATCCGATTTCGCGGCGCGCAGCCACTGCGTCACCATCGCGAGGCGCATCAGCACGTAGCCGACCATCACCACGCGGAAGTCGCCGTTGAACGCGCGGTCCACGCCGGCCGCGACGGTGAGGCCGCCGGCGATCTGCACGAGAGTGGCCAGCCGGTAGGGCACGTCGTCGGTGTCGAACGCGGAGGCGAACCAGCTGAAGTTCAGCCAGCCCCACCAGATCGCGAAGAACACCATCGCGTAGCTCAGCACCCCGTGGCCGATGTGCCCTTCGACCAGCTCGTGGTGCAGGTCGGCGCTCGCGGCGCCCACCGCGACGACGAAACACAGGTCGAACAGCAATTCCAGCGGGGTGGACACGCGGTGGTTCTCACCGCTGTCGCGCGACCGCATCGGCCGGTACCACACCCGGAACCGCTGGACCGGAAAAATCCCCTGGGACATCGACGCTCCCCGCACTCACCCGACGAACGCCGCCATCCCAACACGGCCAAAGCGCTCAGGCGAGTACGACCCCCAACAGAGGGTGAAAGGGGAGAAAATCCGAGGTGAGAAAGGGCGGGCCCGGTTCCCCCTCTTCCGGACCCGCCCGAACGCCTTCGCCGCACTCCCTCGCCACCTCGGGGGCAATGCTCCCGGCGGTCGCCGTACGGTCCCCCGCGGACGCCGACGATCCGTTGCCTGGGAGGTGACCAAGAGTGTCCATTCCATGGAACTCCGGAACTCTCAGCCGCTCGCCCGATCGACCCATCCCCGGTCGATCGATCGAAATGCCACTGTAGGTAGCCAAAGTGTCGTGCTGAAGGCTCCATAAGGTCTACCCGGTTGCTCTGAGTAGCACCAGTGTCAAACGTAGCGTGTCACTCGGATGGAGCATCGTGGATTCGCTGAAAGTAATTCACCTGTAGTGCTGAGTGAGCGTGATCTGCTCACTGTCGGTGAACGCCGGCAGCCGCTTCCGCAGCGGCACGCTCCTCGTCACGCGCAGCCCTGTTGCGACGCGCCCGCAGCTCCAGCACAGCCAGCACGAGCGCGACACACGTGAGCCCGGCCGAGCAACACATCGCCGTGGTGAGGGCCAGCGAGTAGTCCCGGTTCGAGCCCACCACCACCGACTGGAAGACCGACGCCAGCACAGCCGTGCCGATCGCCGTGCCGATGCGCTGCCCGGTCTGCAGCGCGCCACCGGCGACGCCCGCCATCGACGTGGGCACGCACTCCAGCGTCAGCGTGGTGTTCGGCGCCAGCACCATGCCGCCGCCGATGCCACCGATCAGCAACGGCAGCGCCACGGCGAACCCGGCCGCGGACGGCGGCACGAGCTCCACCACCAGCGCCACCAAGAGCAGCGCGAACGCCACCAAGCTCAAGCCCGTGACGGACAACCGGCGGCCGAACCGCGGCACGAGCCGGCCCGCGACCGCCGCCGAAACGGCCGAACCGATCGCGAACGGCGTGACCGAAAGCCCCGACTGCAGCGGCGTGTATCCCAGCCCCTGCTGGAAGAACAACGCGAAAACGAGCCAGATCCCGGCGAACCCGCAGAAGTACAGCGCACCCACCGCGGCGCCGGCCGAGTAGCCCGGCGTGCCCGTGAACAGCCGGACGTCCAGCAGCGGCGACCGTTCGCGCGCGACCACCCGGCGTTCCCACCGCACGAAACCGATGCCGAACACCACCGCCACGGGGAAGAGCCACCACAGCTTCGCGAGACCGCCCTGCTCCGATTCCACGAGTGGCAGCAGCACCCCGAGCACAGTGATCGCGAGCAGCGCGATGCCGACGAAGTCGATCTCCGAGCGCACCCGCATCGGCCTGCGCGCGGTCTTCGGCAGGAGCCGCATCGCCAGCACGAACGCGACGGCGCCCACCGGCACGTTCACGAAGAACACCCACCGCCAGCCGCCGGGGTCGCCGAACACCGCGAGGATCACGCCGCCCAGCACCGGCCCCACAGCCGTGGAGATCCCCACGACGGCGCCGAAGATGCCGAACGCGCGGCCGCGCTCGGCGCCGCGGAACAGGTCCTGGATCAGGCCGCTGTTCTGCGGCGTCAGCAGGCCGGCCGCGCAGCCCTGGGCGAGCCGCGCGATCACCAGCATGGTGGGGCCGGTCGCCGCGCCGGCCAGCACACTCGTAGCCACGAACGCCGCCAGCGCGATGAGGAACATCCGGCGCCGGCCCAGCGCGTCGCCGAGCCGGCCGCCCGTGACCAGGACCAGGCCGAACGTGAGCGCGTAACCCGACACGACCCACTGGACCGTGCCGCTGCCGGTGTTCAGGCCGCGCTGCATCGCCGGCAGCGCCGTGTTGACGATGCTGACGTCGAGCAGCGTCATGAGCCCGGCCGCCAGCGTGACGGCGAGTGCCCGCCACCGGCGCGGGTCCGGCACGTACTCCGTCATCAGGTGTTGGCGGTGATCCCGGGGATGCCCTTGAGCTCACCGATGAGCATCGAACTGACCTTCACCGGGTAATCGTAAAGCGCGAACACGGTCTGGTTCTTGCCGACGAGCTTCAGGTGCACTGGGGTCTCGCCCTTGTGCGCCAGCAGTGTCGACTTGAGCTCGCTCACCACCGACTGGTCGATCTTCTCGGCGGCGGCCAGCAGCATCAGCGGTGGTTCCTCGTCGCCGTTGCCGATCTCGGACAGGTCCAGCGGCACGAGCCCGCCACCGAACACCGACATCTTGTCCTCACGCCAGTTGACCCGGCCCTTGACCAGCACCGCGTTGTCCTCGACCAGGTCCGCGCCGAACATCGAGTACGCCTTGGCGAAGAACAGCACCTCGATGGCGGCGTCCATGTCCTCGACCGTGCAGATCGCCCAGGGCTCGCCCTTTTTGTTCACGCGCCGCTCCAGCGAGGTGAGCAGGCCCGAGATCACGACCTCGCCCTCCCTCGGCGGATCGGCGAGCAGGCCGGCGATCGGCTTGGGCGCGTGCTTGCGCAGGATGCGCTCGGCACCGTCGAGCGGGTGCGCGGACACGTAGAGGCCCAGCATCTCCCGTTCGTAGGCGAGCAGCTGCTTGCGCGGGTACTCCTCCTCGCCGAACTTCAGGTGCGCGAGCGGCGACGAGGAAGGCGTGGCCTCGGCCGAGTCGTCGTCCCCGCCGAAGGAGCCGAACAGGTCGAACTGGCCCATGGCCTCCTGGCGCTTGAGCGGGACGACGGCTTCCACCGCGTCCTCGTGCACCTGGATCATCGACAGGCGGGTGTAGCCCATCGTGTCGAACCCGCCGGCCTTGATCAGCGACTCCATGACCCGCTTGTTGCAGGCCACCAGCTCCGACTTGTCCAGGAAATCGGTGAACGAGGAGTATTTGCCCTTCTCCTCGCGCGTCTTGATGACCGACTCCACCACGTTGGCGCCGACGTTGCGCACGGCACCCAGCCCGAAGCGGATGTCGGTCCCGACGGCCGCGAACCGCAGGGCCGACTCGTTGACGTCCGGCGGCAGCACCTTGATGCCGAGCCGGCGGCACTCCGACAGGTAGATGGCCGACTTGTCCTTGTTGTCACCCACCGACGTGAGCAGCGCGGCCATGTACTCCGGCGTGTAGTTCGCCTTGAGGTAGGCCGTCCAGTACGCGATCAGGCCGTATGCGGCCGCGTGGCTCTTGTTGAACGCGTAGCCGGCGAACGGGAGGATCGTGTCCCACAGCGCCTTGACCGCTTCGGGCGAGAAGCCGCCAGGCAGCAGAGGACTGGCCTTCATGCCCTCTTCGAAGCCCTCGTACTCCTTCTCGAGGACTTCCTTCTTCTTCTTGCCCATGGCTCGGCGCAGCGTGTCCGCTCGGCCCATCGTGTAGCCCGCGACCTTCTGCGCGATCTGCATGATCTGCTCTTGGTACACGATCAGGCCGTAGGTCTCGGACAGGATCTCCCGCAGCGGGTCCTCCAGCTCCGGGTGGATCGGCGTGACCTTCTGCCGGTTGTTCTTGCGGTCGGCGTAGTCGTTGTGCGCGTTCATGCCCATCGGGCCGGGGCGGTACAGCGCGAGCACCGCGACGATGTCCTCGAACCCGGTCGGCAGCATGCGGCGCAGCAGGTCGCGCATCGCGCCACCGTCGAGCTGGAACACGCCGAGCGTGTCACCGCGGCCCAGGAGCTTGTACGCCTCGGGATCGTCGAAGCCGAGGCGGTCGAGGTCGATCTCCTCGCCGCGGTTGGTCTTGATGTTGGCCAGCGCGTCGCCGATCACCGTGAGGTTGCGCAGGCCCAGGAAGTCCATCTTCAGCAGGCCGATGTTCTCGCACGACGGGTAGTCCCAGCCGGTGATGATCGAGCCGTCGTCGCGCTGCCACACCGGGATCGCGTCGGTCAGCGGCTCGCTCGACATGATCACCGCGCAGGCGTGCACACCGGCGTTGCGGATCAGGCCCTCGAGCCCGCGCGCGGTGTCGAAGATCGTCTTGCACTCCTCGTCGGTCTCGACGAGGGCGCGGACCTCCGCGGCTTCGGCGTAGCGCTCGTGCTTGGTGTCGACGATGCCGGACAGCGGGATGTCCTTGGCCATGATCGGCGGCGGCAGCGCCTTGGAGATCTTGTCCGCGATCGAGTAGCCCGGCTGGCCGAAGTGCACGCGGGCCGAGTCCTTGATCGCGGCCTTGGTCTTGATCGTGCCGAACGTGATCACCTGCGCGACGCGGTCGGCGCCGTACTTGTCGGTGGCGTAGCGGATCATCTCGCCGCGGCGGCGGTCGTCGAAGTCGATGTCGATGTCGGGCATCGACATGCGCTCGGGGTTCAGGAACCGTTCGAACAGCAGCTTCTGCGGGATCGGGTCGAGGTTCGTGATGCCCAGCGCGTACGCGACGAGCGCGCCGGCGGCGGAACCGCGACCGGGGCCGACCAGGATGCCGACCTCGCGCGCGTGCTGGATGAGGTCGGCGACGATGAGGAAGTAGGCCGGGAAGCCCTTCTGCTCGATGACGCCGAGCTCGTAGTCGCAGCGCTCCTCGTAGCCGTCGGGCACGCCGGCCGGGAAGCGCCACCGGAGGCCCTCGGCCACCTGGTGGCGCAGCCACGTCGCCTCGGTGTGGCCCTCGGGCACCTCGAAGACCGGCATGCGGTCCTTGTGCGAGTAGACCTCGTCGTAGGACTGCACGCGCTCGGCGATCAGCAGCGTGCTGTCGGCCGCGCCCGGAACCTCTTTGTCCCAGTACTCCCGCATGTCCTCGGCCGACTTGAGGAAGTAGCCGTCGCCGTCGAACTTGAACCGGGTCGGGTCGTTGAGCGTCTTGCCCGCCTGCACGCACAACAGCGCCGAGTGAGTGTCGGCCTGGTCCTTGGTGACGTAGTGCGAGTCGTTGGTGGCGAGCGGCTTGAGATCGAGCAGCTTCCCGACCTCGAGCAGGCCCTCGCGCACGGACCGCTCGATCGGCAGGCCGTGGTCCATCAGCTCGAGGAAGAAGTTGTCGGCGCCGAAGATGTCCTTGTAGTCCGACGCGGCCTGGATCGCGGCCTCGCGCTGGCCCAGCCGCAGGCGGGTCTGCACCTCGCCCGACGGGCAGCCGGTGGTGGCGATGATGCCTGCGTGGTTCTCCGCGATCAGCTCTCGGTCCATGCGCGGCTTGCGGTAGTAGCCCTGGATCGAGGCGATCGACGAGAGCTTGAACAGGTTTCGCAGCCCGGTGGCGTTCTCCGCCAGCATCGTCATGTGCGTGTACGCACCGGCGCCGGAGACGTCGCCGCCCTCACCGAGCTCGTCGGAGCCGCGCTGGCTGGCCTGGCCCCAGAACACCGGCTTCTTGTGGAAGCGGCTCTCCGGCGCGATGTAGGCCTCGATGCCGATGATCGGCTTCAGGCCGTGCTTCTTGGAGGTCTGGTAGAACTCGTCGCCGCCGTACATGTTGCCGTGGTCGGTCATGCCCACCGCGGGCATGCCCAGCCGCGCCGCCTCGGCGAAGAGGGGTCCGATCTTCGCCGCACCGTCGAGCATCGAGTACTCGGTGTGGACGTGCAGGTGGACGAAGGAATCGTTCGACACCAGCGAAAACCTCCCCTAGGCAGACGGCTTCCCGGTTGTTGCTGCGGCGCGGCCCGGGGTCCTCCACCCTAGTCCGCGCTCGCGCTGTGCGGCTCGGTAGGGATCCTCTCTCCTCACCCGCCCGCCGCGCCCGCCGACATGCCGCCCGGGGCCCGACGAAACCTTCGCGGGTGACGCCACGGCGACACCCTCGCACGCCCCACCGACAGAACCGGGGCGAGTGAACCGGCCCACAGGATTCCGGTGATTCCCCCAGTACTGATGTGGCAGACCTCCACCTGACTTGACACCGGTTCGGCGGAACTTCACGATCTCATTCCATGAACCTGTCTGACAGCCAGACAGCCGGACAAGGCCCTCGTCGCGTGAGCGCCATGGAGGCGGTGCTGGCCTACCTGCGCCGCGCCATCGAACGCGGCGAGTACGCCGTGGGCGACAAGCTGCCGTCCGAAGCCGCGCTGAGCAAGGAGTTCGAGGTCAGCCGCTCGGTGATCCGCGAGGCGCTGCGCGGGCTGCAGGCGCTCGGGCTCACCGTGTCCCGCACCGGCAAGGGCACGTTCGTCACCGCGACCGGCCCGGCCGAGAGCCCCACTTTCGGCGACTATTCAGCCCGCGACCTCATCGAGGTGCGCCGCCACGTCGAGATCCCCGTGGCCGGCTACGCGGCCCTGCGCCGCGACGCCGACCACCTCGACCTGCTCGGCCACCTCGCCGAGCGGATGGAGCTCGAGACCGACAACACGGCGTGGGTGGCACTCGACTCGCTGTTCCACATCACCATCGCCCAGTCCTCGGGCAACCCGGTGTTCGCCAAGGTCATCGAGGAGATCCGCGACGCGCTGGCCCGCCAGTCGGCCTTCCTCAACCAGCTGGGCGACCGGCGTGCGGAGTCGAACGTGGAGCACCGGCGGATCGTCACGGCGATCACCGATGGCTCCGAAGAGGCGGCCGTGGCGGCGATGACGGCGCACCTCGCGAGCGTCGAGCAGGCGCTGACCACCATCGTGCGGCCGGGTCGCACGGCGAAGCAGAACAGGAACGACTGAAAACGTGAGTGAGCAGTCCCTGCCGTCGTCCGGCGAAACGGAGAAGCACGCCCACGCAGGTGGCGCCGGCTACAACAAGGCGCTGAAGTCCCGCCACATCTCCATGAGCACGTTCGAGAAGGCCGGACAGTGAGCACTCCCGAACAGCGCGTGCCGCGCCACGTCCCCCTCGTCCACCTCCTGCGCGACGGCATGGTCGAAGGCGTGCACCACGGTTCGGTGATCGCCCTCGCGCCGGACGGGTCCACGCTCTTCGCCGCCGGCGACCCGGACGTCGCGATGTACCCTCGTTCGACTGCGAAGCCGCTTCAGGCCACGGCGATGGCACGGCTGGGCCTGCGGCTGCCGCCGGCGGGGTTCGCGATCGCCGCGGCCAGCCACTCGGGCGAGCGCCGGCACCTCGACGCCGCGGCGGCCGTGCTGGCCGGCCATGGCCTGACCGCCGAAGACCTCGGCAACCCGGCCGACTACCCGTTCGACCCGGTCGAACGCGACGCGTGGGTCGCCGAGGGCCGGCCGGCCGCGCGCCTGGCGCACAACTGCTCCGGCAAGCACGCGGCGATGCTCGCCACCTGCCGGGAGCAGGGCTGGGACCCGCGCACGTACCTCGATCCCGGGCACCCGCTGCAGCAAGCGATCCGCGCGACCGTCGAAGACCTCACCGGGCAGACCGTGCCGCGCGTGGCCGTCGACGGGTGCGGTGCGCCGCTGTTCGCGCTGTCGCTGCGGGGACTCGCCCGAGCGGCCTCGCGGCTGGCGACCGCGGCGCCCGGCACACCGGAAAGCCTGGTGGCCCAAGGGATCCGGCAGCACCCGGACCTCGTGGGCGGCACCCGGCGGGACGTCACCGCGGTGATGCGCGCGGTGCCCGGGCTCCTCGCGAAGGACGGGTTCGAGGCCGTGCAGCTCGCCGCGTTGCCCGACGGCACGGCCGTGGCGCTGAAGATCGCCGACGGCGGCGATCGCGCGAGGGCCGCCGTGCTCGCGGCCGCGCTGGAGCGGTGCGGGGTCGACGCCGGCGTGCTCGAACCGTTCACGAACCCGGCGCTGCGGGTGACCGCGGAACTCGAGGGCCGCCCGCGCGCTGCGTGACCCCGCTCACGCGAGACGGGTAGCTTCGAAAGCGTCCGGCTTGGTGAAAGGGGTAAACCTGTGCTGCAGCGCATCGCCGACCTCCTGCTCGGTCTCCCGAAGGCGGAGGGCCCGGCCCCCGTCGCCACCAAGGGCCTGCGGATACCCATGCCCGACGGGGTCCACCTCGTGGCCGACCGGTATACGCCGGCCGGCCTGCGCTCGGGGCCGGTCGTGCTCGTGCGCACGCCGTACGGGCGCAGCGGGCCGATCGCCGCGCTCTTCGGCAGCGTCTTCGCGCGCCACGGCCTGCAGACGGTGGTGCAGAGCACGCGCGGCACGTTCGGCTCCGAGGGCGAGTTCCGCCCGTTCCACCTCGAACGCGAAGACGGCATCGCCACCGCCGAGTGGTTGCGCGAGCAGCCGTGGTGCGACGGGCGGCTCGCGACGGCAGGCCTGAGCTACCTCGGGCACACCCAATGGGCGATCGGGCCCTACCTCGACCCGCCGCTCGAGGCGATGGCGCTGGGCGTGACGGCTTCGGAGTTCGTGAGCACGTTCTACCCGGGCGGGGTGCTCGCGGCCGACAACATGGTGTCGTGGTCGGCCATGATCGGCCGGCAAGAGGAACGGTTCGGGGCGCTGCCGAACCCGGTGCAGAAGCGCAAGACGCGCCGCGCGATGGCGCACCTGCCGCTGAACGCCGCCGATGTGGCCGCGATCGGCAAGCAGGTGCTGTTCCTGCGCGACGTGACCACCCACGCCGAACCGGACGACGGCTACTGGGCCATGTCCGACCACAGCGCGGAGGTCGCCGGGCTCACCGTGCCCGTCAGCATGGTCACCGGGTGGTACGACCTGTTCATCCAGGGCCAGCTGCGCGACTTCCGCACGCTGCAGGACGCCGGGCGCGCGCCGCGGATCACGATCGGGCCGTGGGCCCACGGCGACCCGGCCAGCCTCCGGATCTCCGTGCAGGACCAGGTCGGGTTCCTGCGCGCGCACCTGCTCGACGACCGCGCGCAGCTGCAGCGCTCCCCCGTGCGGCTGTACCTGCAGCAGGCGGCGACCTGGCTCGACTTCGACGCGTGGCCGCCCGAGTCCACGGCCACCGAATCGCACCTGCGGCCGATCGGCGGCCTCGGCGAGGTGGTCAGCGGCGAAGCCCAGCCCACCGCGTTCACCTACGACCCCACCGACCCGACGCCCGCGGTCGGTGGGCCACTGCTGACGGGCACCAACAAGCAGCAGGACAACAACGTGGTCGAGGCCCGCGACGACGTGCTCGTGTTCACCGGCGAACCGCTGATCGCCGACCTGGACGTGATCGGCGAGGCGAGCGCGACCGTGTTCGTGCGAACCGAACTCGGCCACGCCGACGTGTACGTGCGGCTCTGCGACGTGGACCAGGACGGGCGCTCCCGCAACGTCACCGACGGCATCCTCCGGCTGCGGCCCGGCGCGCCCGAGGCGGACGCCGACGGGATCGTGACGGTGCGGGTTCAGCTCGACCCGACGGCCTACCGGTTCCGCCGCGGCCACCGGCTGCGCGTGCAGGTGGCGGGCGGCGCGTTCCCGCGCTTCGCCCGCAACCACGGCACGGGCGAACCGGTGGCGAGCGCCGTCGACGGCAAGGCGAACCGATTCGAGATCTTCCACGACGCGGCGCACCCGTCGCGGGTCACGCTGCCCGTCTTCAGCCGCTGAACGGCACCACCCGCTGGTGGGTGGTGAGCCGGCCGTCGTCGTGAAGCACGTGCAGCAGCAGCGACGGCGGCCGCTCGAGGTCGATCGGGCCGCCCTCGGCCCAGGAGCGGTCGGCGCCGGGCTCGACGGGCAGCAGCCCACCGGAGACGACGCCCGGGGCGACGCGCACGGGCACGCCCACGAACGTGGTGGCGGCGCCGGTGTGGACGTGGCCGCAGAGCAGCGCGAGCACCCGCGGGTGGCGCCGCAGGACCTCGGCGAGGCGGTCTTCGCCGGTCTGGCGGATGGCGTCCACGAGCGGGATGCCGACCTCGACCGGCGGGTGGTGGAACGCGACGAACGCGGGACCGTCGTGGGCCGTGAGCGCTTCGTCGAGCCACGCGAGCGTCGCGTCTTCGAGATAACCCGCGCCCTCGCCGGGAATCGTCGAGTCGCACATGGCCACGAGGACGCCGTTCACGTCGGTGGCGACGTTCACCGGGGCGACGCTCGCCGGCTCGCCGAGCAGGACCTCGCGGAAGGCCTCGCGCACGTCGTGGTTGCCGGGACACGTAAGCACGGGCGCGGGGTGCTTGAGCAGCTCGGTCGCGCGGCGGTACTCCTCGGGCAGGCCGTGGTCGGCGAGGTCGCCCGTCACGAACACGGCCTCGACCGGGCGTTCTAGGGCGCGCAGGTAGTCGAGCACCGCGGTGGCGCGCGCGTCGGCGCGTTCGCCGCCGTCGAGGTGAATGTCCGACAGGTGCGCGAAGACCTTCATACGTTCAGCTCCGTTCGAGGTACGCCAGTGCCTTGACCCAGTTGCGCACGAGCAGCGCCGTCGCGCCGGGCCCGTCGCCGGAACGCAGCGCGTCGGCGATCCCCCGGTGCTCGGCGATGCTCTCGGCTGCCCGCTCGGGGCCGCCGAAGTACACGGATTCGTAGCGTTTGAGCAGCGGTTTGGTCTGCTCGATCAAGCGCAGCAGGTGCGGATTTCCGCAGCGGGAGAGCAACATCTCGTGCCAGCGATCGTCCACAGCGGACAGATCGGCGCCGGCGGGCCGGGCCGCCATCTCGTCGGCGATCGCGTCGAGCGCGTCCGGCAGGAGCGTCAGGTCCAGCGGCGAGGTCCAGCGCAGAGCGAGCGACTCCAGCTCGGCGACCAGCGGGTAGAGCCGCCGGGCCTCCTCCAGGTCGAGCGGCGCGACGAGGAACCCGCGGCCGGGCGCGGCGACGAGCAGCCCGCGGTCGGCGAGCCCGATCAGCGCTTCCCGCAGCGGCGTGCGGCTCACGCCGAGCTCGCGCGCGAGATGTACCTCGTTGATCCGGGCGTCCAGCCGGCCGTCGAGCACGCGCGCGGTGATCTCCTCGATGAGCTCACCCCGCAGGAGTCGCTTGGTCATCCGCGCAGTATTGCATACAGACTGGCCCTACTGTATTCAGTTCACATGGTCAGCATCCAGCCCGCCGACGTGGCCCGCGCCCGCGCCGAGACGCCCGGCTGCACCGGCGTCGTCCACTTCAACAACGCCGGTTCGGCGCTCCCGCCGGCCCGCGTCACCGACACGATGGTCGACTACCTGCGAGCCGAAGCGCTGGTCGGCGGCTACGAGGCCGCCGCGGCGGCGGCCGAGCGCACCGAGGCCGTGTACATGTCCGTGGCGAGGCTGATCAACGCCGCGCCCGAGGACATCGCGATCACGGACAACGCGACACGCTCGTGGCAGGCGGTCTTCTACGCGCTGCGCTTCGGCCCGGGCGACCGGATCCTGACCTCCAGCGCCGAGTACGCGAGCAACGCGATCGCCTACCTCCAGGTGGCTCGCCGCACCGGGGCGCGCGTGGAGGTGGTCGCCGACGACGGGACCGGCCAGCTCGACGTGGCCGACCTGCGCCGCCTGATCGACGACGACGTGAAGCTCATCGCCGTGAGCCACGTGCCGACGCAGTGCGGCCTGGTGAACCCGGCCGAGGAGATCGGCAAGGTCGCGCGCGAGGCCGGGATCCCGTTCCTGCTCGACGCGTGCCAGTCGGCCGGGCAGCTCGACCTCGACGTGGAGCTGCTGCAGTGCGACGCGCTGTCGGCCACCGGCCGCAAGTACCTGCGCGGGCCGCGCGGCACCGGCTTCCTCTACGTGCACCCGCGGCTGCGCGAGCAGCTCGAGCCGGCGATGCTCGACCTCCATTCGGCCAGCTGGGAGTCGCCGGACGAGTTCGTGGTGGACCCGACGGCGAAGCGGTTCGAGGTCTGGGAACGCGACTACGCGGCCGTGCTGGGGCTCGGCGCAGCCGTCGACTACGCGCTCGAATGGGGTCTGCCGGCGATCGAGCACCGCGTGGCCGAACTGGGCGCGACGCTGCGCGGCCGCCTCGGTGAGCTCGACGGCGTGCGGGTGCACGACGTCGGCGCGCGCAAGTGCGGGCTCGTCGCGTTCAGCCTCGACGGCCTCGGCGCGGAGCAGGTGAAGGTGCGCCTCTCGGCCGCGAGGATCAACACGAGCGTGACCCACGCGACCTCGGCGCAGTACGACTTCACCGCCCGCGACCTGCCCGACCTCGTCCGCGCGTCGGTGCACTACTACAACACCGAGGGCGAGATCGACTTGCTGACGAGCCAGGTGGCGAAGCTGGCCCAGGAGTCGCGCAACGGCTGACGCGCTACCCGGCGAACCAGCCCGCGACGTCGAGCCGGAAGCCGCCGCCGGTCATGGTGCGCAGGTCGGCTTCGAGGGCGCGGACGCGGTCGGCGCCGAGCTCGCCCACCCAGTTCGCGCGCAGCGTTTCGAAGATGGCGGCGGAGCGGGCGAGGGAGTCGATGCCGCGCGGCGTGAGCCGCACGAGCTTGCGGCGGGCGTCCTCGGGGTCGTCGGCGCGCTCGGCGTACCCGAGCTGCTCCAGGCGGTCGACGGTCTTGCCGGCGGCCTGCTTCGAGACGCCGAGCCGTTTACCCAGCTCCGACGCGGTGGCCCCGCGCGGTCCGATGGCCTGCATCGCGAAGCCGAACGCGGGGCGCACGTCGGGGTGCCCCTGACGGGCGAGCTCGACGTGCAGGTCGTCGATCAGCGTGCGGAAGCCCGAGAACAACAGCAACGGCAGCTCGAAGCCGGGCGCGTCAGCCATACCGCTTGCCAAATTCGACAACCAGGTTTACCTTCTGGAATTCGACAACCACGTTGACGACTTTACCCCAGGAGGGTCCCGTGCCGCACTTCCCCGACCACACCGCCGAGACCGCCCCACCGGCCGCCCGCCGCGCACTGGCCGCGACCGAAGCCCAGTTCGGCTCACTGCCGGCCGCCGTCGCCCGGTTGGCGACGTCGCCGGAGCTGCTGAACGGGTTCCTCAAGCTGAGCGCCCTGTTCGAGACCACCACGCTGTCGCCGCTGGAGCGCGAGACGCTGATCCTGGTGGTGTCCACGCGCAACAGCTGCCACTTCTGCGTCGCGATGCACACCGTGAAGCTGGTGCAGCTCGACGCGCCGGCTTCGCTGATCGCCGCGCTGCGCGCGTCGGCGCCATTGCCCGTGCCTCGGCTGGAGGCGCTGCGCCAGTTCGCTTTGACCACGTTCGCGACGACCGGTGACGTGCCTGCCGCCGACCTCGACGCGTTCCTCGCCGCCGGCTACACCCCGCGGCAGGCACTCGAGGTGGTGCTGGGCATCGGCGCGTACACGCTTTCGACGTTCGCCAACCGGCTCGTGGCCGCTCCCCTGCACCCGAGCCTGACCGAGCACGCGTGGACCGCCGCCTGACAGCGTCGGTCTTCGTCGGGTCCTCGTCGGCCTCGTCGGTCCTCGTCGGGTCCTCGTCGGTCTCGGAAGATCACCCGTTTGCCGCAGTCTCCGACGTATCCACCGGGGCCCGCCGAGCCTCCTACTCCACGTTCGCCCGCGACGCGCACCACGCGGCCGGGCCTGTCGAGGGGGCAGGCCCGGCCCCGGCCCGCCGGCCTCAGAACGGCGGCGGCTCCACCGCGGTCCACTCCCGGTAGTGCTTGATCGCCTCGCGGATCGCGTAGGCCGCGGCCAGCACCGCGATGATCCAGCCGGTGACGCCCTGTGGGAGGACGTAGTCGCCGTTCGGGGCGGTGAGGTAGCCGTAGACGTAGTTGCCGGCGAGGTACAGCAGGCCCATCCACGGTTGGGCGCCGCGGGTCATGATGTTCAGGCAGGTGATCGACCCGAGGAGGATGCCGGCGACGCCGATGACGGCGCCGACGACCGAGAGGCCGGCGCCGGCATCGAGGCCGTAGCCGATCGCCACCAGGGCGAGGGCGCCGAGGGAAGCCGGGTGGGACAGGGCGCGCCAGGCGGATCGGCGGGTCGACCAGTTGACCATCATGAGCAGCAGGATCGAGAAGCTCACGACCGCCGGCCCGGCGAGGACGCCAAAGCCGCCGGTGAGGAGCTCGTCCCAGGTGGGGCGGTCGACGTCGGACAGCAGCCGGGGCACGATCGCGCCGGCGAACAGCACGGCGTCGACCAGCGTGCCGACCAGCCAGAGCCGGGTCGCCTGGATCGGCCGCGGCGGCTCAGGCTCGACCAGGACCGCGATCCCCGCCGCCTGCAGCGCCAGCAGCTCGTGCCGTTCCCGAAAACGCCACGAGTAGTACCCTGCGGCCGCCAGGAGCACGAGCCCGGCGAACAGCAGGAGAATCGGCCGCGGGAAGTCCACGAGTGTCTGCAGGCGCGCACGTGATTCGGCGTCCCTGAGTTCGCCGGCCACGACCGCGGTGCCGGCCACCGCCCCGAAGCCCGCCGCGGCGAGCACCCAGGCGGCCAGCGTGAACGGGAACGCCGGCGAAAACCCCGCCCGGCGCCGCCGCCTGGAGGCTTCGACGTACCCCGCCGACGCGACCTTCCGCCCGGCCCGCAGCGCCACCGCTCCGACCACCGCGATTCCCGCCAGCACCAGCGCGGGCGTCCACTCCACCCTCGACCGGCTCAGTGCTCCGTCAGCGACGACCGCCGTGCCCACCGCGGTGCTGAACAGCAGCGCGAAGAATCCGAACGTCCCGCTGACCCGTCGATATGCACGCTGCGCGTCCACTCGTCCCCCCACCGCAGACCGGCGACCCCCCGATCACGCCGGTCCAGCGTAGGGCCACTCCGCCGCGCCGGTCTCGCCCCGTCCCCGACCGATCACCAACCGTTACTGATCAACCAAAGACGACCACTGCCGGGGGGCGGCTCCGGGAACTCCCCGCACGACCACCGCCGAAAAGTCCGGCACCGCCACGACCACCCCAGCCGACGACCGCCGGAACCCGGGAGACCACCCACGCACGCCGACCACCGCGGGAATCCGGAAGACAACACCACCCAAGGCGACCACCGTGGAGGTCCGGGCGCAAGACCACCCAAGACGACCACCGTGGGGGGTCCGGGGGCGAAGCCCGCCGGGCGGGGTTTGGGGGTTGCACCCCCAAAAGACACGACCGATTCGACCGGTTCGCGCGTTCCGCGGACACAGTCCACCGATCGAATCGGTGGGCGCAGCAGGGTTCGAACCTGCGACCGCTCGGGTGTAAACCGAGTGCTCTTCCGCTGAGCTATGCGCCCGCTGACGGGACCGGCCGGTAAGGAGCCGGGCCCGTCAACAAAAAAGAAAGTCAGGCCAGTTCGGCCACGGCCTTCTTCCACGCCGACTGGTCGCGAGCCTCGCCGGGCTGGTTGACCTCGGCGAAGCGGACGATGCCGTCGGTGTCGATGAGGAACGTGCCGCGCAGGGCCATGCCGGCCTTGTCGTTGAAGACGCCGTAGGCCTGGGCGACCGCGCCGTGCGGCCAGAAGTCCGAGAGCAGCGGGAACTGGTAGTTCTGCTGCTCGGCCCACACCTTCAGCGAGAAGACCGCGTCGACGGAGACGCCCAGGATCTGCACGCCCTGGGTGTCGTAGTCGGCGAACTCGTCACGCAGCTGGCACAGCTCGCCGGTGCAGGTCCCGCTGAACGCGAACGGGAAGAAGACCAGCAGCACCGGCTTGTCGCCCTTGAACGACGACAGCGTGACGGGCTGCTTGTTGTAGTCGTTGAGCGTGAAGTCCGGGGCTGGCGTACCGACCTCGACGGCCATGCGGCGAATCCTCTCCGAAAGCGATCACGAAACCTGCGCCGACAACCCTATCGTGTCAGCTGCGCAGGCCCCGGTTCACCGCTGTTTCGCCTTCGAGGATTTCGGCGACACCAGTCGGGTCCCGAGCCAGTCGGCTCCCACGCTGATGTTGGCGGTCTGCGACAGACCGACCTGGGGCACGGCTTCGGCGATCTCACTGGGCTCGACGTGCCCGGGCTGACCCGTTTTGGGCGTCAGGACCCAGATCACGCCGTTCTCGTCCAGCGGACCCCGGGCGTCGACCAGGGCGTCGCCCAGGTCGCCGTCGTCTTCGCGCCACCAGAGCAGCACGACGTCGATGACTTCGTCGGCGTCCTCGTCGAGGAGTTCGGCGCCGATCGCCTCCTCGATCGCCGCGCGAACGTCCTCGTCGACGTCCTCGTCCCAGCCGATCTCCTGGACCACCATGTCCGGCTTGATGCCAAGGCTCTCGGCGACGCCGGCAGTGCCTGCGTCTCCCGCGGCGACCACTGCTTCCACTCCTCCAACTACGACGGAGCGCGGTGGTCGGACACACGGGCGAAGCCGCGCCGGCCACCACACTCGGGTACACGGTTGTCGATAGCGAACACTGGCGCGGCGCTGCGCGCAACCGTCCACACCGGATCTTTGACAAGTCGTGTCGCAGCGTGGAGGCCCCCCGGGGTCTTCGGTAACCCCGGGACAGGTGTCTGTGGGCAGTGTCGCACGACCGCTCCGGCAACCCCCGGAAACCTCTCCTCTAGTGTTGGGGAGAACTAAACGCGCGCGCGATACACCGCACGCGGGGAGTGGCACACTCGGGGCGACCCTTGTTACCGGACAGTAAAGGTGACGGGAGCCGGGCCGGGGACGACGATGGGAATCGGCGTGCACTCCCGCCCAGCAGCTACAACGGCTACAACCAGTTACAAGGAGACCCCTTGGCCCCGCAGAACGACGGCGCCTCCGGCAAGGAGACCCCGGCACGCGTACGCGTCATCCGTGACGGACTCGCGGCGCACCTGCCCGACATCGACCCGGAGGAGACCGCCGAGTGGCTGGACTCCTTCGACGAGGCGCTGGCCAGGGGTGGTCAGCAGCGCGCGCGTTACCTGATGCTGCGCATCCTGGAGCGCGCCCGCGAGCGCAACGTCGGAGTGCCCGCGCTCACGTCCACGGACTACGTGAACACCATTCCCACGGAGAACGAGCCGTGGTTCCCCGGCGACGAGGAGATCGAGCGCCGCTACCGCCGTTACATCCGCTGGAACGCCGCGATCATGGTGCACCGCGCGCAGCGGCCGGGCGTCGGCGTCGGCGGGCACATCTCGACCTACGCCTCGTCCGCGGCGCTGTACGAGGTGGGCTTCAACCACTTCTTCCGCGGCAAGGACCACTCCGGCGGCGGTGACCAGGTCTTCTTCCAGGGCCACGCCTCCCCGGGCATGTACGCGCGGGCGTTCCTCGAGGGCCGCCTGTCCTCGTCGCAGCTCGACGGGTTCCGCCAGGAGTACAGCCACGCCGGTGAGGGTGGCGGCCTGCCGTCGTACCCGCACCCGCGGCTGATGCCGGACTTCTGGGAGAACCCCACGGTGTCGATGGGCCTCGGCCCGATGAACGCCATCTACCAGGCGCGATTCAACCGCTACCTGCGCGACCGCGGCATCAAGGACACCAACGACCAGCACGTCTGGGCGTTCCTCGGCGACGGCGAGATGGACGAGCCGGAATCGCGCGGCCTCATCCACGTGGCCGCCGGCGAGGGCCTCGACAACCTGACCTTCGTGATCAACTGCAACCTGCAGCGGCTCGACGGCCCGGTGCGCGGCAACGGCAAGATCATCCAGGAGCTCGAGTCGTACTTCCGCGGCGCGGGCTGGAACGTGATCAAGGTCATCTGGGGCCGCGAGTGGGACTCGCTGCTGCACGCCGACCGCGACGGCGCCCTGGTCAACCTGATGAACGTGACGCCGGACGGCGACTACCAGACGTACAAGGCGAATGACGGCGCGTACGTGCGCGAGCACTTCTTCGGCCGCGACCCGCGGACGAAGGACCTGGTCAAGGACCTCTCCGACGGCGACATCTGGAACCTCAAGCGCGGTGGCCACGATTACCGCAAGGTGTACGCCGCGTACAAGGCGGCCATGGAGCACCACGGCCAGCCGACGGTGATCCTCGCCCACACCATCAAGGGCTACGGCCTCGGCCCGGCGTTCGAGGGCCGCAACGCCACGCACCAGATGAAGAAGCTCACGCTCGACGACCTCAAGCTGTTCCGCGACGCCCAGCGCATCCCGATCAGCGACGCCGAGCTCGAGCGCGACCCGAAGCTGCCGCCGTACTTCCACCCGGGCCCCGACTCGCCCGAGATCGAGTACATGATCGGCCGCCGCAAGGCGCTGGGCGGCTACCTGCCCGAGCGCCGGCCGAAGCACGCCAAGGCGCTGGTGCTGCCGGGCGACAAGGTCTACGAGGGCATCCGGAAGGGCTCGGGCAAGCAGGAGGTCGCCACCACGATGGCGTTCGTCCGGCTCGTGCGCGAGCTCGCGAAGGACTCGGAGATCGGCAAGCGCGTCGTCCCGATCATCCCGGACGAGGCCCGCACGTTCGGTCTCGACTCGATGTTCCCGACGGCCAAGATCTACAACCCGCACGGCCAGACGTACACGTCGGTCGACGCGAGCCTGATGCTGGCTTACAAGGAGTCCGAGAAGGGCCAGCTGCTGCACGAGGGCATCAACGAGGCGGGTTCCACCGCGTCGTTCACGGCCGTCGGCACCTCGTACGCCACGCACGGCGAACCGATGATCCCGATCTACATCTTCTACTCGATGTTCGGGTTCCAGCGGACCGGCGACGGCCTGTACGCGGCGGCGGACCAGATGGCGCGCGGCTTCGTGCTCGGCGCCACGGCGGGCCGCACCACGCTGACCGGTGAGGGCCTGCAGCACGCAGACGGGCACTCGCTGCTGCTGTCGGCGACCAACCCGGCGGTCGTGGCCTACGACCCGGCTTACTCGTTCGAGATCGCCCACATCGTCCGCGACGGTCTGCGGCGCATGTACGGCGAGACCGGGCCGCACGGCAACGGCGAGAACATCTTCTACTACCTGACGATCTACAACGAGCCCTACCAGCAGCCCGCCGAGCCGGAGAACCTCGACGTCGACGGCCTGCTCAAGGGTCTCTACAAGTACGCCGACGCCCCGGCGGGCGACGGCCCGGAGGCGCACATCCTGGTCTCCGGCGTCACGATGCCCGACGCGCTCAAGGCCCAGCAGCTGCTGGCCGAGGAGTGGGGCGTGCGTGCGGCGGTGTGGTCGGCCACGTCGTGGACCGAGCTGCGCCGCGAGGCCGTGGAAATCGACCACGACAACCTGCTCCACCCGGCCGACAGCCCCCGCGTGCCGTACGTGACGCAGGCGCTGTCGGGCGTCAACGGGCCGGTCGTGGCGGTGTCGGACTGGATGCGCGCGGTGCCGGACCTGATCCGCCCGTGGGTGCCCACCGACATGCTCACGCTCGGCACCGACGGGTTCGGCTTCTCCGACACCCGCCCGGCCGCCCGGCGCAAGTTCCTCGTGGACGCGCAGTCGATCGTGGTCGGCGCCCTCACGGCGCTCGCCAAGCGCGGCGAGGTGGCGCAGGACAAGGTGACCGAAGCGGTGCGCCGCTACCGCCTCGACGACGTCTCGGCCGCCGGCCCGCAGACGTCGGACTCGGGCAACGCGTAAGCAGTGGTCGCAGCAAGACCCTCCGGGCGCACAATGGCCCGGAGGGTCTTGGTGTTTCGAGACCCCCGCCCACTAGGGTAGACATCGGATGTATCTCAGCGTCCGAGAGCTCTCGTCCCTGAACTGACCGAGCGCCTGAGGAAGGGTGATCGCACGTGACCCAGCGTCGTCTGCCGCGGCCGAGTGAACTGAAGCAGATCCTGCGGCCGAAGCCGATCGTGCTCAACCCGACCGAGCGGCGCTTGGCCGGCGCGCACACGATCGCCGACCTGCGGATGATCGGGCGCAAGCGCACGCCGCGCGCCGCGTTCGACTACACCGACGGGGCGGCCGAGCTCGAAGACAGCCTGCTGCGCGCCCGCCAGGCCTACCGGCGCGTGGAGTTCCACCCCAACGTGCTGCGCGGCGTGTCCGATGTGGACACCACGCGGACGGTGCTCGGCAAGACCTCGGCGCTGCCGTTCGGCTTCGCGCCCACCGGGTTCACACGCATGATGCAGCACGAGGGCGAGCGCGCCGTGGGCCGCGTGGCGCAGCGCAACGGCATCCCGATGGGCCTGTCCACCATGGCGACCACCTCCATCGAGGACCTCGCCGCGGCGGCGCCCGACGCGCGCAAGTGGTTCCAGCTCTACGTGTGGCGCGACCACGGCGCGGGCGAAGATCTGATGAATCGCGCGTGGGAGAACGGCTACGACACGCTCCTGCTCACCGTCGACACCCCGGTGGCCGGCGCGCGCATGCGCGATGTGCGCAACGGCCTCACCATCCCGCCGGCGCTCACGCTCAAGACGTTCGCCGACGGCGCGATGCACCCGGCGTGGTGGTTCAACCTGCTCACCACCGAGCCGCTGAACTTCGCGTCGCTGAGCCACTTCGACGGCACCGTGGCCGAGCTGCTGGCCCAGCTCTTCGACCCCACGCTCGACTTCGACGACCTCGACTGGGTGCGCCGCACCTGGCCCGGCAAGCTCGTGGTCAAGGGCGTGCAGAACGTGGCCGACGCGCGTGACGTGGTGAAACACGGCGCCGACGGCGTGGTCCTGTCCAACCACGGCGGGCGCCAGCTCGACCGCGCGCCGACGCCGCTGGAGCTGCTGCCCGCGGTGCTCGACGAGATCCAGGGCACCGCCGAGGTCTGGGTCGACACCGGCATCCTCTCCGGCGGCGACATCGTGGCCGCGATCGCACGCGGCGCCGACTTCGTGCTCGTCGGCCGGGCATTCCTCTACGGCCTGATGGCGGGCGGCGAGCGCGGTGTGCAGCGCTGCGTCGACATCCTGCGCACGGAGATGATCCGGACCATGCAGCTGCTGGGCGTGCGCCGCGTCGAGGACCTGCGGCCTTCGCACGTGACCCTGCGCTGACCATCCGCGAAGCCTGAATCGCCCCGATGTGGCGTTCTTGGTGCGCGTTGCACCGAACGCCACATTCGGTGCGCCCAACACACCCAATGCCGCGTTGGGGCATTGGTCCAGACGTGCGACACCGGGTTGACGTACCGGTGGGTCTGTGACGAGTATCTCTGCCACCTCGTGAAAGGCTGTTTCCGCAATCCGGAAACGGCGGTCCCCCCGGGAGGTCGGCGTGTTCGTGCAAGACCTGGCTCCGCTCGGTGGTCTCGGGCTTTCCGCGCTCGTCGCGGTGGTGCCACTGGCCGTGGTGCTGGTGCTACTGGGGGTGGTCCGGACCAAGGCCCACCACGCCGCGCTGATCGGGCTTGTCGTGGCGCTCGTCGTCGGCATCGCCGTGTACGGGATGCCTGTGGGACAAGCGATTTCCGGCGCGCTGCAAGGGGCGGCGTTCGGGCTGTTCCCGATCCTGTGGATCGTGGTCAACGCGCTGTGGATCTACCGGATCACCGTGCACACGGGTCATTTCGACGTGCTGCGCCGCTCGTTCGGGCGGATCTCCGACGACCCGCGGCTGCAGGCGCTGATCATCGCCTTCTGCTTCGGCGCGCTGATGGAGGCGCTGGCCGGCTTCGGCGCGCCCGTGGCGATCAGCGCGGTGATGCTCGTGGCGGTCGGGTTCGGGCCGGGCAAGGCCGCCGTGGTGGCGCTCGTCGCGAACACCGCGCCGGTCGCGTTCGGCGCGATGGGCACGCCCGTGGTCACGCTCGCGCAGGTGACGGGGCTGCCCCTGGAGCAGGTGTCGTCGATCGTCGGGCGGCAGACGCCGTTGCTGGCGCTGTTCGTGCCGCTGCTGCTGGTGATCATCGTCGACGGGAAACGCGGCCTGCGTGAGACGTGGGTGCCGGCTCTGGTCTGCGGCGTCGCGTTCGGCGTGGTGCAGTTCCTCGCCTCCAACTTCGTTTCGCCGCAGCTGGCCGACATCGGTGCGGCCCTGGCCGGCGCCGCCGCGCTCGTGGCGCTGCCGATGACGCGCCGCGCGGTGCCCGCCGAGGTCCGCGCGCAGGTGCTCACCGGCTCCCGCACCGCGACGCTCGACCGGCCGGACGAGCGCGGCGAGGTCGTGCGCGCCTACCTGCCCTACGCGTTGATCATCGTGATCTTCTCGCTCGCGCAGGTGCCGCCGATCAAGAAGCTCCTCGACGCGGCCACGTGGAAGTTCCACTGGCCCGGCCTCGACGTGCACGGCCCGGACGGCAAAGCCGTGTCCGGCAACACGTTCTCGCTGCCGTTCCTCAACACCGGCGGCACGCTCGTGCTCATCGCGGGGCTGCTCACGCTCGTGGTGCTCAAGGTCGCCGCGAGCACGGCCGGACGGGAGTGGCTGGCGACGGTGAAGGAGCTGCGGTTCGCGATCGTCACCGTGACCGGGGTGCTCGCGCTGGCCTACGTGATGAACCTGTCCGGCCAGACGACCACCATCGGCACGTTCATCGCCGCTGCCGGCGCCGGGCTCGCGTTCCTCTCCCCCGTGCTCGGCTGGTTCGGCGTCGCCGTCTCGGGTTCGGACACCTCAGCCAACGCGTTGTTCGGCGCCCTGCAGGTCACGGCCGCGCACCAGACGGGCCTGCCCGCGGACCTGCTGGCCGCGGCGAACAGCTCCGGCGGCGTGCTGGGCAAGATGATCTCGCCGCAGAACCTGACCATCGCGTGCGTCGCGGCCAACCTGCCGGGCGAAGAGGGCAAGCTGCTGCGCAAGGTGCTGCCGTGGAGCGTGGGGCTACTGCTGGTGATGTGCCTGATCGTGTTCGGGCAGAGCACCCCGGTGCTCAGCTGGATGCTGCCGTGACCGCCCGGTGCGCGGCCACGCGCTTGGCCGAGCGGTTCCAGTTCCACCAGCCGTGCACGACCAGCACCGCGAAGACGAGGTAGATCGCGGCGGAGAAGTACAGGCCGGAGGAGATCTGCAGCGGCACGCCGATCGCGTCGACCACCAGCCACACACCCCAGAACTCGACCAGCCCCGCGCCCTGCGCACCGAAGGCGACGAGCGTGCCGATGAAGATCGCGGCGTCCGGCCACGGCGCCCACGACGCGTTCAGCGCCTGCAGCACCAACGCCATCGCCGCCGTGCCGACCACGAACGCGCCGAGCATCGCCCACCGCTCGGTCGCCCGCGCGGTGCGCACGACCACCCCGTTGACTGGGTCGGTGCGGCGCCGCCACGCCCACCAGCCGTAGAGCGAGATCGCGAGGATGGCGATCTGCCGGCTGGCCAGACCGCCCAGGTGCGCGGAAACGTAGACGGAGAACAGCAGGATCGTCGCGCCGACCTGCACGGGCCAGGTCCACAGCGTCCGCCGGTCGGCGAGGAACACGACCGCGAGCGCGAGCACCTGCCCCGCGAGCTCCGCGATCGAGATCCACTGGCCGAAAACCGTGACACCGTGCTGCAGCAGGAAGTCCACGTCCGCACCCCTTCTCGTCCCCCACGTAACTCTGGCCGCAACACCCCGGGCGGGCGCGGGATTCCCCGGGGTGTGAGCCGGGCGACACCGTCCCAGCACGCGGACAGGCCCGGTGCCGTCGGCGATGCACCGGGCCTGTCCGAACCGCGCCGCGATCAGCGATCGACGCGGTTGAACCCGACCGGCGGGGTCGGGGTGTCGTTCGCGGCCTGGTGGCCGTTTCCCGGCTGAACGGGCTGGGTGCGGGTCTGCGTGGTCTGGGCCTGCGTGGTCTGGGCCTGCGCCTGGGTGGTCTGGGCCTGCGCCTGGGTGGTCTGGGCCTGCGGCCGGCCACCGACCTGCCGCTGACCACCTCCGTCGCCCGGGCTCAGCTGGCCCTGCAGGTTGGCGAGCCAGCCACCCCAGCGGTCCTGGGCGGGCTTGATGAGGCCGCCGCCGAAGCCCACCACGATCACGCCGCCGATGGTCGCCAGCACCGTGATGAGCACCGGGCCGGTGATGGCGGTGGCGATGTTGACCTGGCCCAGCGCGGCGATGATGCCGAACGCCATGATCAGCCAGTAGGCGACGGTGCCGAGCAGCCGGGCCGCCGGCCGCGTGGACATCGCCGAGTTCACGACGTCGCGCACGACCTTCGCGATGGCGGCGGCCACCACGATCAGCACCAGCCCCACCACGATCCGCGGCAGGAACGCGATGATGTCGTTGAGCAGCTGGCTGACCGGATTCGACTCACCGAACACGCCGAACGCCAGCTGGAGCGCGATCAGCAGAATGAAGTAGTAGACCAGTTTCACGAGGATGCCGGTGGCGTCGACATTCGCCTGCTTCATCATTCCGGTCAGGCCCGTCTTCTCGACGAGCCGGGAGAATCCGAGTTTTCCGAGCACCAGTGACAGTGCTTTGGACACCGCTTTCGCGATCAGCCAGCCGATCAGCAGGATGATCAGAAAACCGACGAGTTTCGGGACGAACGTGGCCACCAGATTCCAGGCCTGTCCGAGTCCGTCCTTGAGTTGCTCACCCACGCTGGGCTCCCTTCGTCATGGATTCCCGGCTGCGGGCTGTTGCAGCGGGTCGATGATCAGGTACCCAGCCAGCGGGAGTGCGTTGCACCACGATCGAGTGAGACGACTGGCGCGAGAAGATCAATCGCGGCCATACTTGTACTACCGGTGGGGACCGGGGAGACGAGGCCGTCCGGCGCAGCGTAAACCGCAAGCGCCGGGCGGCCTCGAGCATTTGCGGGTATTACCACCGGGCGTATTCAGCGGGTGTTCGCGTCGTCGCCCTGCGAATACGCTTCAGGTTTCGCCGGACCCTTCAGGGCTTTCAGCACCCATCGAGGTTTCAGCGGCCTTCGGGTTTCACAGGGCGACGACACGCGTTCACCGAACGGACACTCAGGCCGCGCGCAGCGCGTCGCGCAGTTTGACCTTCGCACCGGTGCGCATCACGGCGTTGCGGTAGATCCGTGCGGCCAGCCAGATCAAAAGCGGAATCAGCAGCACCACGAGTCCCACCGACACCACGGCTTCCCACACGGGTACCCCGCCCATGGCGAGCCGCATCGGCATCAGCGTCGGCGCGAACACCGGGATCACCGAAAGCACCTCGGCGAACTCGTTCGACGGGTCCGAGGGCAGCACGGAGATGCCCACCACGTACCCGACGATCACCAGCATCAGCGCCGGCGACACGGCGCCGCTCACGTCCTCCTGCCGCGACACGAGCGCGCCGAGCGCCGCGAACACGATCGAATACATGAAGAACCCGAGCAGGTACCACACCACCAGCCAGACGACGGTGCCGATGGCCGCGGACACCGAGATGGTGAGCACCCCCGTCCCCAGGCCCGCGGCGATGCCGACGACCCCGATCGCGAGCATCTGGATCAACCCGACCGTGCCGATGCCGAGCACCTTGCCCGCCATCAGCTGCCACGGCTTGATGGTGGACAGCAGCAGCTCGACCACGCGTGACGTCTTCTCCTCGACCACGCCCTGCGCCACGGTCTGGCCGTTGAGCAGGAGTGACATGTAGATGAGGATGCCCGCGATGATGCCGAGCACGAGCTGCTGGCTGTCGTAGTCGTACGGTTTCTCCAGCGGCGGCAGCTCGTCGATGCTCGCGCTCGCGACGGCGGCGTCCACCTTCGCCGGATCACCGTGCTGCGCGATGATCTCCGAGTTCTGCGCGACGCGGCCCGCGAGCACGGTGAGCACGTTCTTGAGGTTGCCGTCGAGGTCCTTCTCGACCTGCACGTGCACCCGGTCCGCGCCCTGGACCAGCAACGCGTCGATCGAACCGTCCTTCAGCTTCGCGAGGCCGGCCTGCTCGTCGGCGACGCGCTGCGTGGCGATGTCCTGCCCCACCGACTTCCCGATCGCCGTCAGCGGCGCCGACAGCGGTGCCGCGGCAGGCACGTAGCCGACGGTCTCGTCGGGACCGCTGCTGCCGCCCACGAGCTTCAGCACCACGACCCCGGCGACGATGAGGATGAGCAGCACGAGCGTGCTGATCCGGTAGGCCTTGGACTTCAGGCGCGTGCTGATCTCGCGCGAGGCGACCAGGCCGACCCCGGACAGCGGGCTCATGCGGACGTCGGGCGTGCTCATGCCGCCACCTCCTCGTGGTGGTTCTCGGTGACGACGGAACGGAACAGATCGGTCAGCGACGGGAGCTTCCGCGCGAACTCGCGCACCGGCCCGGTCGCCAGCGCCGCGCGCAGCACGACCTGGTCGTCGGCACCGTCGACGAGCTCGAGCTCGGTCACCGAACCGTCGCGGCCCAGCACCGTGACGCCGGGCAGGTTCACGGCCCAGCCGTCGGCCGCCTGCGGCGCGTCGACGAGCAGCCGCACGGCGCCGCCGGCCCGCAGCTGCGAGACGGTGCCCATCGCCTCCATCCGTCCACTCCGGACGATCCCGATGCGGTCGCAGAGGCGCTCCACCAGATCCAGTTGGTGGCTGGAGAACACGACGGGCACGCCGTCGGCCGCCTTCTCCTTGAGCACCTTGCTCATCACGTCGACCGCGACCGGGTCCAGGCCCGAGAACGGTTCGTCCAGCACGAGGATGCGCGGTTCGTGCACCAGCGCGGCCGCGAGCTGCACGCGCTGCTGGTTGCCGAGGCTGAGCTTCTCCACCTCGTCGTCGCGGCGCGAAGCCACGCCGAGCCGTTCGGTCCAGCGCTCGGTCGACGCCTTCGCGTCGGCCGCCGACATGCCGTGCAGCCGCGCGAGGTACGTCAGCTGCTCACCCACCTTCATCTTCGGGTACAAACCACGCTCTTCCGGCATGTACCCGATGTGCCGCCGGGTTTCGTGCGTGATGGGCGAACCCGCGAAGCGGACTTCGCCCGCGTCCGCGCTGAGCACCCCGAGCGCGATGCGCATCGTGGTGGTCTTGCCCGCGCCGTTGCTGCCGACGAAGCCGAACAGCTCGCCCGGCCGCACGTCGAAAGTCATCTTCTCCAGTGCCACGACAGTGCCGTAGCGTTTGGAGATCGCATCGATCTCCAGTCCGGGCTCTGGCATCGGCCCTTTCCCCCTTGTTGTCGGATTTCGGTGACATACATCACCGGTTACGGATCGTAGAGTTCCCGCTGGACGGTGCCTAGCGCCCCCGGTTGCGTGTCCGCCACCGAAAGTTGCCGATCGAATGTCCAACTAGGATTCCAGCGGAGGATCGGAACGAATGGCAGAGACGACGGGGCGCCGGGTCCCCAAGCACCACGGGCTGTCGGCGAAGACGCTGCGCTCGCTCGACCACGCCTCAGGGCGGCTCGCGAGCGCGAGCGTCGCGGTGATGGAACGACGGCTGGTGTGGTTCGGGCGGCTGCCCGCCGACCAGCGCGCCAGCGTGTTGCTGATCACGCAGGCGGGCGCGGCGGGGTTCGTCGACTGGCTGCGCGACTCGAAGGAAGCGCTCAAGCTCACCACCGAGGCGTTCCGCGACGCGCCGGCCGAGCTGTCGCGCTACATCAGCCTGCGTCAGGCCGTGAGCATGGTGCGGCTCGCGATCGAGCAGTTCGAGGAACAGCTGCCGGAGTTCGCCGCGAACGAGGCCGAACGCGCGGCCCTGATCGAGGGAATCCTGCGCTACGGCAGGGAGATCGCGTTCGCCGCGGCCAACTCCTACGCGGCGGCGGCCGAGGCGCGCGGCGCGTGGGACGCGCGGCTGGAAGCGCTGGTCGTCGACGGCATCGTGCGCGGCGACGCCGAGGAGGCGGTGCTCTCGCGCGCGGCCGCGCTCGGCTGGGACCCCGCGTCGGCCGCGACCGTGATCGTGGGCAACCCGCCTTCGGAGGACCCGCCGACGGTGGTGTTCGAGGTCCGCAGCCGCGCCGCCCGCGTCGGCCGGCCCGTGCTGCTGTCGGTGCAGGGCTCACGGCTGGTGATCGTGATCGGCGGCCCGACCGAAGGCGGAGTGAAGGAACGCGAAACGCTTTCGCGGATGTCCGCGGTGTTCGCCGACGGTCCCGTGGTCGCCGGCCCGACCGTGCCGTCGCTCGCCGAGGCGCACCACAGCGCGGCCGAAGCGCTTTCGGGCCTGCGCGCGGTGGTCGGCTGGCCGGGCGCGCCGCGGCCCGTCCGCTCCGACGACCTGCTGCCCGAGCGCGCACTGTCGGGTGATCCCGAGGCCGAGCGCCTGCTGGTGGATCTCGTGGCGCGGCCGTTGGAGGAGGCGGGCCCCGCGCTGCAGCGCACCGTGGAGACCTACCTCGAAAGCGGTGGTGTGCTCGAACGCTGCGCGCAGACGTTGTTCGTGCACCCCAACACCGTGCGGTACCGGCTGCGCAAGGCGGCCGAGCTCACCGGCCGCAACCCCACCGAGCCGCGCGACGCGTTCGTGCTCCGGGCGGCGCTCACCGTCGGCAGGCTGGCCCGCGCCCGCGGCCTCTGGTGACTCTTGCGGCGGCCCGGATGATGACTCGGCGTGACGTGCCCGCGGGCGGCACCGGTCCCGTGACCGACTTCACGGCAAGCGATGGTTGAATCCCACAAGGCATCTGGGTTAAGGGCAAGGTTCTATCGCGGGTCTTTGGAGGTTTCCTCCAATAACGCCCCGCGGACTTGGTGACCGGCCGCATCCGAGGGACGCGACCCAGCGTGGTGTCATAGACGGCGTGACAGCAGCAGTCCTCTCACCCGGCCAGGGCTCACAGGCCCCCGGCATGCTCTCCCCGTGGCTCGAGACCGACGGCGCACGCGCGCGCGTCGAGGAGTGGTCCGCCCGTGCCGGGCTCGACCTCGTCCGCCTCGGCACGGAAGGCGACGCCGAGGAGATCCAGGACACCGCGGTCGCGCAGCCGCTGATCGTCGCGCTCTCGCTGCTCTCGTTCGAGCGCCTGCAGCAGGTGGCGCCGGTGGCCGACGACGCGCCGGTGGCCGGCCACTCCGTGGGCGAGCTCGCCGCCGCCGCGATCGCCGGGGTGCTGACCCCGGCCGACGCCGTGGCGCTGGCCGCGGTGCGCGGCGCCGAGATGGCCAAGGCCTGCGCGCTGGAGCCGACGTCGATGGCGGCCGTGATGCTCGGTGACCCCGAGCAGGTCGTCGCGTGGCTCGAAGAGCGCGGGCTGGCCGCGGCCAACCGCAACGGCGCCGGCCAGATCGTCGCCTCGGGCGCGGCCGACGCCATCGAGCGGATCGTCGCCGAACCCCTGGAGGGCACGAAGATCCGTGCGCTCAAGGTCGCGGGAGCCTTCCACACGCCGTACATGGCGCCGGCGGAAGACGCCCTTCGCGAGCACGCCGCCGGCCTCACCCCGGCCGACCCCACGCGCCCGCTGCTGTCGAACGCCGACGGCACCGTGGTCACCAGCGGCACCGAGTACCTGGAGCGGCTCCTCGCGCAGGTCACCCGGCCCGTGCGCTGGGACCTCACGATGGACGGCCTCGTGTCGCTCGGCGTGAGCAGCACTGTCGAACTGGCGCCCGCGGGCACGCTGACCGGCCTGGTCAAGCGGCAGCTCAAGGGTGTCGTCACCACAACCACCGCGCTGAAGACGCCGGCCGAGCTGGCGAAGCTGCGCGAGGAGGACGCCCAGTGACCGACCGTCCCAGCCTGCGCCAGAGCACGGGCCCTGCCAGCACCCGCATCCTCGGCGTCGGCAGCCACCAGCCGGAGAGGGTCGTGACCAACGACGACCTCTCGGAGCTCATGGACACCAACGACAAGTGGATCCGCGAGCGCGTGGGCATCATCGAGCGCCGCTTCGGGAACAAGGACGAGCTGCTCGTCGACTTCGCCGTCGCCGCCGGCACCGCCGCGCTGGAAGACGCGGGCGTCGATCCGTCCGAAGTGGACACGGTCATCCTGCCGAACTGCACGATGCCCTCGCCCATCCCGAACGCGGCCGGCCAGGTCGCCGCGCGGCTCGGCATCCCGAGCCCCGGCGCCTTCGACCTCAACGCCGCGTGCGCCGGCTTCTGCTACGGCCTCGGCGTGGCCTCGGACCTGATCCGCGCCGGCTCCGCGAAGAAGGTGCTCGTGATCGGCGCCGAGAAACTCACCGACGTGGTGGACCCGACCGACCGCGCCAACGCGATCATCTTCGCCGACGGCGCGGGCGCCGCGGTGGTCGGCGGCTCCGACGAGCCGGGCATCGGCCCGGTCGTGTGGGGCAGCGCGGGCGACCTCGTGGACCTGATCTACATGCGCGACGAGAAGTGGATCTACCAGGAGGGCCAGTCGGTCTTCCGCTGGGCGACCACGCAGATCGCGCCGATCGCCCTGCGGGCGCTCGAGGCCGCGGGCCTGCAGCCGTCCGATGTGGACGTGCTGATCCCGCACCAGGCAAACCTGCGCATCGTCGAGTCGATCGCGAAGAAGCTGCGCGCCGCGGGCGCGCGCGAGGACATGATCGTGGCCGACGACATCAAGTACTCCGGCAACACTTCGTCGGCGTCGGTCCCGTTGGCGCTGGACCACATGCGCAAGGCAGGCACCGCGAAGCCGGGCGACATCGTGCTGGCGATCGGATTCGGCGCCGGGCTCTCGTATGCCGGACAGGCCTTCGTCTGCCCCTGATGGATACTTCCCTCGCGGGCGCCGTGCCCGCGAGGTGGACCTGTAGAAGAACCGAGAAGGGAACAACTCCAATGGCTGACAACGCTGAGATCCTCGCCGGCCTCGCCGAGATCGTCGAAGAGGTGGCCGGTGTGGCTCAGGACGACGTCACCGCCGAGAAGTCGTTCGTGGACGACCTGGACATCGACTCGCTGTCGATGGTCGAGATCGCCGTGCAGGCCGAGGACAAGTTCGGCGTCAAGATCCCGGACGACGAGCTCGCCAACCTGAAGACCGTCGGCGACGCGGTGAACTACGTGTCCGCCAACTCGAAGTAATTCCTCTTCGTACCCGGGCCGGGGATGCTCCCCGGTCCGGAGCCGAGACCTTGGGGAGACTCCCATGAGCAACATCGACGTCGTGATCACCGGTATGGGTGCGACCACGCCCCTCGGCGGTGACGTCGCGTCCACCTGGGACGGTCTGCTGACCGGTCGCAGCGGTGTCCGCAAGATCCCGGCGGACTGGCCCGAGGAACTGGGCCTGCCGGTGCTGATCGGCGCGACGCTCGCCGTCGAGCCGTCCGAGGTCCTGCCGCGGGTCCAGGCCCGCCGGCTGGACCGGTGCGAGCAGGTGGCGATCATCGCCGCCCGCCAGGCCTGGGCCGACGCTGGGTTCGCCGAGCAGACCGACGAGCACACCGACGTCGAGCCGGAACGCCTCGGCGTGTCGATCGGCACCGGTGTCGGTGGCCCGATGACGCTGCTGAGCCAGAACGACCTGTTGCACCAGCAGGGGCTCCGCAAGGTGTCGCCGCTCACCGTGCCGATGCTGATGCCCAACGGGCCGGCAGCGCACGTGAGCATCGACCTCAAGGCGCGGGCGGGGGTCCACTCCCCCGCTTCGGCGTGCGCCTCCGGCGCCGAGGGCATCGCCACCGGCTACGAGATGATCCGGTCCGGCCGGGCCGACGTCGTGGTCGCCGGCGGGACCGAGGCGTGCATCCACCCGATCACCCTCGCGGGCTTCGCCCAGGCGCGCACGGTGTCGACCCGCAACGACGACCCGGCGGCCGCGTCCCGGCCGTTCGACTCCAGCCGCGACGGCTTCGTGCTCGGCGAAGGCGCCGGGGTGGTCGTGCTGGAGCGGGCCGACCTCGCCAGGGAGCGCGGCGCGCGGATCTACGCGAAGCTCGCCGGCTACGGCATCACGTCCGACGCCTACCACATCACGGGCAACCACCCGGAAGGCATCGGGCAGATCGCGGCGATGCGGGCGGCCATGAGCATGGCCGGCCTGTCCCCGGCGGACATCGGTCACGTCAACGCGCACGCGACGTCCACTGTGGTCGGTGACATCGGCGAGGCGGCGGCGATCCTCAAGGCCGTGGGCGACCACGCTGTGGTCACCGCTCCGAAGGGCGCGCTCGGCCACCTCGTCGGCGGTGCCGGCGCGGTCGAGGGCATCGCCACGATCCTCGCGCTCTACGAAGGCGTGGTGCCCGCCACGCTGAACCTCACCGACCTCGACCCGAAGGTGCAGCTCGACATCGTGTCGGGCGAGAACCGCAAGGTCGAGCTCACCGCGGCGCTCAGCAACTCGTTCGGCTTCGGCGGCCACAACACCGCCCTGCTGTTCACGCCGGCCGCCTGATCGGTTCCACCGCAACGAATCAGGGCCCCTCCCGTCGCGGGAGGGGCCCTGATTCGTTGTCCGGGCCGGGCAGGTTCAGCACTTTTCCTGTTCGGGCAAGGTCCCGGGGGTGACAGTGTCGATCTTGTACCCGCCGCCTTCGAGGATCATCGGCAGCACCAGGCGCCAGTGGATGCAGCCCTCCTTGAGCGCTTCCGGTGCCTCGTTGGACGACTGCGTGCTGGTGAAGCCCACGAGCACCCGCAGCGACGAGCCGGCCCCGGGTTCGATGCGGTACAGCAGGATGCTGCCGTCCTTCGTGGACTTGTAGTCACTCGTCCACGTCGTGCGGGGGTTGTCCGAGATCCGGGCTTTGCTGACCGAGCGTGCCCATTGGTCGTAGTCGTGGTTGTTGATGCCGTCGAAGTAGTCCTGCAGCACGGCTTGCACGGCTTTGCCGTGCGGGTGCCGGGCGGCGTCCTCGGTGACCTTGACGTCACCGGGGCCGGGCAGGTCGTCCTTGTCCACCGACGTCGGCGTCGTGAGGGCGATGGGGTCGGCGGTGTCGACGACCGGGCGGCGGTACAGCTCGCGCGCGAGCAGGCCACCGCCGACGGTGATCGACAACACCACGACGAGGACGGGTACCAGCCACCGCTGGCGGGCGGGTGCGGGCGGACGGGCGGTCACCCCCGAGAGGGTACCCACCCGCCCGCGGGTGTCACCCGACCTGGTGCAGCCATGTGACGGGAGCGCCGTCGCCGGCGTGGCGGTAGGGCTCGAGTGCCTCGTCCCAGCTCGCCGCGAGCAGCTCGTCCAGCTTGTGCGCGAGCGACTCACCGCCACGAGTCATGCTCACGAGAGAGCGCAGCTGGTCCTCGCCCACCACGATGTCGCCGTTGGCGCTGGTACGGCCGTGCCACAGGCCCAGTCCGGGCGCGAAACAGAACCGTTCGCCGTCGACGCCGGCGCTGGGTTCCTCGGTGACCTCGAAGCGCAGCATCGGCCACGCCTTGAGCGCCGAGGCCAGTTTGCCCGCGGTACCGGAAGGCGCGCGCCAGCCGCACTCGGCACGCAGCTGCCCGGGACTGGCGGGCTGCGCCGTCCACTTCAGCTCGACTCGGGCCCCGAGGGTGCCCGAAATTGCCCACTCGACGTGCGGACACACCGCAGACGGCGACGAGTGGACGTACACCACACCTCGGGTGTTGCCACGGGTGCTCACTGCTGACCTCCGCTTGCTCGACGAGGGACGTCTTCCCCTACGACCTCTCGAGCTTCGCTTCGGCTTGTGGGCTTCCGTGCCCCTCCCCGATGTGCCACTTCCCGATCTGTGTAGCACATTCTGCACCCCAACCGTGCCGTTTGGCCACACGAACACCACAAGTCGCACCGGAATCCCCCTTGAGGAGGGAGGCTCGCCGACGCGTCCGCGTATAGCAGGGATCTGCGGGGCAGGCACGCTAGCGTGGGCCGCGAAACGGACGAGGTGAGGAGGGTTTCGGTGCGACTGGTCCGCCTCGGGCAGCAGCCGTCGCGCGTCGCCGAGGATGTGCGGGCGGCGCTGGCCTCCCTCGGCCGCGGCAGCACCGTGATCGGTGGCGTGGCCCTGATCGGCGCCCGCCCGGCCGGCGGCGAGCGCGCTGTCGAAGCCGTGGTGGTGCTGCCGAAGGGCGTGCTCATCGTGATCGGCGTCGACCTCCCCGACCCTGCGCTGCGCCTCGAAGCGCCGCTCGGCGGCCCGTGGAAGGCCGACGGTTGGCCGCTGGTCCACGGTGACGACGCCGTCAACCCCGCCACGGAAGCCCTGGACCTCTCGGCCGAGTGCGAACGCCGCATCGCCGAGCTGGCGCCGGGTTCCGGCCCGGTGGGCACGATCGTGGCGGTCGGTCCGTATGTCGAGACGGTGGATCAGCCACCCGCGGACCTCTCCGGGCCGGTACGCGTGCTGCACCCGACGCCGACGACGATGCTGGCCGCGACGGTGTCGCTGGCCACGGCGCGGAGTCCGCGGTCGCTGGACCAGGCGCGGGCGCTGATCACCGCGCTGGCGCCGGATGCGCCGGGGATGTCGGACGAGGTGCTGCTGGGTGAGGGGTTCGTCCGGTACACGGATGATCCGCCGGTTCCTGTGCCTGCTCCTGTTCCGGCTGCTACTCCTGCTTCTGCTTCCGGTGTGTCGAAGCCCGCGCAGCGCACGCGCATCACGTCGGTGCCGCCGCCACCGCCGGTCATCCCGACCACCCGGCCGGTGCCGCACGTCGCCGCGCCTTCCCTGGCGGGTGTCCCGGCCGAGGCGCCGGCTTTCCCGGGTGCGTCCACTTCGGTCACTTCCCCGGCCGCGGTTCCGGAACAGGCGGGTCACCTCGCCACCGCACCCACCGAGTCGACGGCGGCACCGGGTTCGTCCACTTCGGCCGCTTCGCCGTTCCCTACGGAGTCTTCCTCGGCGGCCGTTCCCCCGGCCACCGAGGAAACCACCGGCACCGACCAGGACCCGGCGAACCACCTCGCCGACGCCCCGACGGAGTCCACCGCCGCACCGACCTTCCCCGGTACGGCCTCTTCGCCGGCCGGTCCGCCCGGCACCCCGCCGTCCCCCGGCGCGGCGAGTGCGGCTGCTTCGCCGGCCGGCGCGGAGTCGGCCACCGAGCCTGAGCAGGCGATTCCCCTCGCCGACGGGCCGACCGAGTCGACTGCCCCGCCGAGCTTCCCCGGTGCGGTGGCGAACGGTCCGTCCACTTCGGGCGGTGGCCGGGGCGGTTCGCTGGAGTCGGCGGTGACGGAGAAGATGACGTCGCCGAAGCAGGGTGGGCCCAAGCAGGGCGGGCAGCGGCCGGCCGGGCAGCGAGCGGTGCCTGCGCCGAGGCCGGTCCCGCCGGGGAATGGTTACGGCAGGCCGACTGGTGCGCCCGGCGGCAAGCCGCCTGTCCCTCTCGCTGGAAACCCGCCTGTCGCTCCGGCTGGAGGCAGGTCTTCTGTATCTGCTGGTGGCAAGGCTCCGGCTGGACCGCCTCCCGTCGCTGCCGGCGGCAAGCCCGCCGTGGCCGGCGCCGGACCGGGTGGCAAGCCGCCGGCACCGGCGGCCCGGCAGGGTGCCGCAGCGACCGCGACGAACGCGGCGAGCCCGCCGAGGGCTGTGTCGTCAGCGCCGTCGGCCTCCGGGTCGGTGGAGGTGCCCGCGGGTGGCGGTGCGCCGCCGCGGGAGAAGCAGCAGTCGCGGACCGTGCGGTGGGTGCCGGTGGCCGCGATCGGGTTGCTGGCGATCCTGCTGGTCACGGCGATCGTCGTGGCGGCGACCGGCGGCGGTGGGGGCGGCGAGGCCGCTCCCGCACCGAGCTCGAGCGCACGGCCGGTGCCGCCGCCCGCGGCCGTGAGCAGTGCGCCGGCCGGCAGCGCGTCGCCGAGCCTGTCGTTCGAGCCGCGGGCGAGCAGTTCGGACCAGCGGTGCGCGTCGCACGCGTTCGGCGATGTGCAGGCCAGCCTGCAGCAGACGAGCTGCTCCGCCGTCAGCCGCGCCAGCTACACGGCCCTGGTCGACGGGCGCGCCGCCGCGGTGACCATGGCCGTGGTCCAGTTCCCCGACGCCGCCCAGGCCACGCACTTCAAGCAGGTCGCCGACACCCCGGGCGGCGGCGGCATCCTCGACGTCGCCACCGAGACCGGCAAGTGGCCGGCCCCGCCCCCGCAGTTCGACAGCGCCGCCTACGCCAGCAAACTCGACGGCACCGGCGTGCGGCTGGTGCAAGTCGTGTGGCAGTCCGGTCCGTCCACTCCGGACGACCCCGGCCTCACCCGCGCGGCCCAAGGCGCCCTCGCACTCGCCATGCCCGCCTGACCGCCTTGAAAAACAGCGGGTCCCCGGCAACAGCCGGGGACCCGCCGCCTCCCAAAAACCGTGTCTACAGGCCGTAAGCCTCCAGCAGCCGCAGCCAGACCTCGCTGATCGTGGGGAACGAGGGGACCGCGTGCCACAGGCGGTCGAGGGGGACTTCGCCCACGACGGCGATCGTGGCGGAGTGCAGCATTTCGGCGACGTCCTGGCCGGCGAAGGTTACGCCCAGGACCACGCCGCGGTCGGTGTCGACGACCATGCGGGCCTTGCCGGTGTAGCCGTCGGCGAACAGCGCCGAGCCGGCGACCGCGATGTCGATGTCGACGACGCGGTCGGCCGAGCCCTCGCGGGCCTCGGTGAGGCCGACGGACGCCACCTCCGGGTCGGTGAAGATGACCTGCGGCACGGCGTGGTGGTCGGCGGTCGCGCTGTAGCGGCTCCACGGCGCGGTGGAGATGTCCTCACCGCGGCCGCGCGCGGCGATGCTGTCACCGGCCACGCGGGCACCGTACTTGCCCTGGTGGGTCAGCAGCGCGCGGCCGGTCACGTCGCCCGCGGCGTAGAGCCAGCCACCGTCCACGGCGGACACGCGGCCGCTCTCGTCGACCTCGAGCGGGCCCTCCGTGGGCAGGCCGAGGACATCGAGCCCGACGTTGCCGGTCGCCGGCACGCGGCCAGTGGCCACCAGCAGCTCGTCGACCACCAGGTCTTCGCCGCCGGTGAGCGTGAGCGACGCGCCGCCGCCGTCCACAGCGGACACCTCGTCGATGCCCGAGCCGGTGTGCACGATCACGCCGTCGGCGCGCAGGCCCGCGAGCACCAGGTCGCCGGCGAACTCCGGCAGCCGCGGCAGCGGGCGCTTGCCCGTGATGATCAGGTGCACCTGCGCGCCCAGGCGCGCCCACGCCTGCGCCATCTCCACGCCGACGACGCCACCGCCCAGCACGCCGAGCCGCGCGGGCACGGCCGACGACGCCGTCGCGTCGCGCGAGCCCCAGGGCTTGATCGTGTCGAGGCCGGGGATCGGCGGGTTACGCGGCACGCTGCCGGTGCAGACGATCACGCCGTGGCGCGCGGTGAGCACCTGCCCGTCGGACAGCGTCACCTCCCGTTCACCGGAAATCCGCCCGTGGCCGCGGATCGGCTCGACGCCCACCCCTCGCGCCCAGTCCACCTGGCCGTGGTCCTGACCTTGCGGGTCAGCGCGGCCGGTGAACGAGTCCCGGCGGGCGAGCACCTGCGCCGGGTCGAGCGCGTCGCCGACCACCACCCCTGGCATGCGTTTGGCCGCGGCGAGCAGGTTCCCCGGGCGCAGCAACGCCTTGCTCGGGACGCACGCCCAGTACGAGCACTCACCACCGAACAACTCGTGCTCGATGAGCGCCACCTTGAACCCGCCCATGGCGGCGCGTTCCGCGGCGACCTCACCGACCGGGCCGGCCCCGATCACCACGACGTCGAAAGTCTGTCCTGACATGGGTTCAGCGCACACCACCGCGCGGCTTCACGCAAGCCAGCCGTTATTGTCTTCCGCGAGCTGCAAGAAATCGGCGACACCGGGTCACCGGGTCGTCGCCGTGCCGATTGCACGCACGACCACGATCGAGCACGGAGGCTTTCGCATGGCCAAGAACACCGCCGTCCACGTGTTGGACGACCTCACCGGCGCACCCGCCGCCGAGACGGTGGGCTTCGGCCTCGACGGACTCGACTACGAGATCGACCTCTCCGTCCGCAACGCCGCGGCACTGCGGGAAATCTTCGACCCCTACGTGACGAACGGCCGTCGCACGGGTGGCCGCAAGCAGCGGCCGCGCCTGGTGGCGGGGGCGAAAGCCGTGGAACCACAGGAAGTTCCGGCGAAGGCCAAGCCCGCCAAGCGCATCGCGGCAGCGGCGAAGACGACGGCCCGCCCGGTCGAGCAGGCCGAACCGGCGCCGAAGACCACGCGGGCCAAGCAGCCGGTGAAAAACGCTGCCGCGGAACCGAAAGCCGTGGTGAAGACCATTGAGCCGAAGCCGGCCAAGGACGTCCGACGCCCGGTGAAGAAGATCCCCGCCGTCACGTTCTCCGCCGGCGAGTAGCGCTCACCGGCGCTGTTTGCCGTCGGTGTGCCAGCCGTCGTAGTGGTAGCGCGTGTCCAGCAGCACACGCTGCCGCTCGAGCTCCGCGTCCGTCGGCGGCCGCGGCACGAGCGGGCCTAGCAGCCCGGCGGCCGCGGCACGCACCACGGACTCCGCCTCGCCTTCCGCCGGACGCACGCCGTGGTCGGCCAGCGAGGCGACCTTGCTGCGGTGCGAGTCGAGCGGCTTCGGGTCCGGCGGCGGCCCGGTGAGGTAGGCACCGACGCGCGCGGCGTCGGTGTCGATCAGCAGTGTCGAGTGGGCCAGCAGCCCGTTCTTGGTCCGGAACACCGCGAACCCGCACAGCTTCGCGTCACCGATGAACAGGCCGCGCTCACCGAGGCGCGGCGGCAGGCCGAGCTTCTCGACAGCCGCCGACATCACCAGCCCGAGCATCTCCAGCGGCCGGTCGGCCGGGCCGGGCAGCACGAGCGTGACGTTGAGGTTGCCCGGGTCGTGGAACACCGTGCCGCCACCGCTGGCCCGGCGCAGCACCGGCACGCCGTCGCGCTCGCACTCGGCCACGCGCACCTCGCGCGCCACCTTCTGGCCGCGGCCGACGACCACGCTCACCGGGTTGCGCCACAGCCACAGCACCGGCGCGGCCGGGCCTTCCCGCAGCAGCGCCTCGTCGAACGCCAGGTTCCCGGCCGGGTCGCTGAACTCCGCACGCACGTCCGACCCGGTGTCCACAGCGCTCCTCCACGACCCCGCCCGCCGAAGATCCGGCGTCCCCGAAGAACAGGCTGGTCAACGAAATCGTAGCTCTCGGGCGCCGGCCCGCGGCTAGGCGGACGGGCGCCAGTGGGGCACGCCCACGAGGATCATCCGCAGGCGCTTGCGGGCCAGCTCCAACGTGCGTTCGTCGGCTTCGCGGTCGCCGTGGCGGACGTCGAGCAGGTCGACGACCGTGGCGAGCATGGCCGTGACGATGAGGTCGGCCAGCGCGTGGAGGTCTTCGGTGGGCCACTCGCGCAGGTGGTCGAAGCGGGCGAGGTCGATGGCCAGGTCGCTGGAGAACAGCCGCAGCTCCACGCCGATGGCGCGCGCGACCGGGCCGGTGCCGGCGTAGCGCTCGCGCGTGACGAAGCGGAAATGGTCCTCGTGCGCTCGCACGTGTTCGTACAGCGTTCGCACGGACGCGTCGATCATGCCGCGGTGGCTCACGGGCTCGGCGCGCGCGGAGCGGATCACGCCGCGCAGCGTGCGCGTGGTCTCCTCGACCAGGGCGACGCCGAGCTCGTCCATCGAGGTGAAGTGCCGGTAGAACGCGGTGGGCACGATGCCCGCGCGCTTGGTGACCTCGCGCAGCGACAGGCTGCCGAACCCGCGGTCGGCCAGCAGTTCCAGTGCCGCGCCGAGCAGCGCCTGGCGGGTGCGCTGCTTGCGCTCCTGCCGGCTCACCGACGCCGGCATCTCGAATTCCGACCCAGCGGACACCCCCAGCAGCGTACTGACGCCTTCGGCATGGTCCACGTCACATCACCTCGCTCCCGCGTTGACAGCCACCCGGGCCGTGCCCCCACACTAGTGAGTGTACAGATGTGCACTCAAATCCGGAGGGCGTGATGACCGCACTGCTCCCGAAGCGCCTGCGCGGGCTCGCCTCGCTCGCCGAGGCCCTGCTCACCCCGCACGGCGCCGACCGCTACCTGGAACTGCTCGACCCGATGCTGGTCCGCCGCGAGATCCGCGGCCGCGTCGTCGACGTGCGGCACCAGACCCCGGACACGGTCACGTTCACCGTGCGGCCGAGCCGCGCGTGGCGGGGCTTCGAGGCCGGGCAGTACGTACGCCTGACCGTGGAGATCGACGGCGTCCGGCGCACCCGTTGCTACTCGCCGTGCGGGCCGGGCGGCGGCGACCTCGAGTTCACCGTGAAGGCCGACCCGCAGGGCCTGGTGTCGCGCCACCTGCACGCCACCACCCGCGTCGGCACGGTCTTCGGGCTGTCCGCCGCGGACGGCGAATTCACTCTGCCCTCGCCGCAACCTGAGCGGATCGTGCTGGTCAGCGGCGGCAGCGGCATCACGCCGGTGCTCGCGATGGCACGCCGGCTCGTCGCCGAGGGGCACGGCGGCGAGGTCGTGTTCCTGCACTACTCCACCACCGCCGACGACGTCCTCTACCGCACCGAGCTGGCCGGGCTCGCCGAGCGCCACCCCGGGTTCCGGGTGGTCCACGCGCACACCCACGGCGGGGGCGGCGACCTGCGCGGGTTCTTCTCGAAGCAGCACCTCGCCCACGCCGCACCGTGGTTCCGCGACGCCGAGACCTTCCTCTGCGGTCCGAAACCGCTCATGGACTCGGCCCGCGAACTGTTCGAGGCCGAAGGACTCGGTGAACGACTGCACACCGAAGAGTTCACGGCGCCGCCGCTGACGTTCGACGCTGAGACCAACCAGACCGCCGAGGGCTCCGTGCGCTTCGCCCGCAGCGGCCGCGAATGCGCCAACTCGGGCAAGCCGCTGCTGGAGCAGGCCGAGGACGCGGGCCTGTCGCCGGAGCACGGGTGCCGCATGGGCATCTGCTTCTCCTGCACCCAGGTGAAGACCGCCGGGCGCGTGCGCAACGTCCGCTCCGGCGAGGTCTCCGGCGAAGAAGACGAAGAGATCCAGCTCTGCATCAGCGTCCCGGTCGGGGACGTCGAGATCAACGCCTGAGAGGCGTCGTGAGCACATCATGCCCCGCCCGATCGCGACGCCGACCGGGTGCGGGTGCCCCGCAAGACACAGGAGGTATGCCATGACAGGACTTCAGGACCGCCTCACGCCAGAACAGATCAAGGAGTTCGGCCGCGAGCTCGACGCGCTGCGCCGGCGCGTCGTCGACGACCTCGGCGAGGCCGACGTCGAGTACATCCGCACGATCATCAAGACCCAGCGCGGGCTGGAGGTCGCCGGGCGGGGGCTGCTGTTCGCCGGGTTCCTGCCGCCCGCGTGGGTCGCCGGCGTCGCGGCGCTGTCGCTGGCCAAGATCCTGGACAACATGGAGATCGGCCACAACGTGATGCACGGCCAGTACGACTGGACGCGCATCCCGGAGCTGAGCTCGCAGCGCTTCGAGTGGGACAACGTCGCGCCCGCCGAGAACTGGCGGCATTCCCACAACTACCTGCACCACACGTTCACGAACATCCTCGACAAGGACCGTGACATCGGTTACGGCATCCTGCGGATGGACGCGGCGCAGAAATGGCACCCGTACTACCTCGGCAACCCCGTGTACGCGACGCTGCTGGCCCTGCTGTTCCAGTGGGGCGTGATGCTGCACGACCTCGAAATCGAGCGAGTTTTCAAGGGCGAGCGCACGTGGGCCGAGAACGTGCCGGTGCTGCGCAAGATCGTGCAAAAGGCCGGGCGTCAGATCGGCAAGGACTACGTGCTCTTCCCGCTGCTGACCGGACCGCTGGCGCCGCTGACGCTGGTGGGCAACGCAAGCGCGAACCTCGTGCGCAACCTGTGGGCGTTCGCGATCATCTTCTGCGGCCACTTCCCCGCCGACGTGGAGAGCTTCACCCAGGAAGAGACCGACGACGAGTCGCGCGGCCAGTGGTACCTGCGCCAGATCCTGGGGTCGGCCAACATCACCGGCGGCCCCCTGTTCCACATCCTTTCGGGGAACCTTTCGCACCAGATCGAGCACCACCTGTTCCCGGACATCCCGGCGCGGCGCTACCCCCAGATCGCGGCCGAGGTGCGCGAGATCTGCGAGCGCTACGGCCTGCCCTACAACACCGGGCCGCTGCGCAAACAGCTGTGGTCGGTGGCCAAGAAGATCGTGAAGCTGGCGCTTCCCGGAACGCCTCCGGGCGGCCCGGAGGTTACGGTGGACCCCGACCGGCAACTCCGAGCAGCCTGAGGAACCTCACATGGTGGGTCAGTTCGAAAGCGGCAAGGACACGGTGCAGGAGCTCACGGAATCCGCGGCCACCCACATCGGGGCGATCGCGACGATCATCACCGGCGCCGTGCGCGACATCGCGCGCGAAACCGGCAGCTGGCTGACCGACGTGATCGAGATGCGCGAAGCGTCGCAGCGCGCTCGGGAGGACAGCGCCCGTGAGCACGGTGCCCGTGAGCACAGCGCTCCTGACTACAGCGCACCTGACTACAGCGCTCGCGAGGACAGCGCTCGCGAGGACAGCGTCCGTGAGCACAGCGCTCCTGAGTACGGCGCTCGCGAGGACGAGCAGCGCCCCCAACAAGACTGACGCCCCGGGCCGGGCGGGGGAAATCCCCCACCCGGTTCAGGGCGAACCCGGTGGTCGGCCGGCCGGGTGGCGGGCAGACTTCGGGGCATGACTTCTCGGGCCGCGGACGCACGCGCGCCGCGGCGCGGGTGGTGGCCGGGGCCGCTGCGGCAGACGCGGGCGGAAGCGGTGTGGCTGGTGGTGGCCGGGGTGCTGTCGCCGGTCGCGCTCGTCGTCGTGCTCGTCGGGCTCGCGATCGGTGTCGCGTTGAGCCCGCTCGGGCTGGGGCTGCTGGTGCTCGCGGGGGTCGTGCGAGGGATGCGGCTGCTCGGGAGCCTGCACCGGCGGCTGGCGGGCGTGTTGCTCGACGCACCGCTGCGCGCGCCGGCGCCGGTGGCGCTGCGGCCCGGCTTGTGGCACTGGCTGGTCGCGCGGCTCGGCGACCGGCACGCGTGGCGCGCCGGCGCGTATCTCGTGCTGCGGGTCCCGATCTCGTTCGCCGGGTTCGCCGTGGCCGGGTCGCTCCTGGTGTTCGGCGTCGCGGGGGCGAGCTACCCGGTGCTGTGGCTGTTCACGCGCGATGTGCTGCCGGTCTACAACATCGTCAGCCGCACGTGGCCGGGCACGGTGCTGTGGGCGGTCGGCGGCGTGATCGCGCTGGCCGCCGTGCCGTGGGTCGTGCACTCGCTGGCGGTCCTCGACCGGCAGCTCGGGCGGCTGCTGCTGTCCGGGCCCGGGTTGCTGCACCGCCTGCGGTTCCTGGAGGAGACGCGGGCGACGGCGCTCGAAGACGCGGCGCAGCGGTTGCGGCGCATCGAACGCGACCTGCACGACGGGGCCCAGGCGCAGCTCGTCGCGATGGCGATGAAACTGGGGCTGGCGAAGGAAGAGCTGGCCACGGACAGCGTCGACCTCGACCAGGTGCGCACGCTCGTCGCGGCCGCGCACGGCAACGCCAAGCAGGCGCTGGTCGAGCTGCGCGACCTCGCGCGTGGCATCCACCCAGCGGCGCTCGACAAGGGCCTCGACGTGGCACTGTCCACTGTGGCCACTTCCGCCGGGATGGCGGCGACGGTGTCCGTGCGGCTCGGCCACCGGCCGCCGCCGTCGCTGGAGGCCGTGGTGTACTTCGCCGCCGCGGAGCTGATGACGAACGTGGCGAAGCACTCCGGAAAGCCTTGCACCGTCGGGATCGACGAGCACGACGGCGTGCTGCGGCTGACCGTCACCGATCCTGGCCCCGGCGGCGCGGTGCTGGTACCCGGCGGCGGGCTGGCCGGGGTCGCGGAGCGGCTGCGGCCGGTGGACGGCGAGCTGACCGTGGTGAGCCCGCCCGGCGGCCCGACCTTGGTCACGGCCGAGGTCCCGCTGCCTCGCTAGGCTGGCGACGAGGGGGACGCATGCGGATCGTGATCGCCGAGGACTCGACCATCCTGCGCCAGGGTCTGGTCGAGCTGCTGGGGCTGCGGGGCCACGACGTGGTCGCCGCGGTGAAGGACGCCGAGGAGCTGCGGGCGGCCGTGCGCGCGCACCGGCCCGACGTGTCCGTGGTCGACATCCGCATGCCGCCTTCGCACACCGACGAGGGCCTGCGCGCGTCGATCGAGCTGCGTGAGGAGCTGGCGGGGTGCGCGATCCTGCTGTTCTCGCAGTACGTGGAGACGAAGTACGCGAAGCAGCTGCTCGCCGACCAGGCCGGCGCGGTCGGCTACCTGCTGAAGGACCGCGTCGCCGAGGTGTCCGACTTCCTCGACGCGCTGCGCCGGGTCGCGGCCGGCGAGACGGTGCTGGACCCCGAAGTCGTGCGCCAGCTCTTCGCCGCCACCGGCCGGTCGGGGCCGCTGGCCGAACTGACCGCCCGCGAACGCGAGGTGCTCGACCTGATGGCGCAGGGCCGGTCCAACTCCGCCATCGCCGGCGATTTGTTCCTGTCGGCGGGTTCGGTGGAGAAGTACGTGACGAGCATCTTCGCCAAGCTCGGCCTGCCGCCGTCGGAAGGCCACAACCGCCGGGTGCTGGCGGTGCTCCGCTACCTCGGCGTGTGAACGCACCTACGCTCATCACCATGTACTCCACCGAACTCGAGGTGCACACCGGAAACACCGCCGTCGTGCACGACCTGACCCACGAGGCCGAGAAGTTCCTGCGCGACGCCGACGCCACCGACGGCCTGCTGCACGTCTGGGTCCCGCACGCCACGGCCGGTCTCGCGATCCTCGAGACCGGCGCCGGCAGCGACGACGACCTGCTCGCCGCGCTGGAGGACATCCTTCCCCGCGACGCGCGCTGGCGGCACCGCCACGGCAGCCCGGGCCACGGCCGTGACCACGTGCTGCCGGCGCTGGTGCCGCCGTACGCGACGGTTCCGGTGCTGGGCGGGGTGCTCGCGCTGGGCACTTGGCAGTCGATCTGTCTGGTCGACACCAACGTCGACAACCCGGTGCGCAAGGTCCGCTTCAGCTTCTTGTGCTGAGTTTTCTGCCCCGGCTCCGCCGGGGCGTGCGTCACCGTCGCCGTGGTCCCGCCGAACAGGGACACCTGGATGTCGCTGTCAGCAGGCTGACCACGCTGCGAGAGTTCGGCGAGGACCAGGCTGAA
>NZ_JBEXHL010000052.1:0-46628 GCF_040607795.1 Amycolatopsis sp. NPDC005232 | reverse complement strand
GGGCTCCGGGCGGCCGGCCCGCCGGGGCCGCGGACCTGCGCGGCGGGGATGGCGTCGCGCAAGGCTGGGCCGCCTGGAGGAAAGCCGGTGGCGCTGAGGGAAACGCCCACGCCGCAAGGGAAAGCTCAGCGCGACGGAGCCACGCGGCCCAGGAAGTCGCGGATGTGGGCAGCGACCTCGTCGCCCGCGCTTTCGAGGAGGAAGTGGCCGCCGTCGAGGAGGTGGATTTCGGCGTGGGGCACGTCAGTGGAGAAAGCGGTGGCGCCGTCCGGGCCGAAGATCGGGTCGTTCTTGCCCCAGACCGCGAGGACGGGTGGCTGGGTCTTGCGCAGGTACTCGTGCAGCGCGGGGTACAGCGGCGAGTTGGTGGCGTAGTCGCGGAAGAGCGCGAGCTGGATCTCGTCGTTGCCCGGGCGTGAAAGCAGCGCGAAGTCGTGGTTCCAGGTGTCGGGGCTGACGAGGGTCTCGTCGGGCACGCCGGTGATGTACTGCCACTTCGTCAGGTCGAGGCTGAGCGCGCCGCGGATGTTGGCCTCGGTCTCGGCGTTCTGCTCGGCCTGGTAGTCCCACACGGTCTTCCAGAAGCCGTCGACGAAACCGGCGTCGTAGCCGTTGCCGTTCTGGGTGATGATCGCGGTGATGGCGTCGGGGTTGGTGAGCGCGAGGCGCCAGCCGATGGGGGCGCCGTAGTCCTGCACGTAGATCGCGTAGCGGGTGACGTCGAGCTGGCGCAGCAGGCCGGCCGTGAGGTCCGTCAGCGCGTCGAAGGTGTAGCCGAACTCGTCGGCCGACGGCGCGTCGGACAGGCCGAAACCGAGGTGGTCGGGCGCGATCACGTGGTAGCGGTCGGCCAGCGCCGGGATCAGATTCCGGAACATGAACGAGCTGGTCGGGAAGCCGTGCAGCAGCACGACCACGGGGGCGTCGGCGGGCCCGGCCTCGCGGTAGAAGAGCTGCCGGCCGTCGACGGTCGCGTAGCGGTAGTGAACAGCGGTCATGATATCTAACTCCTATCGCCCTGTTTGATGGTTAGAACTCAAACAGGGTCTGCCTAACTTGTCAACCCCGAGTTTGCCGGTTAGCCTGGACTCGTGACCGACGAGAAGCTGCTGCTCGACCTGCTGAACACCACCCCGGTGCTCGACGGGACGCCGCACGACGAGCTCGCTGACGCCGAGCTGGGCCGCGAGTGGCTCACCGCCCACGGACAGCCGGCGTCCGCGCAGGAGTGGCGCGCGCTGGTCGACGTGCGCGCGGCGCTGCAGGACGTCGTGCGCGGCGACGCGGAGCCGGAAGCCTTGGCCCCCTTCGTCGACGGCCTCGGCTACCGCGCGGTCTTCGACGACGGCGGCATCAAGTGGGACCTCGACACCTCGCCCGGCCGCGCGGCCGCCTCGCGCGCGGTGCTGGCCTGGGACACGCTGCGCCACGCCAGCCCCGGCCGGCTCCGGCCGTGCGCGAACCCGGAGTGCCGCCTGTTCCTCATCGACCACAGCAAGCCGAACACCGCCCGCTGGTGCTCGATGGCCGTGTGCGGCAACCGCATGAAGGCCCGCCGCCACTACCAGCGCACCCGCCAGGCCGGCGCGTGACCGGCCGCCGGGTGGTGTCCGATCATGGGTGACGACAGCGACATCGACCGCCTGGTCGCGCGCAAACTCCAGCAGCTGCGCACGGAACGCGGGCTCACGCTCACCCAGCTCGCGGAGCTCACGGGGATCTCCGTCGCCCACCTGTCGCGCCTCGAACGCGGGGAACGGCAGCCCTCGATCGGCAGCCTCCTACAGCTCGCGCGCACGTACGGCATCTCGATCGGCAAGCTCGTGGCCGACCAGCCCGACGAGGACTACCACCTCGTGCGCGCCGGCCAGGGCGTGGCGCACGAAAACGCCGAGGGCCGCTACGAGGTGCTCAGCGGGCCGCGCGCCACCATCGCGGTGGTCGGGCTCGAACTGCCGCCCGGCACCGAAACCGGCGCCGTGCACCACACCGGCGAGGAATGGCTCCACGTCCGCGCCGGTGCCGTCGCACTGCTCCTGGGCGACGAGGAGATCTCGCTCAAGGCAGGCGACTCCATCCAGTTCGACTCCGGCCGCACGCACCGGCTGCACAACACGTCGGCCCGCACCGCGCGGGTGCTCATCGCGTCGACCGCGTCAGCCGTCCACCATCCCGTGTCCGGTTCCGAACACCCCTGAGGAGGCAGACGTGCGTGTAGTCGCGTTGCGGCGCTACCCGGTGAAATCGATGCTCGGCGAGGAAGTCACCGAGGCACGAGTCGACGCCGCCGGTCTCGACGGCGACCGCACGCTCGCCGTGATCGACTCCGACACCGGCTTCGTCGCGACGGCGAAGCACCCGCGCCTGTGGCGCCGCCTCCTGGAGCTCGCGGCCGAGACGGACGGCCGCGTGTTCATCACCTTCCCCGACGGCACCAAGCTGGCCGCCGACGACCCCGAAGCCGGCTCGCGCCTGTCGGATCTGCTGGGCCGCGCGATCACGGTGTCCGGGATCCGGCCCGACGGCGCGTCCGTGGAGCGCCCGGCACCGGAAGACGTGCTCGACAACGGCGTGAGCGCCGTGGTCCCGGCGCAGACGCTGCAGATCGGCCAGGGCACCCCCGGCCACAACTTCGTGGACCACTCCCCGATCCACCTCATCAGCACCGCGACGCTGGACCACCTCGACACCGAAGCCATCCGGTACCGGCCGAACCTCGTCATCGCGACCCCGCCCGGCACCGGCGCGTTCGTCGAGAACCACTGGCTGGGCAAGGAAATCCAGTTCGGCGAGGCCGGCACGGGCGCGCGGCTGCGGGTCACGCTGCCCACGCCGCGATGCGCCGTGCCGTCGCTCGCCCACGGCACTCTGCCGCGCAACCCGCAGGCGGTGCGGGCGGTGATGGCGGGCAACCGCGTCGACGTCGCCGGCCTCGGCAAGGCCATGCCGTGCGCGGGCGCGTACGCCGAGGTCGTGCGGCCGGGCACGCTCCACCTGGACGATCCGATCACGCTGGCCTGACAAGCTCAGTCGCCGACGAACACCAGCGCTTCGGACAGCGGTTTCCGGGTGAGGTCCGGGACTTCGCAGTCGTCGGCCGGATATCCCACGGGGAAAAGGATGTACGGCCGCTCGGTCGCTGGGCGGTGCAGCGCCCGGCCGAGGAACGCCATCGGGTTCGGCGTGTGTGTCAACGTCGTGAGCCCCATCGAGTGCAGTGCGGCGATGAAGAATCCACAAGCGATCCCGACGCTCTCGGACGCGTAGTAGGTCTTCTGCAGCTGTCCGTTCGGCAACACCCGGTGTTTCTGCGCGAACACGACCACGAGCCAGGGTGCGACTTCCAGGAACTCCTTGTGTTCGTCCGTTTCCAGCGGTGCCAGCGCAGCGCGCCACTCGGGAATCTCCCGCTCGCGGTAGAAACGTTGTTCTTCCTGTTCGGCGGCCGCCCGGATCTGGTGTTTCACCACCGCATCCTGTGTGGCGACGAACGTCCACGGTTGCTGGTGCGCGCCGCTGGGTGCGGTGTTCGCCGCGCGCACCGCGAGCTCGATCGCCTCGACCGGCACGGGGTCGGGCGAAAACCAGCGCACCGACCGCCGCCGATCCAGGTGCCGGTGGAACTCGGCGCCTCGGCGCAACCCCTCGTCGACGGGCAGCCGCTGCGGGGCGTACGGCACGAACGGGTATCGGTGCTTCCGCGTCTGAGTCACCCCAGCCACACTGCCAACCAGCGATTACCGAGTCCAGCTTGAAGAACTGAGCCCAGTTATATGCTGAGCTCATGAACCTGCCGAACGTGACGATCCGGCAGCTCGAATACCTGATCGCCGTCGCCGAAACGGGTTCGCTCACCACCGCGGCCACGCGCTGCCACGTCTCGCAGGCCGCCATTTCGCTGGCTCTCACCGAGGTGGAACGCGCACTGGGCCTGCGGCTGGTGATCCGCTCACCCCGGCGTGGTGCTTCGCTCACCGCGGCCGGCAAGCAGGTGCTCGCCGACGCGCGGCGGGTGGTCGGGGCCATGAGCGACCTCGGCGTGGAAGCCCGGGGCCTGGGCCAGGACGTGAGCGGCACGCTGGTCGTCGGCTGCTACGGCCCGATCGCGCCGTTCCACTTGCCGGCGGCCATCGCGACGTTCGAAAACGATCATCCGGACGTCTCTGTGCGGTTCGTCGAGGGCAGCCTGCCCGAGATCCAGGACCACCTGCTCGACGGGCGGTGTGAGATCGCTTTCCTCTACGAACAGGACGTCTACCCCGCGATCACCTTCCGGACGTTGTACGACCAGCAGCCGGCGATCCTCCTGCCCGGCAACCATCGGCTGGCCGGCCGCGAGTCGCTGTCGCTCGGGGAGCTGGCCGACGAGCCCTTCATCCTGCTCGACGTGCCACCGAGCGAGCGCTACTTCCGCGCCGTGTTCGAGTCCGCACATCTGGCGATGGTGCCGACACACCGGGCGCGAAGTTTCGAACTCGCACGGTCGCTTGTCGCCCGTGGTCTCGGCTACTCGATGACCGTCCAGCAACCCGCGCTGTCGCATTCCTACGAAGGCTTGGCAGTGATCGCACTTCCGTTGCGCGAAAAGGCACCTTCGACGCCCGTCATCATGGGCTGGCCGGCAGGGGGTCCACTCACGCATCGCGCGCAGGCATTCCTCGACCACTGCGAACGGCTGTTCGCGGAGGGCCGCTGACCACGGCGTTTCGCCCACAGCGCCCGGACCTCAACGTCCTAGCCTGAACTTCGTAGCCTGAACTTCCTGGCCTCAGCGTGTCGGCCTCAACGTCCTGAAGCGAACGCCCGATCCAGACCCGCCTTCGCTCCGCCCCGGCCGAGCGTGTGGTGAAGCCGCTTGCCGTCGACGTACACCCCGAGCTTGTTCGGGTCGAACGCCACGAACCCGGCGACCGCAGCCGACTCGGCCGGCGCGTCCGCATAGGACCACGCGGCCCCGGACCGACCACCGATGGCGTAGTACGTCGCAACCCCCTTGTATGGACACCGAGTCCGCAAGGTCTCCTCGGACAACGCGATCTCGTCGACGTCCGCGCGCGGCAAATACCACTGCGGCTCCCGGTCCGATTCGTACAACACCCGCGAGCGGCGCGATTTCGCGACCACCCGCCCGTCCATTTCGACCAGGACCTCACGCGAGGCGTTCCGCACGTCGATGCGGTGGTACGGATCCGCCGCGTGAGCGGTGACGGGCTCGTCCTCCTCCTGGAACCCGTCCATCGCCCGCCACGAGAAGGCGACGAGGTTCGCGAACTCCGCGGCGTGAGCCGGCGGACGCACGTGCTGCCAGGCCGCGCCCTCGTGGATCCGGTCCCCGACGCGAACGGCGAACCACGCCGTCTTCCCGAGATCCGGGTGCAGCGTCGTCCGCTGCCGGAACTCCAGGACCTCCACGCGAACGTCCGTAGCCGGGAAGTACGCGACGGGGAACCGCCCCGGCGTGTGCAGGAGAATCGCGTCCTCACTGTCCGCGATCCACTCCCCCGCGAACCGCACCCGCAGCCTGCGCCGCAGGGGTTCGCGGTACGACAGGCGATCCGGCAACGCGTCGGGCACGAGGAACTTGCCCCGGAACACCTCCGGCTGCGCAGCGAGCAACCACGGTAGTGGCATCACGAACCTCCCTTCATCGTTTGCGCAGGTACACGGTCAAGTTCTGTCCGCTGAGGACAGAGTCACACCAGCGGCTCGCCACCGTCGACCCCCAGCGACACCCCGGTCACGAACCCGTTGGTCAGCGCGAAGAGCACGGCGTCGGCGATGTCCTCCGACGTCCCGATCCGCCGCGCGGGGTTGCTCGCCGAACGCTGCGCGAAGAGAGCGGCCTTCTTCTCGTCGCCGAGCGCGTCGTACGCGCCGGTGTCGATCGTGCCCGGCGAGACGGCGTTGACGCGGATCGGCGCGAGCTCCACCGCGAGCGCCTTGGTGAGCGAGTCGACCGCACCGTTGGTGGCGGCGACCGCCAGCATCCCGATCGACGGCTTACGGGCCGTCGCGCCGGAGAAGATCACCATCGAGCCGTCGGCCGGCATCTTCGGGGCGAGGTGTTTCGCCAGCAGGATCGGCCCGATGACCTTGGTTTCGAACGAAAGCGCGATCGTGCCGTGCGCGAGGTCACCGACCAGGCCACGGGCGCGAGCCGACGCCGTGGACACGACGTGGTCGACCTGTCCGAGACGCTCGGCGAGCGCGGCCACGCCGGCCTCGTCGGTCAGGTCGACCGTTTCGACCGAGATACCCGGATCGTCGTACGCGCCCTTGAGCTTCTCCTCGTCGCGACCCGCGACGACGACCTCCGCGCCGGCGGCGCGCACAGCGAGCACCACGGCCCGAGCGATGCCGCTGCCGCGGCCGACGACGAGAACCTTGCGTCCCTTGAGGGATTCGGACATGAGTGTGTCTCCTTTGAACAGTCCCGCGAGGAAGCGTAGGCCGGGGGTACGGCCCGCTCCATGAAAGTTTTCTGCCCGTGAGCGAGAGCCGGCGAATGTTTCGCGCGGCTTTTGCCGGGCTCCGGCCGCCGCGTCCTTCCTCGTCTTGCCCGCCGCCTAGCTAACGTCTACGATGACGCTATACCCATTAGTCACAAGAACGCAAGACCCGTACTTTCAGCCACTCATTCGATCAAGGTCGACGACCGAAAACCCGCCTAATGGTTGAAAGAGATCCATGCGCAAAACCTCACCTGACCTGCCATAACATCGATAGCTCCCCGGCGCGCCGGGACCGTACGGTGGAAGAGTCCACAGAGGAGCACGGGAGGGACGGTCGTGGCGACAGCGCTGGAAAATCGCACGGTTCTGGTCATCGGACGGCCGAGCGGCATCGCCCGGGCGGTCACGCTCGCCGCGCGCGCCGAGGGCGCCCAAGTCGTGGTCGCGGGCCGCGACAAGGCCAAACTGGAGCAGGCCTACGACGACGAGGGCATCCGCGCCGAAGAGGTCGACGTGACCGTCGACGCGTCCATCACCGCACTGGCCGAACGCCTGGGCTCGGTCGACCACCTCGTCACCACGGCGTCGTCGCGAGCCCGCGGCCGCCTCGAAGAGCTGGACCGCGACGCGCTGCGCCGCTCGTTCGACACCAAGGTCATCGGGCCCGTCATGCTGGCCAAGCACTTCGCCCCGCACCTCGCCGCAGGTGGTTCCTTCACGCTTTTCTCCGGTGTGGCCGCGTTCAAGCCCGCGGTCGGCTTCCTCGGCGTCGCCATCACCAACGGCGCGGCCGACTTTCTCACACGCTCGCTGTCGCTGGAGCTCGCGCCGATCCGCGTGAACGCGATCTCCCCGGGCGTCATCGACACCGGCATCTGGGACGCCATGGGCGAAGAAGGCAAAGCCGCCTACTTCGAGCACTTCCGCACGCACAACCCGGCCCGGCGCATCGGCACCGTCGACGACATCGCGTCGGCCGTGCTGTTCGCGATGACCAACCCGTTCCTGACCGGCGTGACCCTGCGCGTCGACGGCGGCGAACCCCTGACGTGAGCCAAAAGAACACCATGGCGGCCTCGATTCCGCCCCGGAATCGAGGCCACCACTGCTGAGATCAGACAGATGCGTCGCGCCCCAGCCGCACCGGCAGCTCCGCGTGACCGTTGGACAGGAACGAGCTCATCGGCGCCAACCGCGTCGACAGCTCCGCGAACGCCAGGTCAGGGAACCGCTCGAACAACATCCGCAACGCCGTCGTCGCCTCGAGTCGCGCCAGCGGGGCACCGAGGCAGTGGTGGATCCCGTGCCCGAACGCCAGGTGCTGCTTCACCCCGCGCGTGATGTCGAACTCGCCCGCGGTCTCGCCGTACTCCGCCTCGTCACGCCCGGCCGCGGCGTAGGCGGCGAGGATCGCGTCCCCCTCGGGGATCACGACGTCACCCAGGTCGATGTCCGCCACCGCGTACCGCAGCGGCAGGTACGCCACGGGAGCTTGCCACCGCAGGGTTTCCTCGACGACGTCGCTCCACGTGCGTTCGCCGGACCACACGAGCGCGAGCTGCTCCGGGTGCGTGAGCATCGCCGTCACGGCCTGGTCCAGCAGGTTCACGGTCGTCTCGTGCCCGGCGGTCAGCATGAGGATGAGTGTGTCGACGACCTCGGCGTCGGTGAGCCGGCCGAAGCGGTCGGAGTCGGCCTCGATGATCGCGCTCGTCACGTCGTCGCCGGGCTGCGCGCGCTTCTGCTCGGCCAGGCCCGTGAGGATCCGGTACATGTCCTCGGCATTGGCCTGGGCGGCTTCGGGGGTGGTCGTCGTGTCGAACACGGTGTCCACCACCTTGCGCAGGCCCGCGCGCTGCGAGTCGTCCACACCGAACAGTTGGCAGATGACCTCCACCGGCAGCTGATACGCGAAAGCCGCCCGCATGTCGACGACACCGTTCGCCCGGCCCAGCGAGGCCACCTCGTCGAGCAGCGTCGCCGTGATGCGTTCGACCCACGGCTTGAGCTCCATCGTCCGCTTCGCGGTGAAACCCGACGCGACCAGCGAGCGCAGCCGCCGGTGGTCGCTTCCGTAGGCGGTGAACATGTTCTGCACCGACACCCAGAGCCGCAGCGGCCAGTCGGCGGCGATGCGGTCTTCCTTCCACGCGGCCCAATGCTGCCGCGGATCCTTGGACACTCTGCTGTCGGTCAGGAGGGACTTCAGTGTGCCGGCGTGGCCGACTGCCCAGGCGCGGACTCCGCCCGGCAGCTCCACCACCACCGCCGAGCCGCCTTCGCGCAGCCGCGCGCCCTCCGCTTGGATGTCGGTCCCGTCGACGTCGAGTACATAAGCCTGCAGCTGATCCACGTACGCGCTTCTTCCGTGTTCGGGGGAACGCGCGCCGGACCACACGAAGCCGTGAGAATCCTTGCGGGAGAAGAGAGTCCGGTGTCGGTCCGCGCTCGCGAACCCACCTCGCGTTCCCGGTCGACAACCAGGTCGCCCGCCACGGTAACCGCGTCGGGCGGTGCGAAACCCGTGTCGCCGAGAACGAAAGAATTCCGTCACACTCTCAGTTCGCGCGTGAGGGGCGACCGCCCGGCAACCCTCGCCGACGCAGATCGCCCACGAACAGCTCGACCAGCGAGTCCGACGGCGACGCGACCACCACCACGATCTCCCGCTCCACCAAGGGATCCAGCCGCCGCACCACACCCGGCGGGCGAGCCGGCAGCGCCGAGACGGGCACGATCGTCACGCCCATGCCCGCGGCCGCGAGCTGCGCGGCCGTGCGCGGGCTCCTGGTCCGCAGCACGGGATCCAGCACCACGCTGTGTTCCGCGGCGAGCTGGTCGAGCCACACGGACAACCCGTTGTCGCTCACGAAGTGGACGAACGGCTCCGCCGCGAGATCCGCGAACGGCACCGACAGGCGTTCGGCGAACGGGTGCCCCGCCGGCGCGACGACCACCACCTCCTCCTCGCCGAGCACTTCGAGGTGCTCAGCCGTTTCGGACGGCCGCGGCCCCACGGCGACGTCGACCTCGCCCGAGGCCACGAGATCCACCATCCGGTCGGAACTCGTGTGCTCGCTGAGCTCGATGAGCACCTCGGACCGGCGCGCCCGCCAGTGCCGCAGCACGGGCACGAGCAGCCACGCCGTCATCGTCTCCGCGCAGGCGATCCGCAGCCGGCCCGCGCCGCCGGAGCCGATCTGGCGGCCCACGCGCACCGCGCGTTCGGACGCCTTCAACGCCACCCGCGCCTCTTCCGCGACCGCGTGGCCCGCCGCGGTCACCCGCACGCCGCGGCCCATCTTCTGCACCATCGGTGTACCGATCTCGCGTTCGAGCGAGGCGAGCTGGTGCGAGAGCGCGGGCTGCGACATCTGCAACGAGGCCGCGGCACGCGTCACCGAACCCTCTTCCACGAGGGCGACCAGACATTCCAGGGCGCGCAGCGTTGTCATTCGGAAAATCTAACAAGATCCTCCGAAAATTTCATGTGACGTGACCATTTCCCCCGCCCCGGGGAAAACGCGTCCCGCAGTAGTTTGGCGCCATCGAGGAAGGAGCCCGAGTGCCAACGCTGGTGTCGGTCAACGTGGGAATGCCCAAGGACGTCGAGTGGAACGGCAGGATCGTCCACACCGGCATCTGGAAGAGCGCGGTCAGCGGTCCCCGGATGGTGCGGAGGCTCAACGTCGACGGCGACGGACAGGGCGACCCGTACGGCCACGGCGGCGAGCAGCGGGCAGTTTTCGTCTACCAGCTGGAATCGATCGAGTACTGGCAGGCGTACTTCGGGCACGACAGCTACGAGTTCGGGCAGTTCGGCGAGAACTTCACCGTCACCGGCCTGCCCGACGACGAGGTCTGCCTCGGCGACCGCTACCGCATCGGCGAGGCGGAGTTCGAGGTGACGCAACCGCGGGTCACGTGCTTCCGCGTCAGCATGCGCCTGAACGAGCCGGAGCTGCCGTCGCTGCTGGTGTCCCACGGGCGGCCGGGGTTCTACTTCCGGGTGCTCGAAGAGGGCCACGTGCGGTCCGGCGACGAGATCGTGCGGACGCGGCGCGGGCCGCACGAGATGACTGTCGCCGAGGTCGACGCCCTGCTCTACACCCCGAACCGCACCACCGAAGCCCTCGAATCCGCGGTCGACATCCCCGCGCTCAGCCCCGGCTGGCGCCAGTCGTTCCGGGACCTGCTCAGCCCGGCCGAGAAGCACGCGGGTCCGGGCTGGACCGGGTTCCGGCCGCTCACCGTGGCGAAGCTCGTACGCGAGAGCGCGACCATCACGTCCGTGTACCTCGACGCGCCCGGCGAAACCCTCCCGGCCGCGCGGCCCGGTCAGTACCTCACCGTCCGGCTGCCCGGCGCCGACGGAACTCCGCTGGTCCGCAGCTATTCGCTCTCGACGATCGAGGGCTACCGCATCAGTGTGAAGCGCGACGGCGCCGCGAGCACGTACGTGCACGACGTGCTGAAAGCCGGCGACATCCTCGACGTGGCCGCGCCGCGCGGCGACTTCGTGCTGGAGCCCGGTTCCGGCCCGGTCGTGCTGCTGTCCGCCGGCGTCGGCGTGACCCCGGTCCTGGCGATGCTGCACCAGCTCGCCACCGAGGAACCCGCGCGCGAGGTCTGGTGGATCCAGACGGCCCGGAACACGGCGGACCAGGCGTTCGAGCTCGAAGTCCGCGGACTGCTCGCAAAACTGCCGAAGAGTCACGCGCACTTCTTCCACACCCGGCCGGAATCCGGCGCCGACGGACGGCGTGTGACCGGCCGGACGCTGAAGGAACTCGCCCTGCCGGCCGACGCCACCGCGTACGTCTGCGGCCCGCAGGCCTTCATGGACGACGTCCGCGAAGCCCTGGTCGCCCTGGGTTGCGCCGACGTCCACACGGAACTGTTCGGCGCCCTCGCCGCGATCAACCCCGGCGTGCGCGGAGCCGGCACCGTTGCGCCGCACCAGCCGGACGGCCCGCCCGGAACCGGTCCCGCCGTCAGCTTCGCCCGCAGCGGCCTCACGGTCCGGTGGCGCGACGACGGGAAAACCCTGCTGGAGCTGGCCGAAGCCTGTGCGGTGCCCACGCGCTGGGCCTGCCGCAGCGGCGTGTGCCACACCTGCGACACCCCGCTGCTCGCCGGGAGGACGACGTACGACCCGGCGCCGCTCGAACTGCCCCCGGCCGGGCGGATCCTCGTCTGCTGCGCCCGGCCGGTGACCGACGTCGTGCTCGACCAGTAGCTCACCGGCCGCGCAGGCGCGGGGACACCAGCCCCGCGATCGAGCACCCCACCAGGATCACGCCCAGCACGGCCACGACGACTTCCAGCGCGGGCCGGCCGACCGTGCTCGTGCTGAGCACCAGCACGGCCTGGACGGCCAGCGCGAGGCCGATGAGGAGCCAGAGCACGCACAGCCCCGCGGTTCGCGGGACCACGTGCCACCGAGTGCCAGCCGACATGAGAACTTCCCTTCGTCCGGGTCGGCTCCTGGCTACCCGGAGGCCCCGCCGGGTGAACCGGCCCCACGCCGATCTTGATCGCACGGGCCGATTTCGTTGCTCGAACGGACAACGGTTCAGCGGGCGGGCCGCGTCGCGAACCCGGCCGAGACCAGCGCGAGCACGACCACCGCGGCGAGCACGCTCAACGCGATCGGCAGCCGCGCCGTGAACGCCGCCGTGTTCAGGATCGCGCCCAGCACCGACACCGACATCAGCGCGCCCGACTGCCGGCTCGTGTTCTGCACACCGGACGCGACACCCGCCTGGTTCACTGGCACGCTCGGCACCAGCAGCGACGTGAGCGCGGAGAACGCGATCGTGCTCGACACCCCGACCAGCAGCAGGCCGGCCGCGACCGGCACGTACGCCGTGGCCCCGGTGAAGATCAGCAGCACCGCGACGCCGGACGCGCAGCAGGCGAAGCCGGTCAGCAGCGCCACGGGGTTGCCGAACTGCCGGGACAGCGGCCGGTAAAGCACGAGCGAGCCGATCGTCGACCCGACCGTGAGCGGCAGGAGCGCGATCCCGGCCTCGCCCGCCGACCACCCGCGGACCTCCTGGAAGTACAACGACATCACGAAAAGCGTGCCGTAGAAGAGGAACCCCATGAACGCCGCGCTCGCCACCGCGACCGAGCGCACCCGGACCGAGAAGAACCCTCTCGGCAGCATCGGCTGCGCGACCCGGCGTTCGACCAGCCAGAACGCGGCGGCGGACAGGAGGCCGCCGGCCAGCAGGCCGAGGCTGAGCGGGGAGCTCCAGCCGGCGCTGCCGCTCACGATCACGCCCGCCGTGATCAGCCCGAGCGCGGCCACGGCAGTGAGCTGCCCGGCGTGGTCGACCTTGCGCTCGTGCCGCGGCGCCTCCGTGATCCCGGCCCGCGCCAGCAGGATCGCGGCGACGCCGATGGGCAGGTTGATCAGGAAGATGCTGCGCCAGCCGAACGCGTCGATCAGCAGCCCGCCGACCATCGGTCCCACCGCGGTGGAGATCGCGCCGGTGGACACCCAGATGGCCGTGGCGCGGGCGCGTTCACCGTCGTCGGAGAACAGCGTGCGGATCAGCGCGAGCGTCGCCGGCAGCAGCGCCGCCGCACCCACGCCCTGGACCACGCGGGCCGCGATGAGGACGTGCACCGACGGCGCGAGCGAGCAGGCCAGCGAAGCGGCGGTGAAGATCGTGGTGCCCCAGAGGAAACACCGGCGCAGGCCCCAGCGGTCGCCCAGCGCTCCCGCCGTGAGCAGCAGCGCGGCGAGGCAGAGCGTGTACGCGTTGATCACCCACTGGACCGAGGCCAGGGACGTCTTGAGGTCGTCGCGCAGCGCGGGCACGGCGATGTTGAGCACGCTGCCGTCGAGGATGATCGCGAAGTACCCCAGGCAGATGCCGGTGAAGCCCATGGTCCGGGCTCTTACCGCCATGTCGGGGCTCCTTTCACGAGTCGTCCCGGCGAATGTAGCCGCTGCGACCGAACATGTACGGTACGAAGCGGCCCATTCCTTAATCGAATGATAAGGATTCCGGATCCGAATTCATCCGCGACACGGAACTAGAATGCGGGCTGCGGTTACCTGTCGGGCGAGACATTCGGCCGGCCGTGCTTAAGATGTGGCGAATGTTCGCGCGGAGCGGGTCAGAGGTGGTCTCAGATGTCTCTCGGCTTCCGGCTCCTGGGCAACGTCGAGGCGGTCCGGGGCGAGGAGCCCCAGCCGATCGGTCCGGCGGGGCCGCGCGGCATCCTGGTGTCGCTGCTACTCGAGGCCGGGCAGCCGGTCTCGCTCGACGACCTCGTGGTCCGCGTGTGGGGCGACGAAGCACCGGGCAGCGCGCGGGGCATGGTGCACAGCTACTTCACCCGGTTGCGTACGGCGCTGGCGGGTGAGCACCAGATCGTGCGCCGGGGCCACGGCTATGTGCTCGACGTCGAGCCCGACCACGTCGACGTGCACCGGTTCCGGCGGCTGGTCTGTCGCGCCCGCCGCACGGAGGACGCCGAGGAGAAGGTCGGCTTCTACGACGAAGCGCTGGACCTGTGGCGGGGCGAACCGTTCGCGGGGCTGGACAGCCCGTGGCTGCGGGAGTTCCGCACGGCGCTGCTGGCCGAACGCGAGGAAGTGCTGCTGGCCAGAACGGACCTGCAGCTCGAACTCGGCCGCCACGCGCAGGTACTGCCGACGCTCACCAGCCGGGCCGAGCACCACCCGTACGACGAACGGCTCGCCAGCCAGCTCATGGTCGCATTGCACCGCACCGGCCGCCAGGCCGACGCACTGAGGCACTTCCAGAAGGTGAAGACGCTGCTGGCCGAGGAGCTCGGGGTGGATCCCGGGCCCGCACTGAGGGCCGTGTACCAGGCGATCCTGCGCGACGAGGCCACTGTGGACGATCGACCCTCGCGTCCCGGCTCCGCCGACGACGATCCCGGCCTGCCACCGCCGGTTCCGCGGCAGCTGCCCGCGCCGCCCCGCGCGTTCACCGGGCGAGACCGGGAGCTCGAAGCGCTGGTGGACGGTCCGGTGTCGGTGATCGTCGGCCCCGGCGGGGTCGGCAAGACCTGTCTCGCGCTGCGCTGGGCGCACGACCACGCCGGCCGGTACCCCGACGGGCAGCTGTTCGTGGACCTGCGTGGGTTCGCGCCGTCCGGGGACCGGGTGCCACCGGAGACCGCCGTGCGCGCGTTCCTCTCCGCGCTCGGGGTGAAGCCGGCGGCCGTCCCGCAGGACCTCGCCGCGATGAGCGGTCTCTACCGCAGCCTGGTGGCGGACAAACGTCTACTGGTGGTCATCGACAACGCGCTCGACGCCGACCAGGTCACGCCGCTGCTGCCGGGCACCCCGCAGTGTCCGGTCGTGGTCACGAGCCGCAACCGGCTGACCACTTTGGTCTCGAGCCACCACGCCGACCTCATCTCCCTCGACGTCCTCGACGGCGCCGCGGCCCGGCAGCTGCTCGTCTCGCGGCTGGGGCCTTCCCGGACGTCGGCGGAACCCGCCGCCGTCACCCGGCTCGCCGACGCGTGCGGGGGCCTGCCGCTCGCGCTGAGCATCGTCGTCGGCCGGGCGCAGGAGCACCCCGAGTTCGCGCTCACCGCGCTGGCCGACGAGCTCGCCGACTCCGGCTCCACCCTCAACGCGCTGGAGATCGGCACCGACCTCAGCATCCGGGCCGTCCTGCGGACGTCACTGGCGGCGCTGGCGGGCGAGCCCGCGGAACTGTTCACGCTCCTCGGTCTCGTCCCCGGCCCGGACATCTCGCTCGACGCCGCCGCGTCGCTCGCGGGCAAGACATATGCGGCGACACGGACCGCGCTGCGAGTTCTCGAACGCGCTTCGTTGGTTCAGCAACACGAGCCGGGCCGCTTCCGCCTCCACGACCTGGTTCGTGCGTACGCGCGAGAACTCGCACAGCTTTCGCGTGACAACGAACAAATCACGTCCGCACTCCACCGTCTCACGTGCTTTTACCTCCACACCTTGGTTCACGCGGTCACCCTTGCCGACGCCGGACGTCCGCCCATCACCCCCGTGCCGCTGCCCGCGGGGTGCACCACCGTGCCGCTGCGCGACAGCACCGAAGCCAAGCGGTGGGTGAACACGGAGGCCGAGAACATCGGCGCCGTCCGGTCGGTGGCGAAAGACCGCGAGTGGCACAAGATCGTGTGGCAGCTGGCATGGGGCAGCAGTTCGCTCTACGCCACCCAGGGCGACGCGCACCACGCCATCGGCGTCTGGCGCGACGGGCTGGCCGCCGCCCAGCTCCTCGGGGAACGCAGCTCCGAATGCCTGGCCCACCGCGTGATCGCGCAGGCCCTCACCCGCACCGGCCGGCACGAGGAAGCCGTCCAGCACGTCGAGGTGGCGCTGACCATCGCCGAGGAACTCGGGGACGTGTCGCAGCGCGTGCTCAGCCTCAACGCGTGGTCCGAGATCTCCGTGCGGGCGCAGCGGACCGCCGAGGCCGTCGAGCTGAGCACGGACGCGTGGCGGCTGGCCACCGGGCTGCCGCCGGCGATCCGGGCGTGGGTCGGCAACCACCTGGCCTGGGCGTTGCAGCTGGAGCGCCAGTACGAGAGGGCCCTGGAAATCTCGGAAAAGGCACTCGCGCTGGCCGACGAGGCTCACATGAACAACATCCGTCCGGCCCTTTTGGACACTCTCGGCACCATCCACCTCGGTCTCGGGAACCTGGACGGGGCCATCGCCTACCTCGAGGAGGCGCTGGCGCTGTTCGGGGACGAGATGTTCTCCATCCCGGACACCCTGCTCACGCTCGGCGCGGCCTACGAGAAGCTGGGCCGCCACGACCTCGCGGTGAAGAGCCTGCGCCAAGCGGTGGAGCTCTACCACCAGCAACACCGCGAGCACGACGGGCAGCAGGCCCGGCGCGCACTCGACGAACTCCTGCGGAAGATCCCGTGATCGCGCAGGCGACGTTTCCCGCCTTTCCGGTCAACTCCGCGTTTTCCCGCCGCACGGCCGGGGAGAATCGGCTTCGCCGGGCCGCCACCAATGCGTCCGGCGATCTCGCCTCGACCTAAGGAAAGCCCGATGCCGCTCTCGTCCCCCGCACCCGTCCACGGTGAGACCGCCGAAGGTTTCGAGCCGGTGGCCCAGGCTTTCCGGCAGAACTTCGCCGAACGGAACGAGCTGGGCGCGGCCGTCACCGTCGTGGTGCGCGGCCGGACCGTGGTCGACCTGTGGGGTGGCTGGACGGACGAGGAGCGCCGGGCTCCGTGGCGGCGCCCGACGCTGACCAACCTGTGGTCGAGCACCAAGGGCCTGGTCGCGCTGTGCGCCTTGCAGCTCGTGGAAAGCGGCGACCTCGACCTCGACGCGCCGGTCGCCCGTTACTGGCCCGAGTTCGCCGCCGCAGGCAAGGCCGGAATCCCCGTCCGGTGGCTGCTTTCGCACCGTTCCGGGGTCACCGGGGTCGCGCCCGAGCACCCGCTGCAGATCGACGACCTGCTCGACTGGACGAAGATGACCCTGCTCCTGTCCGCTCAGGAACCGTTGTTCGAGCCCGGTTCGGCCAGCGGATATCACGCGCTGTCCTACGGTTTCCTCGTCGGCGAGGTGATCCGCCGGATCGCCGGGCAGACCGTCGGCGAGTTCTTCCGCGCCAACGTGGCGTCACCACTCAATGTGGACGTCCACATCGGAGTGAACCGCGACGACCTCGCCCGCTGCTCCACGATGGTCGAGCCGGGCGCCGGTCCGGAAAGGACGGTCGCACCGGACCGCGCGACGCTGGCCGCGCTCGCCAACCCGCTTCCCCTTGGCCGCACGGCGAACCTCACCCGCTGGCGCGTCGCCGAGGTGCCGGCGGCGAACGGGCACGGCACGGCCCACGGCCTCGCCACGATCTACGGCGCCCTCGCCGACGGTTCGGAACGGCTGCTGCGGCACGAGACCATCGAGCTCGGCCGCACCGGCCAGGGCCGCTGCCGCGACCTGGTCATGGGGCTGGACAACGAGTTCGGCCTCGGCTTCACCCTCGGCAGCGACCAGCTCAGCTTCGGCCCCCACCCCCGCGCCTTCGGCCACGACGGATTCGGCGGCTCGACGGGGTTCGCCGACCCGGAGAGCGGCGTCGGCTTCGGGTACGTGATGAACCGGATGGGCCCCCACCCGCGCGATGACCCTCGCAAGATGGCGCTGGTCGACGCGACCTACGCCTGCCTCGCCCGGCTGGCTCAGCCCTCGGTGAAGGTCCGGTAGTCCTGCGCGCCCAACAGCTTCGACTCCCCGGCCCGCACATCGACGGTGACGAGCCAGCCGTCACCGTACGGATCGTCGTTGACGACCTCCGGGCTGTCGGCGAGCAGGCCGTTGACCGCGCTGACCACACCGGACACCGGCGCGTAGACCTCGGCCACGCTCTTCGTCGACTCGACCTCGCCGAACGGCTCGCCCGCCACGACCTCGGCGCCGACCGACGGCAGGGACACGGAGATGATGTCGCCCAGCTCCTCCTGCGCGAAGTCGCTGACGCCGATGCGCGCGGATTCGTCCGGCAGCCGCCGCACCCACTGGTGGGTGACGGTGTACTCGACCTCGGGGTCCACTTCGGCCATTTCGGTGCCACACCTTTCGCCGGCGGACGAGTTGCGGTTCACTGCTGTCCGCCGGACGAGCGTAGATCGTGCCCGCCCGCCGCGACGGTGTCGTCGCGTGAGTCTTTTCTAGGCTCGGCCACCGAAGAACGAATGACACCGACCGTGCGCGGGTGATCGCCGTGCGCGATAAAGCTTTCGTCAATGCCGCGCCCACGCGCCCGAGGCATGCTGGAGGAGCACCAGGAGCACGCCCGCGTCCCCGCACCGGCTCCGGATGACGAGACAGGCAAGGAAAAGAGCACCATGGAACACGTTGCGGTCCGGCCCCGGCCCCACGTCCCGGGATCCCACCCCGTCGCGCTCCGGCCGCGAGACGCCCAGCAGGTTTCGGTCCGCGTGGAAGCCACGGACACCCTCAGCGCCACGGGCCTGCGGCTGGTCCTCGAAAGCCACGCCGGCCTCGTGCGGACACGCCCGGGCGCGCGTCCCGACGTCCTCGTCTTCTCGACACCACACGTGAACGCCGCGGCCGTGGCGCAGCTGCGGGCTCTGCAGCCCTCGGGTGTCGCGGTTGTACTGCTCACCGCCGGCGTCGAGGAAGCCGCGCTGCTCACGTTGATCGAGCACGGGGTCGTGGCCATCGTGGACAGCAAATCCGCGGACGGCGCCGAGCTCGCGGCCGCGGTGTCGGCCGCCGCGCACCAGCACAGCGTGATGCCGCGAGACCTGCTCGGGACGCTCATCGGCCTGGTGCGGCGGATGCAGCGCGAAACGCTCGGGCCCCTGGGTGTGAACAGCGCCGGCCTCACCGAGCGTGAGGTCGAGGTGCTGCGGCTCCTGGCCGACGGAGCGGAAACCGCCGAGATCGCCCGGAAGCTGACGTATTCGGAGAGCACGATCAAGCACGTCCTGCACAGCCTCACCACCCGCTACAAGCTCCGCAACCGCGTCCAGGCCGTCGCGTTCGCCCTGCGCGCCGGCGTCTTGTGATTCGATGATCGGGTAGTCACCGAGGAGTGAGGCGGACTGGTGGAAATCGAACAGGTGCGACACCACGTCGAGGCCGCTTGGGCGGACCGGGTTCTGCCGAGCCTCGCGGAGTTCGTGGCGATCCCCGCGGTCTCCCCCGCGTACGACGCGCAATGGCGCGAACGCGGGCACCTGCGCCGCGCGGTCGAGCACGTCCGCGCCTGGATCGAGGCGAACGCGCCGGCGGGCAGCACCGTCGACGTCGTGGAGCTCGACGGCGTGCCACCACTGTTGTTCGCGGAAATCCCCGCCACGCCGGGAGCGGCGGGCGAGGGCACGGCCCTGCTCTACGGGCACCTCGACAAGCAGCCACCGTTCGACGGCTGGTCCGAAGGACTCGGCCCGTGGCAACCGGTGCTGCGCGGAGACCGGCTCTACGGGCGCGGCGCGGTGGACGACGGTTACGCGGCCTACGCGGCCCTTACCGCCGTCACCGCGGTCCGGGCCGGCGGCGGCGAGCACTGTCGCGTGGTTCTCGTGCTGGAGGCGGGCGAGGAGTCGGGCAGCCCCGGCCTGCCGGACTACCTCGACCACCTCGCGGACCGGCTCGGCCGCGTCAGCCTCGTGACCTGTTTGGACTCCGGCGGCGGTGACTTCCAACGGCTGTGGGTCACGCGGAGCCTGCGCGGGATCCTCCAGGCCACGCTCACCGTCGCTGTGCTTCAAGAAGCCGTGCACTCCGGGATCGCCAGCGGTGTCGTCCCGAGCTCGTTCCGCATCCTGCGGCTGCTGCTCGACCGGCTCGAAGATCCCGCCACCGGCCGGATCCTGCTGCCGGAACTGAACGCGCCGATCCCGCCCGAACGCGTGGCGGACGCGCAGCGGCTGGCCGAGCTGCGTCCACTGTCGACGCTGCACCCGCTCTGCCTGGTCCCCGGCAGCCGGCCGGCCGCCGACGACGAGGCCGAGCGCATCCTCAACAACACCTGGCGCCCGACGTTGTCGGTCACCGGCGCGGCCGGCCTGCCGGACGTGGCGGAAGCCGGCGCGGTCCTGCGGGCCTCGACGTCGCTGCGGCTCAGCTTCCGCCTGCCGCCCACCGTCAGCGCGGCCGACGCGGCGGCCGCGCTCGAACGGGTGGTCACCACCGACGTGCCGTTCGGCGCTTCGGCCGCCCTCACCGACGTGATGGCCCAGGACGGCTGGTGCGCCCCCGAGCCGCCGGCGTGGTTGTCCGCCGCCCTTGAATCCGGCGTTTTCGAAGCCCCGCACCAGTTCATGGGCCTGGGCGGCGGGATCCCGTTCATGCAGATGCTCGGGCAGGCCTACTCGGACGCGGCTTTCCTCGTCACGGGCGCGGTCGGCGCCGAGTCGAACATGCATGTGCCCGACGAGTGGCTCAACATCCCCTTCGCGCGCCAGGTCACCGAAGCCGTCGCCCACGTGCTCGCGGCGCACGCCCTCCAGCGCTGAGGAACCCATTCGCCTCATCTTGGTTCGACCACCGGATTTCTCATGTGACCGAACTCTTGCGGAACCGGTTTCCGGCGAAATCGCTCAGTATCTTCGGTGGGAGAACGGCACCGGAGGAGGGATTCGTGGTGACGTCCGGTTCACCCGTCGCGGCCAGGCCGCGCCGGTCGCTCACCGAAGTCGCGGTCACGGTCTTCGGGCCCGACCCACTGACGACCGAAGCGATCCGCAAGCTCCTGGGCGTCGAAGCTCCGCGCACGTCGGGCGACGAGCCTCCCCCCGACGTCACCGTCGTCGCCGACTACCGCTTCTCCACGGCCACGATGCGCCGCGTCCATGCCGCGGCCGTCCTCGCCGCCCCCATCGTCCTGCTCACCGCCGACGTGCGCGAGCACTCCCTGCTCTCCCTCGTCAGCCATGGCGTCGTCGCCGTCCTCGACCGCACCACGACCACCAGCGCCGACCTCGCCGATGCGGTTCTCTCGAGCGCCAACGGCTCCGCCGTCCTGTCGCCCCGCCTGCTCGGCAACCTCGTCGCCCAAATCCGCGGCCTGCAACGCAACGTCCTGGAACCACTGGGCTACACCGGCCCCGGACTGTCCACCCGCGAAGTCGAGATCCTCCGCATGCTCGCCGAAGGCGTCGAGACGCGCGAGATCGCCAAAACCCTGGTCTACTCGGAGAGCACGGTGAAGAAGGACCTGGCCTCGATCATCGGCCGGTTCAACCTCCGCAACCGCACCCAGGCGGTGGCCTTCGCGCTCCGCGCGGGTGTCCTGTAAGTCACTACTGACTCGCCACTCAGGATAAACTCGCCCCCGTGAGCCGCAGCCGGAAAGACACCACCGTGCGCCGGGACGAGATCCTGCGCGCCACCGTTCGCCACATCGAGCTGGCCGGGATCCACGCCGTGCGGATGGCCGACGTCGCGGCCGACCTGTCGGTGAGCACATCGCTCGTGCTCTACCACTTCAAGAACAAGGAAGCGCTGATCGCGGAGGCCTTCGCCTGGGCCGCGCAACGCGATCTCGAAAAGCTGGCGCAACTGACCGAAGGCTTGGCCACCGCGTCCGAACGCCTGCGCACCGCTCTGGAGTGGTACGCGCCGACCGGGCAGGCGAAGGGCTGGCGCCTGTGGATCGAGGGCTGGTCGGCGGCACTGCGAGAACCCGAGCTCCGGCAGGTCGGCCGCGAGCTGGACCTGCGCTGGAAGGAAGCGCTGGTCACGATCATCCAGGACGGCGCGCACGCCGGCGAGTTCACCGCGCCCGACCCGCGTGGCGCGGCGTGGCGGATCACCGCGTTCCTCGACGGCCTCGCCGTGCAGGCCTTGGTGCACGGCGGGGTGCAGAACCGGGAACGGATGCAGGAGTGGGCGCGCCGGCACGTCGCGCACGAACTGGGTCTCGCCGACGACGCCCGTTGACAATCGTTCGCCTGCTACTGCATCGTGATGCAGTAGCAGGCGGCGACGAACGGGGCACGCATGACAGCGCGGGAGCCACACCTCTCGATCACCTGGACCGACGCCGAGACAGGCCGGCGCGGGTTCGTGGTCGTCGACCGCCTGGTCCGCGGCGTCGCGAGCGGCGGGTTGCGCATGCGCGAAGGTTGCACGCTCGACGAGGTACGTGGCCTCGCGGCAGGCATGACCCGCAAGGAGGCCCTGCACTACGAACCCGGCGCCCGCTACATCCCGCTCGGCGGCGCCAAGGGCGGCCTCGACTGCAGCCCGCACGATCCCGAAGCCCGCGGCGTGCTCACGCGGTTCCTGGCGGCGGTGCGCGCGATCGTCGAACGCCACTGGACCACCGGGGAGGACCTGGGCGTGCGGCAGGAGACGATCGACGAGGTCGTGGCGGAGCTCGGCATGGACAGTTCCGTGCAGGCCGTCTATCCCTTGCTGGACAACGCCGACGAGGCGCGCGCCCGGCTGGCGAAGGCGTTTTCGATCGACGTCGACGGAGTCGCGTTGCCTGAGCTCGTCGGCGGGCTGGGCGTCGCGCAGGCCGCGCTGACGGCGATGGACCGGCTCGGTCTGCAAGCCGCGCCGCGTCGGGCCGTCGTACAGGGCTTCGGTTCGATGGGCGGCGCGACCGCGCGCTACCTGGCCCGGGCCGGCGTCCTCGTCGTGGGCATCGCGGACGCCGACGGCGTCGTGGCGAATCCCGAGGGCCTCGACGTCGAGCGCCTCCTGCGCACCCGCGATCCGTTGGGCGGCCTGGACCGCACGCAGCTGCGCCCGGCCGACCGTCTGCTCCCGCCGCGCTCCTGGCTCGATATCGAGTGCGACGTCCTTGTCCCGGCAGCCGTTTCCTACTGCCTCGACGAGACGAACCAGCACCGCGTCACCGCGCGCGTCGTCGTCGAGGCGGCCAACATGGCGACCACGGCTGCGGCCGAGGCCGCACTCGCCTCCCGCGGCGTCACCGTGATTCCCGATTTCGCGGCCAACTCGGCCACCAACGCCTGGTGGTGGTGGACCCTGTTCGGCGACCTCGACGCGGACGCGCAGCAGGCCGAAACCAAGGTCCGCGAGGCGATGGACCGGATCGTCACCGACCTGCTCGCCCGGTCCGAGACCCACGCGGTCTCCCCCAGGACGGCCGCGCAACAGGTCGTGGACCGCAAGCTGGCCCAGATCGAACTCCGGTACCCGGCCTGAGCCGTTTTGGGCTCAGTCGATGGCGGTGACCAGGCCGTTGCGGCTGCCGATCACCAGCGCGCCGTCTCCCGTGAGGGCCGGGTAGCTGTCCACTTTGCCACCGAGGTCGATGTCGAACAGGCGGGTGCCGTCGGGGTTGTAGCCGTAGGCGTGGCCGTTCTCGCCGCCGAAGTAGAGGTGGTAGGTGCGGTCGACGATGGTCGAGCTCCAGATTTGGGCGCCGATGGGGCCGTAGTGGGTGGTCTCGTGTCCGGTGTGGACGTCGAAGACGTGGACCTGTCCACTGTGGTCGGCGACGTAGGCCAGGCCCGTGACCGTGACCACGGGTGAGGAGTACGTGATCACCCGCGGCGCCTGCCAGGCGAGTTTCCCGTCCGGGTGGTAGGCCCATTCGGCGCGGCCGTTGGTGCCCAGCAGCACGGTGCCATCCGGGGCGAGGCCCGCGGAGACCTCGGTGACGTCGTCGTGGGGGTCCACGCGCCACGCGACGCGGGCGGAGGCGCCCAGGTCGTCGAGGGCGATCAACGACGAGTCGGCGGTGGTGTAGACGCGGCCGTGGCCGTCGGTGACCACCGAGCCGTAGGAAGTCGTTCCGATGTCGACGGTCCAGACGATGTGGCCGGCCGAGGTGTCCACTGCGGACACCGTGCCGTCGCCGGTCCCGACGTAGACCCGGCTCCCGTCGAAGGAAACCGGGGACGTCACCCGAGAGGAAAACTCCTTCGTCCACAGTGGCCGTCCCGCCGGGGACAACGCGATCAGGTCCTCACCGCTGGGCAGGAGGATCGTGCCGTCACGGAGGACGAGGGGTGAGATCGACAGATCGCCGCCCACGGGGTTCTTCGTGTCGTAGGTCCACTTGTCGTGCCCGTCGGCCGGGTCGAGGGCGTGGAGAACGCCACCGTTCGAGGCGAGGTAGACCGTGCCGTCCGCGCCGACCACCGGGCCCGGGGTCGTGGCGCCCTCGAGACGGCGTTGCCAGCGGATGGTGCCGTGCGTCGGTCCCGACTCCACCGAGGCGCCCGAATGCCGGGCATCGTGCAACGCCGAGGGCCACGGTGTCCACGTCGCGACGCCGGCCGAGTCCTGCGGAAACACGAACGGCGGCGCGACCGGAGCGGTCGGAGCAGCGCCGCAGGCGGCGAGGAGCAACGCACCGGCAGCAAGGGCACAACGTCGGAACATCACGTTCCCGAAGCTACCCACTCCAGGGCCACCTCGGTCATTACGAACCCCTAACCGGCACCGTCCTCAATGGTCAGGAGCAAGCCCTCGAGGTCTACCTCGCACCGCCCGCACGAAGGCAGGTGCACGGCGATGCGCGGGTGGAACCGGCCCCCGTCCTCGCCCCGCCGGAGCAGCTCGGCGTAGACGCGCAGCAGCTCCATCGCCTCCGCGCACCCGCCGTCACGCGGATCGGTGTCGAGGAAACGCTCCAACGCATCAGGTCGCTCACGCTCGCCCCTCCCGGCTCGCCCAGGTAGCGGAACTCCCCCAGCTTGGCGAGCACCGCCACGACAGCGTCGGTCGCCGCCTGCTGGGCGAGATCGTCGACGTCGTCGCCGGCCCCGCGACGCCCGCACTCAGCGCGCGCGATCCGCAATAGGCTGACACCTTTCCCGACCTGTCGCTGACCACTGTGGACGGCACCGGCCACCCGTTGCCCGCCGAGCTGGCCGGGCACTCCGCCGTGGTGCTGTTCTACCGCGGCAGCTGCTGCCCGTACTGCAACGCACAACTGCGGGCGCTCCAGCGTGCCGCCGACACGTTGGCGGAGCTCGACGTCAAGGTCGTCGCGCTGTCCGTCGACGACGAAGCGACCACAAAGGACCTGATGGCCAGGCACAAGCTCGGCTTCCCTGTCGGCCACAGTGCCGACGCCCGCACGCTCCACGACGCGACCGGGGCGTTTGTGAACGAGGACCCACGCTACGTCCAGTCCACGGGCTTCCTGCTCGACCCGGCGGGCAAGGTTCCGGTGAGCGTCTACTCCAGCGGCGCGATCGGGTGGCTCGTGCCCGAGGACGTGATCGGCATGATCCGCTACCTGCGCGAGCACTAGGCAGACGCGGCGTTAGCCGACGGTAAGGGATCTTCGCGGTGACGCGGGGCACACTACGAACAGTGGTCATCCAGCCAAGGAGCGTTGTCATGCAAAGGTCACCGGAAACCGCCCCCACGCCGCACCTGCGCCGCAAGTCCTGGATCATCCCGGCCGCGGCGGCGGGGTTCGCCCTGTTCGTCGCGGCGGGCGCGCGGGTCGCCGCCATCTTCGCCGAGTCCATGATGAGCGGCGTGGCCCTCATCGGCTCGTGGCTGATCTTCGCGCTGGGCCTGGCCTACGCGGGCACGCGGCTGCGGCCCGGGCTCGGGGCCGCGCTGTTCGTGGGGTTCGCCGTGGGTGTCCTCGCCGTCGCGTTCTTCGGCGGGATGCACATGCTCACCTGAGATCTTTCGAATTCCTTACCGTTGCGGTGAAAGTGCCGTCGTGGCCACGATCGAGTGGCCACGAGGACAGCTTGGTGCCGCTTAGGCTCGCCTCATGATCAGCCCGCTGAGTGCGGCGCTCACCCTGACCGTGCTGCCGGGTTCGGCGCCGAGCGCGTCCGCCATCACCACCCGTGACCCGGTTGCCTCGGACGTCGTGAACCCTGTGTCCGCAGGCACGAACGTCGACCCGGCCACCGCCGTGTCCGGTCGCGTCTACGTCGCCGGCCGCGATCCCGAAGGCTTGGCGGCCTATGCCGCAAACGTGTCCGATGCACGCCATCGCCCCGGCCGCCGACCTCACCGTCGTCAGCTCGGCGTCCTGCCACAGCGAGGACTTCTACGACTCGATCGCGACGGTGGTCGACCACCACCTCGCGGACATCGTGTCGAACTCCTGATACGCGGTCGATCCCGTCACCCCGGCCCAGCAGACCACTGTGGACAACCTGCTGCAGCTCGGCGCCGTGCAAGGCATCGGCTTCTACGCCGCGTCCGGTGACAACGGCGATCTCGGCGACTTCCGGCTCGACGGCACCCACACCGGCGAGGTCGACTTCCCCGCGCGCGACCCGTGGGTCACCGCGGTCGGCGGCACCACTCTCGCCATCGGCGACGGCGACCGCTACCTGTGGGAAACGGGCTGGGGTTCGCACAGCACGGCGCTGAGCGCCGACGGCTCGACGTGGGCCTCCCCGCCCGGCGGCTTCATCAACGGCACCGGCGGTGGCGCCGTCCCCGGCACTCCGCAACCCGCTTACCAGCGCGGCATCGTCCCCGACGCACTGTCCCATCCGGACGGTTCGGCCACCGCGGTCCGGGTCTCCCCGGACATCGCCGCCATCGGTGACCCCACGACCGGCTTCATCACGGGCGATACCCAGCTGTTCCCCGACGGCACCGCGCAGTACAACGAACACCGCATCGGCGAACCTCGCTGGCCGCACCGGTGGTCGCCGGCATCCAGGCGCTGGCGCAACAGCTCACCGGCAAACCGCTCGGCTTCGCCAACCCGCTGATCTACCAGAAGTACCGCAGCCGGCTGTTCCACGACCCGAACGGCAACCCGTTGGGCACCAACCGGAACCCGGCCGTGGTGCGCGTCGACTTCGCGAACTCCTTCGACGCGAGCCAAGGTCTCGTGACGACGCTGCGCACGGCCAACCTGGACACTTCACTGACCACGATTCCGGGCTACGACACCACCACCGGCGTCGGCACCCCGACCGCCGCGTACCTCGCGTCGTTCGCCCGAAGGTGACCAGCGCCGGCCCTGGAAGCGGCATCCGGGGCCGGCCCGGTCAGCTCGTCGGCAGGGTGATGCTCGTCAGGTCGGGCTGACGGCCACCCGTCGGCACCGGCGGTCGCGGGCTGCCTACCGAACCGTCGGGGGCCAGCGGGTAGCTCGTGACGCTGCCGACGCCGTCGGTGTTGAAGTTGGCGTTGTAGAGGCTGCGGCCGTCGCGGGACAAGGCAATGCCCTCGGCGCCGTTGCCGCCGGTCGCCACTGCCGGTCCCGCCTGGCTGATGCCGGTGGCGGTCACCCTGAACGTGGTGATGTGGCCGGGGCCGGTGCCGTTCGCGAAATTGGCGACGTAGGCGCGGTCGCCTCGGGCGGTGAGGACGATGCCGCGGGGCTCGTCGGCCGGGTTGGGCACGGTGCTGACCGGCGTGGGCCGGGAGTCCGCGCCCAGGTTGAGGAAGCTGATGCTGTCGGCCAGCGAGTTGGTGACGAGCACGTGCGAGCTGTCAGGGGTGATCGCGGCGAAGAACGCGCCCTTGCCCGTGGCGACGGTCGCCACCCACGTGAGGCTGCCGTCGGCGGCGATGGTGAACGTCGAGACGTCACCCGAAGCGCTGTTGGCCGTGACGAGCGTGCGGCTGTCGGGTGAGACCGTCAGTGCCGTCGTGCCTCGTCCGTGGGCGGGGATCGTCGCGACGCCGTGCGGCAGGCCGTCGGCCGAAACACGGTAGTGCGAAACGGTTCCGTCGCCGCCGTTGCTGAAGTTGGCCGTGTAGAGGTTCTTGCCGTCCGGGCTCAGCGCGATGCCGGACGGAGTCACGGGCTCCGGCGCCGGACCGTGCGCGGCGGGAAAAGCGGTGAGGCGCCCGTCGGCTTCGACCCGGAAGGGAGTGACGTCCCGCGTGCCCCAGTTGCCTACGTAGAGCCATTTTCCGTCGTGCGAACGGATCGACGCCTGCGGGTGGGTGTCGCCCTTCCCCACCGACAGGGAAATCGCCGGTGCCCTCAGCGAACCGTCTTCGTTGAGCCCGAACTCGGCGATGGTGTCGGAAGCCCAGTTGGTGACGTACACCGCGCGGGGCCCCGGGGCCGCGGGCGCGGCGGGCTCGTCCGACGAACAAGCTGCGAGCCCGACCGCGACCACGGCCGCGAGACCGCCGGCCACCACGCGTTTCACCATGAAAATTCCTTCGTCTTGGCCGGGCTGATCGAAACCAGGCTAATCGCCGACGAAGGCGTGGCAGTAGTTTCCGATTCCTTACGGCACCGGAACCCTCCACTTCGGACGGGTCAGTGCGTGAGCGCGGTCGGCGCGTCTTCCGGGCGTTCGGCCAGCGGCTCGAACTCGTTCACGCCTGCGAGATCCGCGCCCATCGAGATGTTCGTGACCCGCTCCAGGATGACCTCGACGATCACCGGCACGCGGTACTCGGCCGCCAGCTGCCGCGCCTTCTCGAAGCCCGCCCTCAGGTCCTCGGGCCGGCGCACGCGAATGGCCTTGCAGCCCAGGCCTTCGGCCACCTTGACGTGGTCCACGCCGTACCCGGCCGTCTCGGGCGAGTTGACGTTCTCGAACCCCAGCTGCACGCAGTAGTCCATGTCGAACGCCCGCTGCGCCTGCCGGATCAGGCCGAGGTAGGAGTTGTTGACCAGGACGTGGACGTACGGGCGGTTGAACTGCGCGCCGACGGCCAGCTCCTCGAGCATGAACTGGAAGTCGTAGTCCCCGCTGATCGCCACGACCTCGACGTCGGGGTCGGCAGTGGCCACGCCCAGCGCCGCCGGGACCGTCCACCCGAGCGGTCCGGCCTGTCCACAGTTGATCCAATGCCGCGGCCGGTACACGTGCAGGAACTGCGCCGCGGCGATCTGCGAAAGCCCGATGGCCGAGACGTAGCGGGTCTCCTTCCCGAACACCTGGTTCATCTCTTCGTAGACACGCTGCGGTTTGATCGGCACCTCGTCGAAGTGCGTCTTGCGTTCCATCGCGGACTTGCGGCGCGCGCAATCCCCGGCCCACGCCGAACGATCCGGCAAGGTCCCGGCCTCGCGTCGCTCACGGGCCACCGTGACGAACTGCTCCAGCGCGGCCTTCGCGTCGGACACGATCCCGTAGTGCGGCGCGAACACGCGGCCGATCTGCGTCGGCTCGATGTCCACGTGGACGAACGTGCGCTCGCCGCGGTAGACGTCGAGGTCACCCGTGTGCCGGTTGGCCCAGCGGTTGCCGATGCCCAGCACGCAATCGGCTTCGAGCATGGTCGCGTTGGCGCCGCGGTGGCTCGTCTGGATCCCCGCCATGCCGGCCATCAGCGGGTGGTCGTCGGGGATGGTGCCCCAGCCCATGAGAGTGGGGATCACGGGAATGCCGGTCAGCTCGGCGAACTCGACCAGCAGCTCGGCCGCGTCGGCGTTGATGATTCCGCCGCCGGCCACGATCACCGGCCGCTCCGCCGAGCCCACGAGGTCCAGCGCGCGATCGACCTGGGCCCGAGTCGCCGCCGGTTTCGCGACGGGCAGGGGTTCGTAGGAGTCGATGTCGAAGTCGATCTCGGCCAGCTGCACGTCGATCGGCAGGTCGATCAGCACCGGGCCGGGCCGGCCGGTGCGCATGAGCCAGAACGCCTTCTGGAACGTGCCCGGCACCTGCGCCGGCTCCATCACCGTCACGGCCCACTTGGTGACCGGAGCCGCGATGGCCGAGATGTCGACGGCCTGGAAGTCTTCCTTGTGCAGCTTGGCCACCGGCGCCTGGCCGGTGATGCACAGGATCGGGATCGAGTCCGCGCTGGCCGAGTACAGGCCGGTGATCATGTCGGTGCCCGCCGGGCCCGAGGTGCCGATGCACACACCGATGTTCCCCGGCTGGGTCCGGGTGTAGCCCTCGGCCATGTGCGAGGCGCCTTCGACGTGGCGGGCCAGCGTGTGCGCGACGTTTCCGTCCCGGCGCAACGCGGCGTAGAACGGGTTGATGGCGGCGCCGGGCAACCCGAAAGCAGTTGTGATGCCTTCGCGGCGCAGCACTGCGACGGCGGCGTCGGCTGCGGTCATTCTGGGCATGAGTCCACTCCTGACAAGTGACTGTCCTACTGGGTCCGGCCCGCGAGCTCTTCGGTGAGCTTGAACAGACCGGAATGGTCGAGCCCACCGTCGCCGCGAGCGACGAGGGAGGCGATCAACTGGGCGACCGCACTGCCGAGGGGGATCGCCACCCCGGCTTCCCGTGCGGCCGCGGTGACGATGCCCATGTCCTTGTGGTGCAAGGAGAGGCGGAAACCGGGTGTGAAATCGCGCTTGAGCATGTTCTCCGACTTGCGGTCGAGCACGGTGCTGCCGGCCAGCCCGCCGCCGAGCACCTCCACGGCGATCACCGGGTCCACATCGGACGCCTCGGCGAGCACGAGCGCTTCGGCGAGGAGCTGGAGGTGGCCGGCGACCATGAGCTGGTTGGCGGCTTTGACGGTCTGGCCGGCACCGTGCGGACCGACGTGCACGATGGTGCGCCCGACGGCTTCCAGTACCGCCTTGGCAGCGGCGAAGTCCTCGGCGGCGCCACCGACCATGATGGACAGCACACCCTCGACAGCACCGGCTTCCCCGCCGGACACCGGCGCGTCGAGAACGCGCACCGCCACTTTCGCGCTGGCTTCGGCGACGGCGCGGGCCGTGGCCGGCTCGATGGTGCTCATGTCGATGACCAGCTGACCAGGGTGCGAGTTCTCGAAGATGCCGTCTTCGCCCATTGCGACAGCCACCACGTCCGGCGAGTCCGGCACCATCGTGATCACGACGTCCGAGCCCTTGACCGCCTCGGCAATGCTCGACGCACCACGGCCACCCGCGGCGACCAGCGCGTCGACCCGCCTCGCGCTGCGGTTGTAGCCGACGACGTCGTACCCGGCCTTGACCAGGTTCTCGGCCATCGGCAGGCCCATGATGCCCAGGCCGATGAAACCCACCGTGCTCATGTGAAATCTCCTGTGAAAAACGACGCGGTGAATCAACGCCGGGACAATCGGCGCTGGAAAACAAAACTATGAAGAACTGTGAAAACGACGCTCAGGAACGCGCCTGGGGTGGATCGAGTGGATCTACGTCACGAATGGACGCGTCGAGCAGCTGGATCGGGTGCACCACCGGGATCCCCTGGTCGAGGAACCGGCGGATCTGAAGCAGGCACCCGGCGTTCGCGGTGGCCACCACGTCGGGTTCGACGTCCGCGAGGTGCTTCGCCTTGCGGCGGCCGAGTTCTTCGGCCGTTTCGGGCTCCACCAGGTTGTAGATCCCGGCCGATCCGCAGCACAGCTCCGCCTCGGCGATGTCGTGCACGGACAGTTCCGGGATGCTGCGCAGCAGTTCACGTGGTTGCCGGCGGATGCCTTGGGCATTGGCGAGGTGACAGGCGTCGTGGTAGGCGACCTTGGTCTTCATCGGGTGCCGGGTGGCCAGCGCGGGGAGGTCCGCGATCAGTTCGTTGATGTCCCGCACCCGCGAGGCGAAGGTCCGCGCTCGCTCGGCGTACTCGGGAACGTCCGCGAGGAGGTCGCCGTACTCCTTGAGCGCGGACCCGCAGCCGGCCACATTGGCGACGACGACGTCGAGGTCGTAGCGCTCGAACATCTCGATGGTCCCCTTGGCGCGGGTGAGGCCGTCTTCCTCTCGTCCCGCGTGGACGGACAGCGCACCGCAGCACTGGTTGTCCTGCGGAACGTAGACGTCGCACCCTTCGGCGGCGAGCACACGGATGGTGGCGGCGTTGACGTCACCGAAGAAGACGCGGTTCGCGCAGCCTGCGAGCACCCCCACCCGCAGCCTCGCCTCGCCGGCCGGCTTGAGGGTCCGTTCCGGCGTCTTCGCCAGCAACGCTCGCAGCGTCACCGGCGGCAACAAGGCTTCCAGCGCCCTGAGGCGGGGCGGCAGCCGCTTCAGGATGCCCAGCCGGTGGACGAGCGCCCGAAGGCCGAGCCGGCTGTAGAGCAGACCGCCGAACGCCGCGAGCCGCAACCGGCGCGGATACGGGAACAGCGAGAAGACGAACGCGCGGAACACCCTGTCCGAGAAGCCGCGCGGCACGTGGCGCTCGACCTGCGGGCGGACCGACTCGATGAGCTTGTCGTACTGCACTCCCGAGGGACACGCGGTGGTGCAGGCCAGGCAGCCCAGGCAGGTGTCCATGTGGTGGCCGAACGTTTCGTCCACGCCGATTTCGCCCTTGGTGGCCAGGTCCATCAGGTAGATGCGCCCGCGCGGCGATTCCATCTCCTGGCCGGTGACCACGTAGGTCGGGCACGTCGGGAGGCAGAATCCACAGTGGACGCAGTCGTCGAGGAGCTCCCGTTTCGGCGGGTGGTGCTCGTCGAAGGAGCTGCCGAGTGTCGACGTCATGACGCACGCTCCTCGTCTTCGAGCCAGGGAGAAAACCGGCCGGCACCGAACCGTCCGGCCGGGTCGAACTGCCGCTTGATCGCGCGCATCACGCGCACCGGTGCCGGTGGCGGACCCCATCCGCGGCCGGCGGAGAGGCCGTCGCGGCGCAGCACGGTCACGGCCGCGCCGAATTCCTGGTGCAACCGGGCGAGGAGTTCGTCGTGATCACCGCCGTTGAACTGCACGGTGTGGACGCCGATCGCCATCGAACTGGCCACCGAGGCTCCCGCGGCCACCATCCTCGTCACCAGAGCCGGGCCGGCGACCGGCATTGTCCCGATTCGCACAACTGTTGTCCCTCGAACACCATCCGCGCTCGCGGCAACACCCGCCCAGGCCGCGGCCGCCTCCTCGACCGCGAGCACCCGGGCCGTGGTTCCCCCGAGCCGGCACAGCTCACGTTCACGCTGCTCGACGCCCTCCGGCGTCCCTTCGAGCTTCACCAGCAACCGCCCACCGGACCATTCGAGGGCGGACGCTTCCAACCCCGTCATGACGACCTTGCCGGCCAGGTCGAACGCCTCGCCCGCGTCGGCCTCGACCGCCACCGTGCGCACCGCCAAGGGACGCGGGTGCAACCGCAGTACGACTTCGGCGACGACCCCGAGCGTCCCCAGGGAACCGTGGAACAGCTTCGCGAGGTCGTAGCCGGCGACGTTCTTGATCACGTGCCCGCCGGACCGCGCGACCGTGCCGTCACCCAGCACGACGGTCGTCCCGATGACCAGGTCACGCAGGCTGCCGAACGCCGTGCGCAACGGCCCGGCATCCGCCGTGGCCAGCAGCCCGCCGATCGTGGCACCCCGCCAGGCCCGGGCCGGGTCGAGCGCCACGCGCTGGCCACCCTCCGCGAGCGTCTCCTGAACGGTCGTGAACGGCGTGCCCGCCCGGACCGCGATCGTCAAGTCCGAAGGCGCGTACTTCAGCACCCCGGTCAACGACGTCGTGTCGATGACCGCGTCGGCCGCCGCGGCAGGCGCGCCCCAGCCCGACGCGGTCTCCGCGCCGGTCACGAGCAGCCGAGGGTGGCTCGCGCGGGTGTCCGCCACCACGGCACGTACTTCCTCCACAGTGGACGGAGAGAACGTGGTCTCCTGAGTCACGCCGTCACATCCGCTCGATCAAGCCGGCGGCTTCGAGGGGATGCGGCTTGTAGACGCCCGGTCGTTCCCCGCACAGCCGCGGCGTCGGCAGCAACTTGCCCGGGTTGCAGATCCCCGAGGGGTCGTACGCGTGCCGCAGCCGCGCCATCGTGGCCAGGTCGTCCTCACTGAACTGCCGCGGCATCGAACACGCCTTGTCCGTCCCGATCCCGTGCTCCCCGGACAACGACCCACCCAGGTCCACGCACAGCTCGGCGATGGCCCGCGAGAGCGCCTCCGCCCGCTCGTGCTCACCGGCGGCCTCGCTGTAGAGCACGAGCGGATGCAGATTCCCGTCGCCGGCGTGGAACACGTTCGCCACGCGCAGCCCGGCCCCCACCGCCAGCTCGGAGATCCGGGTCAACGCCGTCGCCAGCTGGGTGCGCGGGACAACCCCGTCCTGCACGAAGTAGTTGGGGCTGATCCGCCCCACCGCGGCGAACGCGGCCTTGCGGCCCTTCCACACCAGCGCCCGATCCTCGGCGCTCGCCGGAATCCGCAGCTTCGTCGCCCCGAACTCCTCGCACAGCTGCTTCACCTGCGCGAACTGCGCGTCGACCTCCGCCTGCGGCCCGTCGAGCTCCACCACGAGCGCGGCGGCCGCGTCGCGCGAGTAACCGGCGTCGACCGCGGCTTCGACAGCCTCGATGGCCAGCGCGTCCATCATCTCCACCGCCGCGGGCACGATCCCGGCCTCGATCACGGCGCTCACCGTGTCGCCCGCCTGCTCGACGGACGGGAAGTCGGCCACGAGCGTCTTCACCGCGGCCGGCTTGGCCAGCAGTTTCACGGTGATGCGCGTGGCGATGCCGAGCGTGCCCTCGGACCCGATGAACGCGCCCAGCAGGTCGTACCCGCCCAGCTGCGGGCTGTCGCCGCCGAGAACCGTGGTCGTGCCGTCGGGCAGCACGACTTCGGCCGAGTGGATGTGGTGGACGGTGAAGCCGTACTTGAGGCAGTGGGCGCCACCGGAGTTCTCCGCGACGTTGCCGCCGATCGTGCACACCTGCTGCGACGACGGGTCCGGCGCGAAGTACAGCCCGTACGGCGCCGCCGCCCGGCTGATGTCCACATTGGTCACTCCGGGCTCGACGATCGCGCGCCGGTTCACCACGTCGATCTCGACGACGGACCGCAGGCGCTGCAACGAGATCACGACCCCGTCGGCCACCGGCAGCGCACCACCGGACAACCCGCTGCCGGCGCCGCGGGCGACGAACGGCACGTCGTGCTTCGCGCAGACCCGCACGGCCGCGGCGACCGCCTCCGCCGTGCGCGGCACCAGCACCAGCGACGGGACGACGCGGAAGCCGGTCAGCCCGTCGCATTCGTAGGACCGCAAGGCGACCGGGTCGGACACCACCGAGTCGGCACCCACGGCTTCGACGAACTCGGCGTGCAAGCCCTGCGGCACCGTCGCCACCTCCACCAGGTCGTCCAGACCTCCCCCGGTGCTCGGGGGAGGTCTGGAACATGACTGAGATACAAGTCGTAGCCCGACCAACGCTAACTCTCAGCCTACCGGGCCACAAGCCCTGAAGGCCAGAAATTTCCACCAAGTGTAATTGATCTTCCGCATAGTGAAATTCAGCGAGGGGCCGTGCCGCCCTTCGCCGCAGCGCGCAGCCGGCCCGCGAGGTCGGCGAAGCTCACCGCGCTGAGGTCGCAGTCCGTGGTCTCGGCGGTGTCGGCGGGCCGGTCAGGGCCCTTTTCCCCCGGTCGCTCGACGAAGGCCGTGCGGAAACCGGCGTCGCGCGCGCCGTGGATGTCCCAGGTGTGGGCGGCGACCATGAGGATGGTGCGGGGCTCGACGTCCAGGAGCTTCGCGGCGTTGATGTACGCGCGGCGGTCCGGCTTGTACGCGCGCACGTTCTCGGCCGACAGGATCGCGTCGAACCCGAGGCCGGCGCCCTTCACGACGTGGACGAGCTGGGCGAACCCGCCGTTGGACAGCGCGACCACCACGAAGTCGCGGCGCAGCTCGGCCAGCCCCTCGGCGGCGTCCGGCCACGGCGGCAGCGCGTCCCAGGTCCGGACCATGCGCTCGCGCGCCTCGGCGCCGAACTTCCCGGCGACGCCGAACTCCGCCAGGCACTCGTCGAGCGCCTCGCGGTGCACGGCGTCGAGGTTTGCCCAGTCGCGCTCGCCGCGGTTGATCTGCCCGACCGCGGGCAGGTAGCGCTCGCGCCACGCGTCCACGAGGGCGGGGCAGTCGAACTCGGTCTCGTGGTGTTCGGCGATCGCGGCCACGCCGTCGATCACGCCGGTGCGCCAGTCCACAGTGGTCCCGAAGACGTCGACGGCGACCACCGCCACCTCGCTGACATCGAACATCTCGCTCCGTTCTTCGTTGAACAGCAACACTTACGCCGGGCCGACACCCAGCCACTCGCGCAGCTCGCGCCGCCCGGCCGCGGTGAGGTCGACGGCGCGGCTCGCCTCGAGCAGATCGATCCAGCCCAGTTCGAGCAGCCGGCTCTTCACCGCGGCGCCGAGGCTGCCCGCGAGGTGGTTCCGGCGTTCGCTCCAGTCCATGCACGGCCGGGCCAACGGCCGGGCGCGACCGCGCAACCCGTCGACGTCGATCCCGTGCGCCGCCAGTTCGGCGCGTCCCTTGACCGAAACGCTGTAGGAATCGCGGTCCTCGACCAGAAACCCCTTCGCCAGGAAGGCGTCGTTGATGGCCACGCCGACGCTGCCCGCGAGGTGGTCGTAACAAACCCTGGCCTCGCGAAGCTTGCGCCCGCGCGTCGCCTGCCGCAACGACTTCGCCGGCCCGGGCGGCGCGAGCAGCAGCAGGCCCTCGATCGCGTCGGCGACGGGGCTCGCGAGCCGGTACAACCGTTGGCGGCCGGACACCTCGACAACGACAAGGCCGCCGTCCTTCAGCTTGCGCAGGTGCGTGCTCGCCAGCGACGCCGAGATGCCGACCTCCGCCATCAACGCCGAAACCGGCTGCGGCCGTCCGTCGAGCAGCAGCAACAGCATCGCGGCACGGTTTCGGTCGGAGAGAAGGAATCCGATCCGGGCCAGATCCGCGTCACCTGCCATTCGGCCACGATAACTCCGGAACGGTTGAGCCCCGGTTGAACAATGGCCGGGCTTTCTACAGCCCCGTGTCCTCGGTGACGCCCAGGGCCCGGCGGGTGCTGGACAAATGCACCCGGACCGCCTCGCACGCCCGTTCGCCGTCCCCGACATGAACGGCTTCCGCGATTTCCCGGTGCTCCTCGAGGATCACGTCGAGGCGGTCGCGCGCGCCGTCGCGGCCGTTCACGGTGGACTCGCCGACCATCCGCATCTGCCGATCGCGCAGCGAGCCGTACACCGAGCCGAGGATCGGGTTCGCGGCCGCGTCGACCAGCACGGTGTGAAACGCGCGATCGGCCTCGAGGAACTCGCCGAGGCCGGCCGCCGCCTGCTGCTTGGCCCGCTGCTCTTCCATGCCCGCGAAGACGGCTTCGCGCACCTGCGGCCCCGCGGCCGCGACCTTGCCGGCCGCGAACTGCTCCAGCACGAGCCGCGCCTCCAGCACCGCGCGGACCTCGTCGGGCGAGACCGGCACGACGAGCGCGCCACGCTGCGGGTACAGCCGCAGCAGCCCCTCACCTTCCAGTCGCAGGAACGCCTCGCGCACCGGCGTCCGGGACATGCCCAGCGCCTCGGCGACCTCGCCCTCGCTGATCAGCTCGCCGCCCGGGAACCCACCGGACAGCACCTGCTCCTTGACGTAGGCGAGCGCACGATCCTTCGCGCCGACGCGCTCGCTCGCCATCGATCCCCCGTGAGGTCGGAAGAAATTCCAGTCGTATCTTAGCGGCCGGTCAGCCCGCGACGAGCGCAGCACGGAAGGTGGTCCGGTAGCTGCCCGCGGTGGTGCCGACCTGGCGTTCGAAGTGACGACGCAGGGTTTCCGCGCAGCCGAACCCCACCATCGCGGCGATCTCGGACATGCGGTACTCGGTGGTTTCGAGCAGCACCTTCGCGCTCGCGACGCGTTCGCGGTTGATCCAGTCGAACACGGTCATCCCGGTGGCGTGGCGGAACTTCCGCACGAGGCTGCGCTCGCTCAGGTGCAGGTGGCCGGCGAGCCCGCCGAGGGTGAGCGGCTCGTGGAGGTGCTCCCGCAGCCACGCCAAAAACGACCCGAGCGCCGGCTCGCCCGCGATCCGAATGGAGTCCTTCACGAACTGCGCCTGCCCACCCAGCCGCCGCGGCGCCGTCACCAGCAGCCGGCCGACGTCGCCGGCGTAGGCGTGGCCCCAGGTCTTCGGCCGGCAGGTGCAGCGCCAGGTCGGTGGCCGAGAAGATCCCGCCCGAGGTGTGCACCGGACCGTCGTCGAGGTAGAGGCAGCCGGGTTCGAGGCGGACATCGTTCGCCCGGGTCGTTCCGCACGACGAATCAGCTCTCGGTGCCGAAGGCGCTGCCCAGGACGCCTGACCGCAGTTCGGCGAGCACGACGTCGGCGGTCTCGGCCGGCAACTCGGGCTTCGCGCCCGTGCCGCTCGCGACGACGACCGTGGCGACGTCGTGCAGTTTCACGTTCGTGTGCTGCGAGACTTCGCGCAGGGCCTCGAAGGCCTCGTCCTCGGTCCAGCTCCGCACCAGCATGAGCATGCCCTTGGCCTGCTCGATCACCGGGCGCGTCGCGAGCGCCGCCTCCAGCTGCTCCACCTTGGCAGCCTGCCCCACCGGCTCCAGATCAGAACTCACGGGAAAATTCCACCACAAGATGGTGGGACCACACCACTTCCGGACGCAGCCAGTCACCCTCACGAACCAGTGCCGTTGCCCGACCCCAGCCCGAGCTCGGCCCACACGGTCTTCCCGGTCGCCGTGACCTGCTGACCCCACGCGACACACAGCGCGGCGATGAGGTGCAGTCCGCGGCCACCCTCGTTGTCCGGCGGCCGCGGCGCCGCGCGGACCGGGGTGCTGTCGTCGACCTCGATGCGGACCAGACCGGGCAACCGCAACAGGCGCACGCACTGCGGCGGCCCGCCGTGGGAGAGCGCGTTGGTGGCCAGCTCGTCGACCACCTGCACGACGTCGATCAGCACGTCGGCATCGACGTCGAGCAGGTGCTCGCGCGTCCAGCACCGCACTTGGTGCAGCTCACCGCCGGCGCCGGTCAGCGGCAGCGCCGTCATCGCCGCGTCCGGCTCGAGCGCATGGGACAGTCCACCAGCGGTCAGCGCTCCTTCTCCGAACTTCGGCATGATCCAGCGTCCTCATACCCCGTTCCGAAGGAGTTGAAGCATCGCCAGGCCGGAGCGCCCTTCGGCGCCCGTCACCGGTCGTTGGCGATGACGGTGTCCGCCCGGTGACGCCGAATGGTCGAAACCGAACGCAAGAGGATGGGCTCCCACCACGCCGAGGCCGCCTACTCGTTCTCCGCGCACAGCAAAGCCACCGGACTCCCTCGGCGAGCCCTGTGGATCCACTGTGGATCATCAGCTCTTGCTGGTCCCCGGTGTGGCGTTCTTCGTGGGAATGTTGCCGCAGAGGATCTTGGCGCCGTTCACGGTCATGTTGTCGCCAATGCCCTCGATCTTCACCGGGCCGCCGGCGGTGTTCAGCGACATCACCGAGCCGGCTGACGCGAGGCCCTGGACGTCGTACCGCTTGCCGCACTCTCAGCCGAAGCCCTCATCGCCTCAACGAATGCCGCCACGCCGCTGCCCGCCGCGACGACCGCCCTCGCCCCGGTGTGATCCCCATCGCGACCAGCCGACCAGCCGCGCCGGGACAGTAGGGTCGACCGCCATGGGGTTTCGGCGGGGGTTGGCGCTGCTGGTGGCCGCCACGTTCTTCATGGAGATCGTCGATGCCACGATCATCGCTCCCGCGGCACCGCTCATGGCGGCCGACCTCGGGGTGAGCTCGGTGGACGTCAACGTGACCATCACGGCCTACGTCCTCACCCTCGGCGTCCTCATCCCGATCAGCGGCTGGCTCACCGATCGCTTCGGCGCGCGCCGCGTGTTCGCAACCGCACTGATCCTGTTCACACTTTCATCATTGGCGTGCGCACTCGCACCAAACCTTGTGCTGCTGACAACAGCGCGAGTGGTGCAGGGCGTCGGCGGCGCGATGATGGTGCCCGTCGGCCGGCTCGTGGTCCTGCGCGCCACACCTAAGAAAGACCTGGTCAAAGCGGTTGCCTACCTGACGTGGCCCGCGTTGCTCGCGCCTGTGGTGGCGCCGGTCGTCGGCGGGTTGCTGGCGCAGTACGCGTCGTGGCGGTGGATCTTCGTGATCAACCTGCCCCTGGGCATCGCCGCGCTGGCCGTGGCGTGGGCGATCGTGCCGGACCTGCGCGCGGAGCGGCCCGCTCCGTTCGACCGGGTCGGGTTCGGGTGGGTGGCCGTCGGCACCGCCGCGCTGGTCGTCGCGCTCGAAGGTCTCGGCTCAGGCTTCGGCCCGGCAACGGCCGTGGCGCTGATCGTGGCCGTCGTCGGCCTCGGCTGGGCGATCAGGCACCTGCTGCGCGCACCGAATCCCCTGCTCGACCTGCGGATCCTCCGCATCGCGACCTACCGCATCACTGCCGCCACGGGCTCCGTCTACCGCGGCGTGATCACCGCCATCCCCTTCGTCCTCCCGCTGCTTTTCCAGCTCGGCTTCGGCTGGAGCCCCGCCCGCGCCGGCCTGGTGGTCATCGCGCTGTTCGTCGGCAACGTCGGCATCAAACCCGCCACCACCCCGCTCATGCGCCGCTTCGGCATCCGCACGGTGCTGCTGGCGTCGATCCTCGTCGGCGCCGCCTGCCTCGTCGGCCTGGCCTTCGTGCGGGCCGACACCCCGTTGCCCGTGCTGCTGGCCCTTCTCCTCGTAAGCGGCATCTCCCGCTCCACCGGCTTCACGGCCTACAACAGCGTCGCCTTCGCCGACGTCGACGAGCCCCTGATGAACCACGCCAACACCCTGCTCTCGACCCTGCAAGAACTCGGCGCGGGCCTGGGCGTGGCCATCGGCGCTCTGCTCATCCGCGCCGGCGGCCTGGTCGCCACCGACGCGCCCGGCCCGTTCCGCGTGGCAATGGCGCTGCTGGCCGTCCTGCTGGCGATCCCGCTCGTTGCCGCGATCCGGTTGCCCCACACCGCCGGCAACGCCGTCACCGGGCGCGAATCCCGGCGAGGATGAGGTCGATCCCGGTCAGAAACTGCTCGCGGTCGTCGTGCTCACGCGCCTGACGGGCGACCGCCCGGGTGAACGGGTAGTCGTCCGGGTCGAGCTCCTCCCACGCCGCCGACACCGCGTCGAGGAACTCCTCCCGGTCCACCGCTGACCCGGCCACGCGGGCGTTCGAAGCGTTCTGTGCGGCGGAGCCGAGGATGTAATGCATCAGCGCCGACGCCACGGTGAACCAGCTGTCCTCGGGCACGCCCAACGCGCCGACGTGCCGGCCGATTCCCTCGAAGATCCGCAGCGGCACCGATTTCGTCGGACCGTGCGACAGCTGCAGCGACACCTGCGTGGCAAGCCACGGGTGCTCGGCGATCGTGTTGAACAGGCCCAGCGCGACGGCGCGGATCTCGTCCCGCGGTGACCCCGCGGGCTCGGCGGGCTCGGCCAGCGCGGCGGCGACCACGGCGTCGGTCGCGGCCTCGAGCAGCTCGCCCTTGTTCGCCACGTGCCAGTAGATCGCCCCGGGCCCGGTGGCGAGGTGCTCGCTCAGCGCCCGGAACGACAACCCGCCCTCGCCGGACGCGTCGAGCAGCTCGACGGCGGCCTCGGTGATGCGCTCGCGGGAGAGCGCCTCTGTACGCCGCTGAGCTCGGCGGGTCCGCGCAACCATGCGTCCATCTTGACACATCTGGAATCTCGTTCCAACATTGGAACGACATTCCATAGCGCTTCGAAGGAGTCATCTTGAACACCGTCACGATCATCGGCGCCGGCCTCGGCGGCCTCACCCTCGCCCGCGTGCTGCACGTCCACGGCATCCCGGCCACGGTCTACGAAGCCGAGGACTCCCCGTCGTCCCGCGCACAGGGCGGCATGCTCGACATCCACGACTACAACGGCCAGATCGCCATCGAAGCCGCCGAACTCAGCGACGAGTTCCGCGGCCTCATCCTCGAGGGTCGCCAGCAAATGCGGGTCCTTGATCCCGACGGGACCGTCCTGCTCGACCAAGCCGACGACGGCACCGGCGGCCGGCCCGAAGTCCAACGCGGGGAGCTGCGGCAGCTGCTGCTCGACTCGCTCCCCGCCGGCACCGTCCGCTGGGGCGCCAAGGTCGCCGACGCCCGCTCTGCGGGTGAGGGCCGCCACGAGGTGACCTTCACCGACGGCAGCGTTGTCGCGACTGACCTGCTGGTCGGCGCGGACGGCGCGTGGTCCCGCGTGCGGCCGTTGCTGTCGGGCGCGGTCCCCGAGTACGCCGGCACCTCGTTCGTCGAGGTCTACCTCTACAACGCCGACACCCGCCACCCGGCGGCCGCGAAAGCCGTCGGCGGCGGGTCGCTCATCGCACCGGCACCCGGCCGCGAAATCCAGGCGCACCGGGAAAGCGGCGACACGCTGCACACCTACGTCGTCCTCACCCGTTCGCAGGAGTGGTTCGCCGCCATCGACTTCACCGACGCCGACGCGACGGCCGCGCGCATCGCCCGGGAATTCGACGGCTGGGCCCCGGAACTCACCGCCCTCATCACCGACGGCGACACCGCACCCTTGCTACGCCCCCACTTCACACTGCCCCTCGACCACCGCTGGGACCGCGCGCCGGGCGTCACCCTCGTCGGCGACGCCGCCCACCTCATGCCCCCCAACGGCGAAGGCGCCAACCTCGCCATGCTCGACGCCGCCCGGCTCGGCCAAGCCCTCGCCGCCCACCCGGGCAACGTCGAGAAAGCCTTGTCCGAATACGAACAGGAAATGTTCCCCCGCAGTCAGGCGGTCGCAGTCGAGGGCGTCGAGATGCAGGAGCTCTTCGCGGGCAGCAACTCGGCCCGCGATCTCGTGGCCATGTTCACGGGCGCCGAGTGAGCGGCGACGGTTCGGCTGGGCTTTGCCGCCGCGGCACACCAAAGCCGTAGCCAAGCCGCCGGTGGAACCGGCGCCAACACCGTCCGCGTGGTCTCGGTATCAGCAGCACCCGGCCGCTGTGACCGAGGAAAACCGGCCAACGCGACGCGGCAAGCGCCGGCCGCGTCGGCTCGCGGAGGCGGCGTCTAACGTGAGTCTGCCGCCTGCCGCTCGCTGAGGGCACGACCGCGTTCCGATTCCGGGAACCGCTGCAGCATCGCCCGCAGCTCGACGGCCTCGACGTTCGCCCCGAAGGTCTCCGCGCCCGGCTCCAGCCGCACACCCTCGGCCAAACCGCCTGCGAGCACGGGATCGAAGCCGAGCGCATCGACCACAGTGGACACTTCCGCCACGGCCGCGGGGTCGTCGCCGACGAGGGCGATGGCCTTGCGGCCGGGCGTCCCGGCGACGCGGGCCTCGTCTTCCAGGTCGTGGTAACCCATGTGGTTGAAGGCCTTCACGACGCGCGCGCCGGGCAGGAACTTCTGCACCGTCTCGCTCGTGGAGACCTCCAGGTCGGCGCGGTAACCGTCCACTTCCCACCAGTAGTTCATGGCGTCGATCACGAGCTTGCCGTCCAGCTCCGCCGCCGGGATGCTGCGGTACTTGCCCAGCGGCAGCGCCAGGATCACGACGTCCGCCGAAGCGGCGTCGGCCGGCGTCGTGGCGACGGCGCCCGGCGCGAGGACTTCCACGGTGAGCGCGATCTTCTCCGGCGCGCCCGAGCCGGCGATGAGCACGCGGTAGCCGGCCGCCACCGCGAGCCGCGCGAGGACGGTGCCGACCTTGCCCGCGCCGAGGATGCCCAGCGTCTCCGTCATTTCCCCTCCGCCAGCAGGTCCCGCACCATCGGGATCACCTTCGTGCCGTACAGCTCCACCGCGTGCATGCGCGCGCTCGCCGGCTGCGAACCGCTGGAGTAGATGAGGTCGAACCGGCCGACGTCGAGGTCTTTCACCGCGCCGGCGATCTTGCGCGCGACCGTTTCCGGCGAGCCGATGTACATCGAGCCGTGCTCGATTTCGCTGTCGTACTCGGCGCGCTGGATCGGCGGCCAGCCGCGCAGCCGGCCGATGCGGTCGCGGATCACGCGGTAGCGCGGCCAGAACAGTTCACGCGCTTCCTCGTCAGTGTCGGCGATGAAGCCGGGCGAGTGCATGCCGACCGGGTGCGCGGTCGTGCCGAACTCCGCGGCGGCGCGGCGGTAGAGGTCCACGTACGGCGCGAACCGCTTCGCCGGCCCGCCGATGATCGCGAGCATCAGCGGCAACCCGTAGTGGGCGGTGCGGATCACCGACTGTGGCGAGCCACCGACGCCGACCCAGGCCGTCAGGCGGCCCGACTCCGTCTTGGGGAAGACGTCTGCCGCGTCCAGCGCCGAACGCAGCGAACCGCTCCACGTCACTGGCTTCTCGTCGAGCAACTGGACGAACAGGTCGATTTTCTCTTCGAACAACTTGTCGTAGTCGGAGAGGTCATATCCGAACAACGGGAACGACTCCGTGAACGAACCACGTCCGAGAATGATCTCCGCGCGGCCGTTGGAGAGTGCGTCGACGGTCGCGAAACGTTGGAAAACGCGCACGGGATCGTCGGAACTCAACACGGTCACCCCTGAGGACAGGTGGATCCGCGACGTGCGCGTGGCGATGCCCGCCAGCACCGTCTCCGGGGTGGTGATCGAGTACTCCGGCCGGTGGTGCTCGCCGAGCGCGATCACGTCCACGCCGATCTCGTCGGCGAGCACGGCCTCGTCGAGCACGTGCCGGATCGCGGCGGCGTAGGACATCGGCGTGCCTGAGTCGTCCTCCGGGACGTCGCCGAAGGTGTCGAGGCCGAAAACCAAGTCAGACATGGGAAGGCGCCTTCTTGAGCAGTTCACGAACCCGCGGCGCGACCTCGCGGCCGAACAGCTCGATCGACCGGGCGCGAGCTTCGCGGGGCAGGTTCATGATGTCGTACTTCAGGTCGAAACGGTCGAGGCGCAGGTCACGCGCCACGGTCGCGATCTTGCGCGCGACGGTGTCCGGCGAGCCGACGAACAGCGCGCCGCCATCGATCTCCGCCAGGTAGCGGCGGCGGTCCGGCTTGTAGAAGCCGCGCTCGGCCGCGAGGTTCGCGACCACGGGCTGCCAGTACTCCCACCACGTCTCGACGGCTTCGGAGTCGGTGTCCGCGATCAGGCCGAGCGAGTGCTGTCCGACGGGCAACACCGGCTGTTCGAATTGCGCCAGCGCGCGGTGATAAAGCTCCACGTGCCCGGCGAACCGCTGCGGTCGGCCACCGATGATCGCCAGCATCAGCGGCAGTCCGTACTTCGCGGCGCGCACGACGGAATCCGGGCTGCCGCCCACGCCGATCCACGTCGGGATCCCGCCTGGGCGCATCCGCGGGTGCAGCGTCTGGTCCACCAGCGGCGCGCGCACGGTGCCCGACCACGTCACGGACTCCTCGCGTTGTAAGCGCATGAACAGGTCGAGTTTCTCTTCGAACAGGTGCTCGTAGTCGGCGAGGTCGTATCCGAACAACGGGAACGACTCTGTCGCCGACGCCCGACCCAGCACCAGCTGCGCGCGGCCGTTGGAGACGGCGTCGACGGTGGAGAAGTCGTGGTAGAGGCGGACGGGGTCGTTGGTGCTCAGGACCGTCACGGACGTGCCGAGCTTGATGCGCTCGGTCGCCGTCGCGACGGCCGCCAGGAGCACCGGCGTCGCGCTGTCGTTGTGGCCTTCGCGGTAGTGCTCGCCGACGCTGAAGACGTCGAGGCCGGCTTCTTCGGCGAGGCGTGCCTCGTCGACGAGCAGGCGGACGGTCTCCGCGTCGCTCAGTGTCCGCGCTCCGTCGGTGGCGACTTCGCCGAAGGAGTTCAGCCCGAACTCGAAGCCGGGGTTCTTCGTCATGCCACCAGGATGCGTCGGCGCGGGGGCCGCCTGCCGCTCCCTCTCATGGAGACCTTCACCCATCGGCTTCGATGCGCCGGGTGATCTTGTCGGCCGCCGTGCGCAGGGTGCGCAGCTCCGTTTCGGACAGCACGTCGTACACCAGCTCGCGCACGCGCTCGACGTGTCCGGGCGCCGACTCGAGCACGTGCGCGTAACCGGCTTCGGTGAGCACGGCGTGGGTATAACGGCCGTCCTCCGGGTCGGGCTCGCGGTAGAGGAACCCGCGCTTCTCCAGCCGGCTGATGAGGTGCGACAGGCGGGAGAGCTCGGCGTTGGTCAGGATCGCCAGCTCGCTCAGCCGCATGCGCCGGCCGGGTTCCTCCGACAGCCCGGCCAGTGCGTAGTACTCGACGTAGCTGAGCTGTGAGTCTTCCCGCAGCTGCTTCTCCAGCTCGGTCGGCAGCCGGTGCAGCAGGTACGTGAACGAGCGCCACGTCTGCAGCTCTTCGGAGTCGAGCCACCGCGGGGCGGCCTGCCGATGTGTCATACGTCCCAGTCTAGCGCTTGACTTGAATGTTCAAGTTCGGGTGTTCATTATTTGACATGAAGATTCAAGTCATCCTCGGAAGGAAACTGGCAAGTGAGTAACCTGAAGATCGCCGTCATCCTCGGCAGCACCCGCCCGGGACGCAACGGCAAGCAGGTCGCCGACTGGGTCTTCGCCAAGGCCAAGGCCCGCACCGGCGCTGACTACGAGCTCGTCGACCTGGCCGAGTTCCCGCTGCCCCACCTGGACGAGGCCCTGCCGCCCACCCTCGGCCAGTACGCCGGCGAGCACACCAAGGCGTGGGCCGCGAAGATCGACTCCTACGACGGCTTCATCTTCGTGACGCCCGAGTACAACCACTCGACGTCCGCCGTCCTGAAGAACGCCATCGACTACCTCTACGCGGAGTGGAACAACAAGGCCGCGGCCTTCGTGTCCTACGGCTCACTGGGCGGCGCCCGCGCGATCGAACACCTGCGCGCCATCTGCAGCGAGCTCCAGATCGCCCACGTGCGCCAGCAGCTGTCGTTCTCGCTGTTCACGGACTTCGAGAACTTCGCGTCCTTCACCCCGGCCGCCCTCCACGACGACGCGGCCACCACGCTGTTCACCCAGCTGGAGACCTGGTCGGGCGCCCTCAAGGCGATCCGGGTCCCCGTTCCCCGGCCTCGCGAAGGCACTGCCGGCCGACGTGAGCGGCACCAGCATCAAGTTCGAGCTGCGCGACGGCGCCAAGTGGCACGACGGG
>NZ_JBEXHL010000051.1:0-51861 GCF_040607795.1 Amycolatopsis sp. NPDC005232 | reverse complement strand
CGCCCGGTCCCATTCCGAACCCGGAAGCTAAGCCTGGTAGCGCCGATGGTACTGCAACCGAAGGGTTGTGGGAGAGTAGGACGCCGCCGAACTAACATTAGGGTTAGGCCCCGGTTGAGAATCTTCACGGTTCTCCCGGGGCCTAACTCTATTTCCGCACCTTTTCGGCCGCTGCCGGCCGGGTCCTCGACTCAGCGCCAGCCGTAGCGAGTCTGCGACGACTCGCTACCTGTTGCGAAGGCGAAAGCCTTGTCGGGCTGGACCCGGTAGAGCTGAACGTTCCCGGTCCGGATGGCGTCGCCCAGTTGGTACCACGTTCCGTCCTCGCGGGTGAGCTGCCAGCCGTAGGCCTGCTCGAACGCCGTCGCCGCGGTTTCCCTGGTGGGCTGGTCGGTGACGAGGCTCGCGGTGCCTTCGATGATGTAGTCCATGCCGGTCAGGGTGCCGGTTCCGGTGCTCAGTGTGCAGGCCTGGTCGGAGCTGAGGTTCTTGGCTTTCTGCTCGTTGTCGCCTGTGGTGAACCACATCGCGCCGAGCGCCCAGATTGCCAGCAGGGGTGTCACGTGGGGGCGGCCGTCGCGGCGCACCGTGCACAGGTGGAATTTCTGGATGTGACGCAGTGCCCACTCCGTCGCCTCCCACGGTGTCGGGCTGGCGCCCGGCGAGGAGAAGGGACCGAGGCTGGTCTGCGGCGCGCTCGAGTTGTCAGCAGTAGGAGTGGACATCATTTTCTCCTTCGTGCGGAAGCTCAACGGGTCCCGGACAGATGGTCGGCGAGGATCGCGGTGACCGACAGCGCGGTGTCGAAGTTCGGTACGAGCCGGGTTTTCGTCAGGGCGAAGGCGACTCCGCGAGCGGGGTCGGCGTAGGCGTAGCTGCCGCCCCCGCCTGGCCAGCCGAAGGCCGCGGAGTTCTCCTCGGCCGGGGCGCCGATACGGCCGATCGGAAAGCCCAGGGCCATGCGCGCCGGGTTGCCGAAGACCTGGTCCGTGCCCTCGAATGCGAGCGCGGACAGTTCCGTCAACCGCGCGGCATCCACGAGCGTGCCTTGCAGCACGGCGTTGTACATCGCGGCGAGGCCGTGCGCGGTGGCCGTACCCACGGACGGGATGTCGGCGCGCAGGATTGTGCCGGTGTTTCCGAAATCGGCACTCGGCCGGCTTTCCCATGGGGCGAGTATCGCGTCGGCCGTGGCAGCCGGCCAGTGCGAAGCCTGCTGCTCGAGGCGCGCGAAATCCGCCGGCGCTTCCTCCGGAGCCCCGAAGTAGAGCTGCCCCTCGATCCCGAGCGGCGTCGTGATCCACTCGCGCAGCAACTCGGACATGGACCGTCCGGTCGCACGGCGGGCCAGCTCGCCGACGAGGTAGCCGAAGGTGAACGAGTGGTAGCCCGTGGCGGTCCCCGGCGGCCAGCACGGCTCGGCGGCGGCCAGCGACTCGCACACCCTGGACCAGTCGGGAAGCTCGCGCGGGGTGATCTCGCGCGGCATGGCCGGCAGTCCGACCGTGTGGGTCAGCACGTGCCGGAGCGTCGCCGTGGCTTTGCCGTGGGCGCCGAACTCGGGCCAGAGGTCCGTGACCGGGCTGTCGTAGCCGAGGAAACCCCGCGCGACGAGCAGGTGGGCGAGCATGGCCGCCACGTTCTTGGCGGTGGAGAAGCTGAAGATCGGTGTGCCGGAGGTGAGCGGTCGTCCCGGCGCGGCCGTGCCCGCCACCGCGTCGACGATGAGCGCGCCGTCCTCGTAGACGGCGACCTGCAGACCGGTCTCCGCGCCGGTATCGACCAAAGTGTCGAGCCGGCGTTGAATCCGGTCCTGGAGCTCACCCATCGCTGCGGTCCACCGGCCGGCGCAGCAGGTACGTGTCCATGATCCAGCCGTGCTTTTCGCGGGCCTCCGCACGGACCGAGCGGAGGCGGGCGGCCAAAGCGGAGTCCAGGAGGCCCGACAGCAGGATCTCGTCCGGGGTGCCGACGTACGCGCCCCAGTAGATGTGCAGACCCTGGTCGGTGAACCGGTCGAACGTGGTGTGCGCGTCGAGCAGGACGAAGACGTCGTCGGCGTCCGCGGGCCAGCCCGTGGCGAGGCGGCGGCCGGTGGTGAGCTGGACGGCGCGGCCGATCTGGTTCATCGTCGTGCGGTGGCGGGCGACGAGCGCGGAGATGCTGCTCACGCCGGGGATCACCTCGTAGTCGAAAGCGACGTTGCCGCGCGCGAGCACTGCCTCGATGAGGGCGATGGTGCTGTCGTACAGCGACGGGTCGCCCCAGACGAGGAAGGCGCCGGTGTCGTCGGGGCCGAGGGAGTCGCGGATGAGACGCTCGTAGACGTCCGTGCGGAGCTCGTGCCAATCGGCGACGGCGGCGCGGTAGTCGGACGGCGTGCGATCGCGGTCGGGGTCCGTGGCGGTGACCACGCGATAGCCGGGGCGTGTGACGAAGCGCGACAGGATGTCCTGGCGCAGCCGTACGAGGTCGGCCTTTGCGGAGCCCTTGTCGAGGACGAAGAACACGTCGACGCGGTTGAGGCGGTCGATCGCCTGGACGGTGAGGTGTTCCGGGTCGCCGGCCCCGATCCCGATCGCGTAGAGCTTCCGCATCACCGCAGTCTGCCGGGCCGGGTAACCGGTCCCACAAGCGGCCCACGTGGTGAACCCCTACCCCCGAGGGGTATAAAGAGATCAGGAACGCCACAGCACGAAGGAGCCGGTGATGACCGAAGCCACCTACACCGTCGAAGGTATGACCTGCGCGCACTGCGTCGGCGCGGTGCGTGAAGAGGTCGGAGAGCTCGCCGGTGTCCGGGAAGTCGACGTGGACCTCGCGTCGGGCGCGGTGAAGGTAGTCAGCGAGCAGCCGCTGGCCGTGGACGCCGTCTCGGCGGCCGTGACCGAGGCCGGCTACCGGCTCGTCGCGTAGGCCGCCATGACCACGACGACACACGCTCCGCAGACGGTCGAGCTCGTCATCGGCGGGATGACGTGCGCTTCGTGCGCCGCCCGCGTGGAACGCAAGCTGAACAAGGTCGACGGGGTCACGGCGAGCGTCAACTACGCCACCGAGAAGGCCCACGTCGAGTTCCCGGCCACGGTGTCGGTCGACGACCTGGTCGGCGTCGTCGAGGCCACCGGTTACACGGCGCAGCGCCCCGAACCCGAGAAGCCCGAAGCCTCCGATCCCGACGACGAGACGCGTCCCCTGCGGGACCGGCTGGTCTACTCGGCGCTGCTGACGGTGCCGGTGATCCTGCTCGCGATGGTCCCCGCGCTGCAGTTCGACAACTGGCAGTGGCTCTCGCTCACCCTGGCCGCGCCGGTCGTGGTGTGGGGCGCGTTCCCGTTCCACCGCGCCGCGTGGACCAACCTGCGCCACGGCGCCGCGACCATGGACACCCTGATCTCCCTCGGCGTCTCCGCCGCCACGCTCTGGTCGCTCTACGCCCTGTTCTTCGGCACCGCCGGCATGACCGGCACGCGCGACGCCTTCACCCTCACCGTGACCCCAGGGATGGGCACGAACAGCATCTACCTCGAGGTCGCCTCCGGCGTGACCACGTTCATCCTGGCCGGCCGCTACTTCGAAGCCCGAGCCAAGCGTCGCTCCGGCGCCGCCTTGCGCGCGTTGTTCGAACTCGGCGCGAAGGACGTCACCGTCCTGGCGAACGGCACCGAACGCCGCGTCCCCGTGAGCGAGCTGCGAGTGGGCGACACCTTCGTCGTGAGGCCCGGGGAGAAGATCGCCACCGACGGCGTGGTCACTGAGGGCAGCTCCGCGGTCGACGTCAGCATGATCACCGGCGAATCAGTGCCCGTCGAAGTCGCCACCAGCGACGCCGTGACCGGCGCGACCGTGAACGTCGGCGGCCGCCTCGTGGTGAAAGCCACCCGGATCGGCGACGACACCCGCCTCGCCCAGATGGCGCGGCTCGTCGAGGAGGCCCAGAACGGCAAGGCCGCCGTGCAGCGGCTGGCCGACCGGGTGTCCGGGATCTTCGTCCCGATCGTCCTCATGCTCGCCCTGATCACGCTCGTCGCGTGGCTGGCGAGTGGCGGCGACGTCGCCGAAGCCTTCACTGCGGCGGTCGCCGTGCTGATCATCGCCTGCCCCTGCGCGCTCGGTCTCGCCACGCCCACGGCGCTGCTGGTCGGCACCGGCCGCGGAGCCCAGCTCGGGATCCTGATCAAAGGCCCCGAGGTGCTCGAGTCCACCCGGCGCGTCGACACCGTCGTGCTCGACAAAACCGGCACCGTCACCACCGGCCGCATGAGCCTCACCGGCGTCCACCCCGCCGACGGCATCACCGAAGCCGAGGTCCTGCGCTACGCCGGAGCCGTCGAAGACGCCTCCGAACACCCCATCGCCAAGGCCATCGTGGCCGGCGCCCGCGACCGCATCGGCGAACTGCCCGCGGTCCAGGAGTTCCGCTCGACCGAGGGCCTCGGCGTCACCGGGCTCGTCGCCGGCACCGCCGTCCTCGCCGGCCGCGCCGCCTTCCTGGCCGACTGGGGCATCCACGTCGACGGTTCCCTCGCCGACGCCAAGGCGGCGGCCGAGCAGCAGGGCGCCACCGCGGTGTTCGTGGCCTGGGACGGCGCGGCCAAGGCCGTGCTGGTCGTCGCCGACACGATCAAACCCACCTCGGCCCAAGCCGTCGCCGAACTCCGCGCCCTCGGCCTCACGCCGGTCCTGCTGACCGGCGACAACGCCGGTGCCGCTCAGGCGATCGCCGAAGCCGCCGGCATCGACGAGGTCATCGCCGAGGTCCTGCCCGAAGACAAGGTCGCGGTGGTCAAGCGGCTGCAGTCCGAGGGCCGCGTGGTCGCCATGGTCGGCGACGGTGTGAACGACGCCGCCGCCCTGGCCCAGGCCGACCTCGGCCTGTCGATGGGCACCGGCACCGACGCCGCCATCGAGGCCGGCGACCTCACCCTCGTCCGAGGCGACCTGCGCGCCGCCGTCGACGCCATCCGGCTCGCGCGGCGCACGCTCGCCACGATCAAGGGCAACCTGTTCTGGGCCTTCGCCTACAACGTCGCGGCCCTGCCGCTGGCGGCGTTCGGCCTGCTCAACCCCATGATCGCCGGTGCCGCTATGGCCGTCTCGTCGGTGTTCGTGGTCTCGAACAGTCTCCGCCTGCGCGGCTTCCGCGCCGCACGCTGAACCACGCTGAACCGCGTTGAAAAAAGAGGGGCGCCCCGGCCGGGGCGCTCCTCTGTTCATTGTCCGGACCTATGAGCGGACCAGCCGCGCGATCGCGTCGGAGGCCTCGCGAACCTTCAGGTCGGCTTCCTCACCCCCGGCCGCGGCGGCCTGCACGACGCAGGTGGCCAAGTGCTCGTCGAGCAGCTCCAGTGAGAACGACTGCAGCGCCTTCGTGGCCGCCGACACCTGCGTGAGGATGTCGATGCAGTACTTGTCCTCCTCGACCATGCGCTGCAAGCCTCGGATCTGTCCCTCGATGCGGCGCAGACGCTTCAGATAGGCATCCCGCTCGTTGCCGTAGCCCGTCATCGCGCATCGTCCCCTTCGTTCGCACCTGTACGTCGTCGAGTATACCCACCCCACGTATCCGATACGGGGTATGCGTATTCACGCCCGCACGGCCACCGCGATGACGAGCCCACCGACGTTCGTCGTGAAGTGCACCAGTACCGACGCCAGTACGCCCCGGCCGAAGTGCCGCCACGCGTACAGGAAGACGCCCGCCGCCGCGGCCGCGACCATCGCGAGCACCTGCAGCAACTGCGTCGGGATGCCGCCGAGTGCTGCGTGCACGGCCGCGTTGCGCCCGACGGCCAGCGCCGGCAGGAAATGCCACAGCCCGAAGAACGCCGACGCCCCGAGGATCGGCCCCCACCGCCAGCGGTCGTCGCGCGCGCCGAGCAGCGCCGGCAGCACACCGCGGAACGCGATCTCCTCGACGATCACCGTGCCGAACGTGATCCGCCCGAGCGTGAGCCACAGCAGTTGCAGCAGGTCGGGGTCGCCGACGCGCCCGTCGTCGTAGACGGTCCGCAACGCCGGCACCGCGGCCGCGATGCCGAACACGACCAGGAAGAACGCCGCCCCGACCAGCCCGGTGAGGGCCGCCCGACCGAGCGTCGCGCGGCTGACGCCGAGGTCGGCCGGCGTGTACCCGGCGCCGAACGCCAGCGCGAGCAGCACCGCCGCCGTCACGGCTCCGCAGACCGGGTACGCCCAGCCCGGCAACACCCGGTTGGCGAGCGTGGTCGCCGTCGCCAGCACCACCACGCACACGACGACGAGCAGCAACCGCGTCGACGTTCTCGGCCCGGTGATGGTCATGGCCCCAACTTAAGGGCGCGCGTGATCTCGGCGGGGCGCTCCACGCCGGGGCCGGGGTGAAAAGCCGGGCCGGCGACCCCGTGCTCAGGCCGCTCGGCAGAAGTTGCGGGAGTGAGACAACCGCAGGTCAGCCGGTTGTGGTCGCCTCGGTGAGCGCCGGTTTGCGGCGCTGGACGGGCACGGCGGTGCCGGTGTCGTCGGGCCGCGGGTCCAGCGCGGCGGTCGCCGACGCCAGGAGCTCGCGGGTGCTGGTGAGCGCCGTTTTCAAGCGGTGGTGGATGGCTGTCAGCTCGGCGACGCGGTCGTCGGCCTGGGTGACGATGTCGTTGGCGTGCTCGGTCGCGCGGCGGACCCGGGTGTCGGCCTCCGTCTGCGCTTCGGCGGTCTGCGCGGCGAGTGCCCGGTGGGTTTCGGTGCGCTGGTTCTCCAGGTCGCGCAGGGTTTCCGTGCGCTGGGCAGCCAGGTTGCGCACCGTTTCGGTGCGGTGGGCGTCGAGCTCGCGCAGCGTTTTCGTGCGTTGGATGTCCAGTTCGGTGATCGTCGCGGTGCGGCGCTGGTGCAGGGCCTCGGTGAGGTCTTCCTCCATGCGGCGGCGTTGCCTCGCGCCGGCCTCGTCGGCGGCGGCGCGTTCGGCGGCCGCGCGGCGCATGAACTCCTCGTGCGCGGCGTGCTGGCGGCGGCGATCTTCCTCGGTCGCGGCGACGAGCGCGCGTTCCTTCTCGGTGAGCCGCACGGCCTCGGCCTCCGCGTCGAGCCGCGTCTGCTCCGCCTTTTCCTTTGCTCCCGTGATGATTTCCGAAGCTTCTTCGCGAGTCAGCTCGATCATGCGCCTTGATCGTTCCTGGAGCGCGTCGGGTTCTATGGGCGTGCGGCTGATGCGGTCGATCGTCGCGTGCAGCTCGCGGTTGTGCTCCGCCAGCCGGGCCACGCGCCGCATCGCCGCGTCGCGTTCGGCCGCCACCCGGCGGAGCTCTTCCTGGGCCCAGACCACGAATTCCTTGACCTGGCCTCGGTGATAGCCGCGCCATGCCGGGTCGAAACGGGGCTCGACGGACGTCAGGTCCTCGCCATCTTCGGGGGCCATGGCCTCACCTCCCATTTGGATGGTTTCTCCTCGGGCGCGATGTTTCCTTTGCCGCACCGAGGTTTCCGTGTGCCGTCCAGTGTGCCCGAAGACCGGGCCGCTGTGGGGGGCGGGCACACGATCAATCTTCGAGTGGATCTTGCGCGCCCGTCGCGGTGCTCCGCACGCCGGGCAGTTCCGCGAGTTCGGCCGTCAATTCCGCAAGATCACCGCGGCCCTGCAACCGCAGCGTGACGACCGCGATCCGTTGCCCCTCTTCGGAAACCGTCTCCCTGTCGACCGCCACCTGGTGGACCACCCAGCCGCGTCCGGTACAGCCCGCGAGAACGTTTCGCAAAACTCCGTGCCCGTCGGAGTAGCTCAGCCGCAGAATGGGTGGTTCGCGCCGATGCCGTGCCACGAACCGGGAAAGCGGCGGGAAACCGCGAGTGATCACGATCAGTCCCACGGTCGTCGCCACCGCGAGCACGGGCAGCCCCGCGCCGCACGCGACGCCGACCGCCGCCGCGAGCCACACCGTCGCGGCCGTCGTCAGCCCGCGCACGGCGTCGCGGCGCACGAAGATCAACCCGCCGCCGACGAACCCGATGCCCGAGACGATCTGCGCCGCGATCCGCGACGGGTCGAGCGCCACGTGCTCGGTGTTCAGCAGGTCGGCGAACCCGTACTTCGACACGAGCATGAACACCGCCGACCCCACGCCCACCAGGGTGTGCGTGCGCAGGCCGGCCTGTTTGTTGCCGACCTCGCGCTCGAGGCCGATCGCCGTGCTCAGCACCAGCGCGAGCAGCACGGGGAGCAGCAGCGACCACTGTTCGTCCGTGGACCAGAGAGCGTGCACGCCGACACTTTGCCTCGCCGCTCGCCGGCGGGCCCGCCCGGCCCCCGAGGTGGATCACCCCTAAGCTCGCCGCATGGCCCGCTACTTCGACGTGCACCCGCAGAACCCGCAGCGGCGCTCGCTGGCCCAGGTCGTGGACCTGCTTCGCGAAGACGGGCTCATCGCGTACCCCACCGACTCCTGCTTCGCGCTCGGCTGCCGGCTCGGGAACCAGGAGGGCATGGAGCGGATCCGGGCAATCCGCAAGCTCGACCACCGGCACCACTTCACGCTCGTCTGCCAGGACTTCGCCCAGCTCGGGCAGTTCGTGCACGTGGACAACACGGTGTTCCGGGCGATCAAGGCCACCACGCCCGGGCCGTACACGTTCATCCTCCCCGCGACGAAGGAAGTGCCGCGGCGGCTGATGCACGCGAAGAAGAAGACCGTCGGCGTGCGCATCCCGGAGCACGTGGTCACGCAGGCGCTGCTGGCCGAGCTGGGGGAGCCGATCCTGTCGAGCACGCTGCTGCTGCCCGACTCCGGCGAGCCCCTCACCCAGGGCTGGGAGATCAAGGAAGAGCTGGATCACCAGCTCGACGCGGTGCTCGACTCCGGCGACTGCGGCGTCGAGCCGACCACGGTGGTCGACTTCTCGTCCGGCGAGGCGGAGATCGTCCGCTACGGCGCGGGCGACGCCACGCGGTTCGAGTGAGCTGAGTACCCGATTGAGCTCAGTACCCCACGAGGTAGCGCTGCAGGGTCGGCCCGAGCCAGCGCACAGCCTCGTCCTCGGTCATCTCCGCGACCGGCGGTAGCCGCAGCACGAACCGGCACAGCGCCAGGCCCAGCACCTGCGACGAGATCAGCCCGGCGCGCACCGGTGCCTCGGCGGGGTCCGGGCACACCTTCGCGACCTGCGGTCCGAGCTGGTCGGCGAAGATCGAGCGCATGCGTTCGGCCGCCGTCTCGTTCGTGACGCCCGCGCGCAGGAGCGCGAACAACGTCTCGTCACCCGCCCAGCGCGCCAGCACATGGCGCGCGAGCAGCGTGCCGGCTTCTTCGGGCGGAAGCTGCGTGAAGTCGGGCAGGCGCAGGTCGAAGTGGGCCGCGGCCGCGAAGAGCTTCTCCTTCGAGCCGTAGTAGCGCATCACCATCGACGGGTCGATGGCCGCGTCGGCCGCGATCGCGCGGATTGTCGCGCGCTCGTACCCGTCCGCGGCGAAGCGCTCGCGGGCGGCGTCCAGGATCGCAGCGCGCGTCGCGTCGGAGCGCCGGGGTCGGGCCGAGGTCATGCCAACAACTGTAGGCCAACGGGTGTTGACATGACTAGTACCAGGGCGTCTACTGGATGCCAACAGGTGTTGGCAAACGGATGTTGACTTGGGGGTCGACATGGAATCGGAAGTGCTGGTCGTCGGAGCCGGACCCGTCGGGCTGCTGCTCGCGGGCGATCTCGCCGAAGCCGGCGTGGCCGTGACGGTGCTCGAACGCCGGACTACGGGATCGAACCTGACCAGGGCGTTCGGGGTCCACGCCCGCACGCTGGAGCACCTCGACGTGCGCGGCGTCGCCGACGAGCTCATCGCCACCGGCGCGCGGCTGCGCGAGCTGCGGCTGTTCGACCGGGTCGAGATCGACCTCGCGAAGCTGCCCTCGCGCTACGGCTACCTGCTGATCACGCCGCAGACCCACACCGAGGAGATCCTGCGTTCGCGCGCCGAACGGCTCGGCGCGAAGTTCGTGTGGGGCGCCGAGGTGCGCACGCTCGCCCAGGACCACGACGGCGTCGACGTCACCACCGCCGACGGCCAGCTCTACCGCGCCCACTACCTCGTCGGCGCCGACGGGCTGCACAGCGTCGTGCGCCGGCAGCTCGGCCTGCCGTTCCCCGGCCGTTCGGTGCTGAAGTCGATCATGCTGGCCGACGTCCGGCTCGACTCGCCGCCCGAAGACCTCCTCGTGGTCAACGGCGTCGGCGACGGCTTCGCGTTCGTCGCCCCCTTCGGTGACGGCTACTACCGCGTCTTCGCCTGGGACCGGCGCTCCCAGGTTCCGGACGACGCGCCGCTCTCGCTCGACGAGGTCCGCGACATCACCCGCCGCTCCCTCGGCACCGACCTCGGCATGCACGACGCGCGCTGGCTCTCCCGCTTCCACAGCGACGAGCGGCAGGCCCCGCACTATCGCTCCGGCCGCGTCTTCCTCGCCGGCGACGCCGCCCATGTCCACTCACCCGCCGGCGGCCAGGGCATGAACACCGGCCTGCAGGACGCGGCCAACCTGAGCTGGAAGCTGGCCGAGGTGCTGGCCGGCCGCCTGCCGGAGACCCTGCTCGACACCTACGAAGCCGAGCGGCACCCGGTCGGCCGCCTCGTCCTCCGCAGCAGCGGCGCGATCATCCGCCTGGCGATGATCAAGCCCCTCGTTCTCCGCGAAGCCCGCAACCGGCTCCTCGGCGCCGCCTTGTCCGCGGCTCCGCTCGCCCGCCGCGTCGCCGGCGTGATCTCGGGTGTCGGTATCCGCTACGCGCCGCCGGCTGGTGCTGACGGTCTTGTCGGAGCTCGTGCTGAGGATCGCGACCTCCCGGGTGGCCGGTTGTATGAGCAGTTGCGGGGTGGCCGTTTCGTCTACACCGGTGACCACCGTCCGGCCGGGCTGCCGGACCGGGTGGTGTTCGCGCGGGGTGGCGAGGAGGTGCTGGTTCGACCTGATGCGCACGTTGGCTGGGTGGGGGATCCGGCGGGGTACTTCGGCCGGTGAGCCCGGCTTGCCTGGTGGCCGCCCGCGCCGGCGGCCGGTGAGCCGGGCCGAGCGGGGTGGCGAACCTCGACGGACGCCCGCCCGGGCGAGTGATCATCCACCGACGGCCGCCGGTTGGCCGAGGACGCGGGCCCAGGCGTCGTCGAGGGGGGTGGCGGAGGACGAGTGCCACGCGACCACGGCATCGGGGCGGAGGAGGAGGGCGCCGTCGGGCGAGAGGGCGACGGAGTCGAGCCAGGCGGGGTCGGGGACCGAAACAGTGCGGAGGCCGAGGTCGCGGGCCGTCGCGGTCCAGTGGGTCTCGCCGGGAGGAGTCAGGAGTGCGAAGTCCGGGCCGGCGAGGTCCACAGTGGACACCCCGGGGGAAATCCACGCGTGGGGCACGCGGGTGCCGGGACGGCCGCCCGGGGCGTAGTGGTCGAATGGCGCGGGGCCGCGGGTGTCGGGGACGAAGGCGCCCTCGTCGTACTGTGCGCCGAACAGGGCGGTGACCGGGTCGACAGGGACTTCGCCGCTGGTCACGGACGCGATCATGGTGCCGAGGTGGCCGCTGACCCGGCTGGAGAACTCGGCCGTCGCGTAGCCGAGGGGGTGGCGTTCGGCGTGGTAGGTGTCGAGCAGTGCCGGTGACGCGGACCCGGCGAGCACAGCCGCGAGCTTCCACGCCAGGTTGTGGACGTCGCCGATCGCGGTGTTCGCGCCGGCCGCGGCCATGGGCGGCATGGCGTGCGCGGCGTCGCCGGCGAGGAAGACACGGCCCTCGGCGTAGCGGTCGGCGACGTACATGCCCGACTCCCACGGCATCAGGCTCAGCACCTCGACGTCGAGGTCCGGCACGCCGACCACGGTGCGCAGCAGTTCGCGCCAGCCGTCGTCGCCCAAGGTCTGAGAGCCAGGGAAGTCCGACGTGGAGAACAGCCAGCGGTCGGTGCCGTTCACCGACACGAACGCGCCCGACGCCGCCGGGTTCTCGATCTGGCACAGGTTGAACTTCTTGTCCCGCACCAGTTCCGTGAGGTCGGCGCGGAACGCGATGTCGAGGTTGTCCGCGAGGTGACCGTAGCCGCTGCGCGGAATCCCCAGCGCATCGCGGACCGGGCTGCGCGCCCCGTCGGCCGCGATCAGGTAATCGGCTGCCACCTCCGAGACCTCGCCCCCGGCAGAACGCAGCGACGCGGTGACCCCCGACGAGGACTGCGTGAACGACACCAGCTCCGTCGAGAACCGCACCGAAACCCCGCGGTCCTCCGCGGCGCGGCGCAGCACCGGCTCCAGCACGTCCTGCGGGCACAGCACGCTCGGCGCCGGACTGTGGTCGTTCATCCGGCCGTACTGCGCGATGCCCGCCCGCATCGCCGGCGTGATCTCCGGCCACTTCGCCTCGGCCAGCGTCGGCCCGCTCAGCATCCCCGCGAACGACGCCAGCGGCGCACTCGCCTCCGCCACCGCATCGCTCAGGCCCAGCGCGCGGAACACCTCGTTGCTGCGGTGGTTGAACCGCCGTGCCTTCGGCTGCGGTGACGTGCTCGCGTGCTTCTCCACCAGTACCGCGCGCACGCCGTGGCGGTGCAGCAACAACGCCGCCGTCAACCCGGCGACCCCACCGCCGCTGATCAGCACCTGTGTCCGTTCGCTCATGACAACCCCCAGCTCGACCGACCCGTACACATCCAATCCGAATGTGTACGTCGTACACTCTATGTACGTTGTACACGCCGAGTAGGATCAACGCAACCGACAGGAGGCCGCTTGAGCGCTCAGGGAACCCCGACCCCGCCGATCTGGCTGCTGCCCGAACCGCCCGAACGACGGTGGGGCCTCGGGCGCGCGGAGATCGTGCGGACCGCGATCGCGATCGCCGACTCCGGCGGTTCCGACGCACTCACCATGCGCGCCGTCGCGAAGGAGCTGGGCTCGTCCACGCCCATGTCGCTCTACCGGTACGTGCACAACAAGGACGGTCTCGTCGACCTGATGCTCGACGCGGCGAACGCCGAGGTCACCACGCCCGAGAAGCCGGGCGGAGACTGGCGAGCCGATCTCACCCGGGTCTCGCACGACTCGTGGACGATGATGAAACGCCACGCCTGGTTCGCCGAGCTCGTGCACCAGCGCCCGCCCGCCGGGCCGCACGCGAGCCGCCGCCAGGAGTTCGTGCTGAGCACCTTCGTCGGCCTGGGCCAGGACCTCTCGGCCGCGGTCTCCTACCACCGGCTGCTCGACGGTTACGTCGTCGGCCAGGCCCTGCAGCGGACCGAAGAGATGAAGATGTGGCAGCGGCAGGGGTTCCGCGGGCTCGACGACGTCCAGGAGCTCGCCGGCGCCTGGTTCGTCGACGTCGGCAGTGACGCACAGCCGCGCTACCCGCTGCTCGAACGCGTGGTCAAGGACTTCCTCAGTGCCGACCCGCACGCCCCGGCCACCCCCGCCGAAGACGTTCAGTTCACGCTCGGGCTCGACTGCCTGCTCGACGGCATCTCCACCCGGCTCTGACGCTCCCGTCGCTTCAACGCCCTTCCCACAACCACCGACAGCACCGCGAACGCCACCGCGCTCACCCAGGCCACTGTGGACAGTCCCGACCCGAACGCCGCGTGCGCACTCGCCGTCAGGGCCGTCGAACCGATCGTCTCCGCACCGGCCAGGCTTTCGCGCGCCCGGTCCACGTCGATACCAGACGGCACCACGAGCCGAGCCCGGTAGACGGCCGCGGCGAGGGAGCCCAGCAGCGCCATGCCGAGCGTCGCGCCCAGCTCCAGGCACGTTTCCGACGTCGAAGCGGCCGAGCCTGCGCGCTCCGGCGGCACCGAGCCCACGATCATCCCCGTGCCCAGCGCGACCAGCGGCCCGTCGCCGAACGCCACGACCGCGAGCCCCGCCGACGCCGGCAGCAGTCCGGTGGCAGTCCCCGCGAACGCGACCAGCGCGAACCCGCCGACGCCCAGCACCAGCCCCGCGGTGATCGCGGCCCGCGGCGAAACCCGGCGGACGATCGCCGGCGTCAGCACGCAGCCGAGGCCGATCGCGAGCCCCATGGGCGCGTACCAGAGCGCGGCGGTCAGCGGCGACAGACCGAGCACCAGCTGGAGGTACTGGCTCACGAGCATCCCGGTACCCGCCATGAACAGGCCGGTGAGCAGCATCGTCGCGAGGATCGTCCCGACCTGCGGACGGCGGAACAACGACAGGTCCAGCAACGGCGTCGCCAGCCGGCGCTGCCGCCGCACGAACGCGACGCCGAACCCGAGCCCGGCGAGCACCGCCAGTGCCGCCGTGGTTCCGCCACCGGTGGCCAGCTCCTTGATCCCCCACACCGCCGGCAGCACGGTGGCCAGCGACAGTACGACGCTCGCCGGGTCGAGCTTCGTGCCGCCAGTGCCGCCGGTCCCACGGTGCTCGGGCAGCACGAGCGGACCGGCCACCAGCAGCAGGAGTATCACGGGCGCGCCGAGCAGGAACACCGAACCCCACCAGAAGTGCGCGAGCAACACCCCGCCGAGCACCGGCCCCAGGGCCGCGCCGCCGAACTGGCACAACGCCCACAGCGAGATCGCCGTGCCGCGCTGCTTCGCGTCGGGGAACAGCGTGCTGATCAAGGCGAGCGTCGAGGGCATCAACGTCGCGCCCGCGATGCCGAGCAACGCGCGGGTGACGATGAGCGTGCCGGCGTCGGGCGCGAACGCCGCCACGATCGACAGCACCCCGAACGCAGCCGCGCCGATGAGCAGCAACTTCCGCCGCCCGATCCGGTCGCCGAGCGTGCCCATGGTGATGAGGAAGCCGGCGATCAGGAAGCCGTAGACGTCGGTGAGCCAGAGCTGCTGCACCCCGCTCGCGCCCAGGTCGACGCTGATCGCGGGCAGCGCGAGGAACACGACGCCGATGTCAAGCGCGACCAGGAGCGTGGGCAGCATCAGCACGGCCAGGCCGAGCCAGGCGCGACGGGTGGCGGGCATTTCGGGTCCCCTTCCGAAAGGTGGTTTCGGCCGAGGGTCGGAGCGGCGAAGCGCTTCCGGACACGGTCGCGTCCGCTAGGTTGAGGCCGTTCAGGATCCGGCTCCTGGGGAGGACGACGTGAAGTTTCTGCTGACGATGCACATGAACCCCGAGGTCTGGGATGGACTCTCGGAGGAGACCAAGGACTCGGTGATGGCCGGGCACGGGGACTTCATCGCGAAGATCCGCGCGTCGGGGGAGATGATCAACACCCAGGCGCTCGGCGCACCCGCGGACAGCGCCGTGGTGCGCGTGCGCGGCGGCGTCCCGGCCGTGACCGACGGGCCGTTCATCGAGTCGAAGGAGTTCCTCGCGGGCTTCTACCTCGTTGAGTGCGAGAACCGGGAACGCGCGCTCGAGGTCGCTGCGATGATCCCCGACGCCGGCATCGAAGGCCTCGGCATCGAGGTCCGCCCGGTCGCGTTCTTCGCCGGAGCCGAGGGCGAGACCGAGCCCGGCTGATGGACGTCGAACTGCTCCGGCCGCTCGTGCCACAGGTGCTCGGGGTGTTGGTGCGCCGGTACGGCCAGTTCGAGGCCTGCGAGGACGCCGTGCAGGAGGCGCTGCTCGCGGCCGTCGAGCAGTGGGCCGACGGAGACGTGCCGGACAACCCGCGCGCGTGGCTGCTCACCGTCGCGACCCGGCGGCTCACCGACCTCTGGCGCAGCGAGAGCGCTCGCCGCCGGCGCGAAGAGAACGTGGCCGTCCAGGAGGTCACGCAGGCGGTGGCGGGGCCGGGCGAGGACCGCACGCCGGAGCACGACGACACGTTGACGCTGCTGTTCCTCTGCTGCCATCCGGCGGTGACGCCGAGCTCGCAGGTCGCGTTGACGTTGCGCGCGGTCGGTGGCCTGACCACGGCTGAGATCGCGACCGCGTTCCTCGTGCCCGAAGCCACGATGACGCGGCGGATCACGCGCGCGAAGGAGAGCATCGCGGCCGCGGGGTCGACGTTCGCCGAGCCATCGGCCGAGGACTGGCCTTCGCGGCTGCAGGTCGTGCTCCACGTGCTGTACCTGATTTTCAACGAGGGCTACACCGCGTCCTCGGGCGAGGAACTGCACCGAGTGGAGCTGACGGCGGAAGCGATCCGGCTGACCCGCGCCGTACGCACGCTCCTGCCCGACGACGGTGAGGTCGCCGGCCTGCTCGCGCTGATGCTGCTCACCGACGCCCGCCGCCCCGCGCGGACGCACGAGGGCGCGCTGCTGCCGCTGGCCGAACAGGACCGTCGCTTGTGGACGGTGCCGCTGATCGTCGAGGGCGTCGAACTCGTGAGCCGCACACTCGGGCGAGGACCCGTGGGTCCGTACCAGGTGCAGGCCGCGATCGCGGCGCTGCACGACCGCGCGGCGAGCACCGAGACCACGGACTGGCCGCAGATCGTCGAGCTCTACGACGTGCTGGCGGAGCTCGCGCCGAGCCCGGTCGTGACGCTCAACCTCGCGATCGCCGTCGCGATGGTCGACGGGCCGGCCGCCGCGCTGGCCCTGCTCGCCACCGTCGAGGACGACAGCCGGCTCAAACAGGGCCATCGCCTCGACGCCGTGCGGGCCCACCTGCTGGAGCTCGCCGGCGACACCGACGCGGCCCACGCGCACTACCTCCGGGCGGCCAAACGGACGTCGAGCCTGCCCGAGCGCCGCTACCTGCAATCGCGAGCCGAGAAGTTTCTGCCGGCGCGGCGATGAGTTCCGGGCGGCCCGCCGGTATGTCCCTGCGAAACCACTTCAGGGAAGGGACCACCACGATGACCACCACCGCCACCCCCGCCGAAATCCGTGACCTGTTGACCAGCCTCTACGCCGCGTGGGCCGACAACGACGCCGAGGCGTTTGCCGCGCTGTACACCGAGAACGCGACCGTGGTGATGCCCGGCGTCTTCCACCAGGGCCGCGCCGCAGTGCGCGAGTACATGGGCGCCGCGTTCGCCGGCCCGCTCAAGGGTTCTCGCGGCGTCGACGAGCCGCAGGACGTTCGCGTCGACGGCGACACCGCGATCGTCGTCAGCCGCGCCGGGATCCTGTTCAACGGCGAGGACTCCTTGCCGGCCGAACGCGAGCGCATCGCCACCTGGGTCCTGACCCGCGCCGCCGGCTCGTGGTCGGTCGCCGCCTACAGCAACGCCCCGGCGCACTGACGTGCCCGACTTCGCGGCGAGCACCGGTCCGCACCGGGCCGAGCTGGTGGTGCACTGCTACCGCCTGCTCGGCTCGGTGCACGAGGCCGAGGACCTCGTGCAGGAGACGATGCTGCGCGCCTGGCGCGGGTGGGAACGCTACGACAGCACGCGCGCCTCGATCCGGACCTGGCTCTACCGCATCGCGACCAACGCGTGCCTCACCGCGCTCGAAGGCCGCGCCCGCCGTCCGTTGCCGACGGGGCTCGGCGGCCCGAGCGAAGATCCGCTGCAGCCGCTCGTGCCGGCGTTCGACGTGCCGTGGCTGCAGCCGCTGCCCGACGACCCGGCCGCCGTCACCGCCGCGCGCTCGGGCGTGCGGCTCGCGTTCGTCGCGGCGATGCAGCTGCTGCCCCCGCGTCAACGCGCCGTGCTCGTGCTGCGCGACGTGCTCGATTTCAGCGCCTCCGAGGTCGCCGACTTGCTCGGCACCACCACCGCCTCGGTGAACAGCGCGCTGCAACGCGCGCGAACCGGCGTCGCCGGGGTGTTTGCCGACGAGCTCACCGAATCCGGCGAAGAGGTGATCGACCACTACGTCCGGGCTTTCGAGGAGGCCGACGTCGACGCGTTGGTGGCCTTGCTGACCGACGAGGTCGTGCTGGAGATGCCGCCCGTCCCGCTCTGGTACCGCGGCCGCGACGACTACGCCCGTTTCATGGCACGCGTGTTCGAGATGCGCGGCACGCGTTGGCAGCTGCAGCGCACGCACGCCAACGGCCAGCCCGCCTTCGCCGCCTACTGCTGGGACGGCGCGGACTTCCGCTTGCACACGCTGCAGGTGTTCTCGATCGCCGATGGCCGCGTCGCGCACACCGTCGTGTTCCAGGACCCCGCGGTGTTCGAGGTGTTCGGCCTGGCGCCGGTGCTCACGCGCTGAGACTCAGCCGCCGAGCAGCGGCCGGACCTCGACGCCGCCGTCGAGCACCGGGACGAAACCGCCGATCTCCACGGCGTGGTCGAGGTCGCGCGCGTCGACGATGAAAAAGCCGGCCATGCCCTCCGGGCTCACCGCGAAGGCGCCGGGGGTGACCGACGCGCCGCGAAGCGATCGCGTCATGGCCGAGGGCTGCGTGGCGTACCCGGCGATCAGCGTGCCGCCGGAAGCGGTGATGCGGTCCTCGACGCGGGCGTGTTCTTCGAGCAGCTCGGGCGGGAGATCCGCGACGCCGCCGGGCGTCTCGCGCTCGTAGATCAGGATCGCGTAGTGCGGCATCCGGCTCTCCTTCGCTCGGCCGAATGGCCCAAGCTACCGGGGTGAGAGGAGGAACACCCGGATTTCGCGGTGGGCGGCGCGCACGGCGTACGTGTCGTAGGCGGGCCAGTATCGGGCCACGGCGTCCCACATCTCCTGGCGCTCGTCGCCTTCGAGCAGCCGGCCGCGGACTTCGGTGGTGCGCCCGCGCATGCTGACGGTTGCGTCGGGCTGGGCGAGCAGGTTCGTCGACCACGCGGGTTGTTTCTCACCGCCCCAGTTGGAGCCGATCACGACGTAGCCCCCGTCGCGTTCGACGTAGAGCAGCGGCACCTGGCGCGGCTCGCCGCTCGTGCGCCCGACCGTGGTCAGCAGCAGGGCCGGCAGACCCAGCGGCGTGCCGACACCCAGGCGTCCGCCGGTCACGCGCAACATCAGGCGGTCGGCCGGGACGAGGGCCCGCCCGAGCGCGGCGAACGCGGGGGTCTTGCCGAACCCGGTGAGGAGCTTTCGCAGTCCCATTTCGCGCACCCTACTGGGTGATCACGAGGGTCTTCCGCAGTGCCGCCACGACGTCCGGAAGCCGTTCGGTGAGGTAGAAGTGGCCGCCCGGGTGGGTCGTGAAGTCGAAGCCGCCGGTGGTGTGGGCGGCCCAGGTGCGAACGTCCTCGGGGGTCACGCGCGGGTCGTCGGTTCCGGCGTGCGCGTGGATCGGCGCGGCGAGCGGCGGGGCGTCGGGGTGGGTGTGGGTTTCGACGGCGGTGTAGTCGGCGCGCAGCGCGGGGAGGACCAGGTCGCGCAGCTCTTCGTCGGCGAGCACGCGCGGGTCGGTGCCGCTGAGGTTCGCGACTTCGGCGAGCAGGGCGTTGTCGTCGAGCAGGTGTCGGGTGTCGTCGCCCGGGCAGGACGGGGCGCGGCGAGCGGAGACGACGACGGCGTGCGGCCTAGACCCGCGTGCTTCCAGCCGGAGGCCGACTTCGTACGCGAGGGTGGCGCCCATGCTGTGGCCGAAGAGCACCACGGGCACGTCGAGCCACGGCAGCAACGCCTGCGTGATCGCGTCGGCGAGGTCCGGGATCCGCGTGAGCGGCGGTTCGCCGAACCGGTCCTGGCGGCCGGGGTACTGCACGGCGAGCACGTCGACGTCGGGCGAGAGTGCCTTCGAGAACGGGTGGAAGAACGACGCCGATCCGCCCGCGTGCGGGAGGAACACCAGCCGCGCCGGTGCGTCGTCCGCCGGGTGGTAGCGCCGGATCCACCGGTCTTCGGTCATCGCCGTGCCCCTTCCACCCCGGCCCCCGATCCTGCCGCACCCCCAGGCGCGGCAGGACCGAGGTGTGGGTCAGCGCACGTCGGTGAGCGGGATGCGCTGGAGCACCACGCTTTCGTACGGGCCGGCGGTGCCCGTCTCGTAGAGCAGGCCGACGGTCGCCGGGTCGGCTTGCACGAGGTCGGAGTAGCCCGCCGGATTGCTCGTCAGCGTGCGGCCCGCGCGCCACGTGCGCCCGCCGTCGGAGCTGAGCCGCAGCTGCATCACCGCGCGGGTGGCCGGGTCGGCCGGGCCGGAGTACAGCAGCAGCCAGGGGATCGTGGTCTGCAGCACGCTGCCTTCCACCTTCGTGCCGGAGATCCCCGGCTGCACCTGGTACGGCCGCACGAGCGTCTTCCCGCCGTCGAAGCTGTAGCCGTCGACGCGGTGGTCGGCGGCGGAGCCCTGGTTGCGGCTGGTGAAGTACAGCGCGCCCGTGGGTAGCTCGGTCATCGACGTCTCGTTGGCGGCGATCACGCCGTCGGTGCGGTCGTCGGTGAAGCCGATGTGCCAGGTGCGGCCGTTGTCGTCGCTGTAGAGGTCGTGGCCGCCGTAGTACTTCGCCTCCGTGCCGATGTCGGTGGAACCGGCGGGGGGAGCGCTGGAGTGGTTGGCGGGCACCACGATCCGCCCGGCGTGCGGGCCGTGGCGCAGCAAAGTGGCGTGCCCCGGACCGGTGGCGTACCAGCGCCAGGTGGGCAGTTTGGTTTCGGAGGTGATGTCGCGGGCCGGCGTCCAGGTGCGGCCGTTGTCGCGGCTGCTGGACACGAACACGCGGCGGGTGTCCTGCGCGGACGCGGTGCCGGACATGATCTGCGCTTCGCTGACCGGTCCGTTGTGGACGGTCAGCAGCACAAGCTCGCCGTCGCGCGCCACGACCGGTGTGGGGTTGCCGGCGGTGTTGTCGCCGTTGGTGTCCACGACGGTCAGCGGGCCCCAGGTGCAGCCGCCGTCGCGCGAGGTTTTCGACACGGTCTGGATGGCGCCGGAGTCGCCGGCCGAATCGCGCCGGCCTTCGGCGAACGCCACCAGCGACCCGTCGGCGGCGCGCACCACCGCGGGGATGCGGAAGGTGTCGTAGCCCTCGGAGCCGGAGGTGAAGGGCACCGACGACGTGCAGCCGTGGTGCGTGGGTGCGGCCGTGGCCGCGGGGGTGAACGACAGCCCGAGTGCGGCTGCCGCGAGAAGAGTCGTCCCGAACCTGCGGATCGGTGACACGTTCCGCCTCCTCGTCAGTGGGGATGGGGGGAGAGACACAGGACGTGGGATGTCCGACGTCCTATGTCCGGACAACCTAGGGAGCGGTGCGAGGTTCGTCAAGGTGTTGTCGCTGCCTACACTCGCGTAGGGTTCCGGCCATGATCCAGGCGCGCACCAGCTACCACCACGGCAACCTGCGGGCGGTCCTGCTCGAGAACGCCGAGCGGGTGCTGGAGGAGTCGGGGCCCGACGAGCTGTCGCTGCGGCAGCTGGCGCGCGACGCGGGAGTGAGTCACGGGGCGCCGCGCCAGCACTTCGCGGACAAGCGAGCGTTGCTCGACGCGCTCGCGGCGCGGGGTTTCGAGCAGCTGGGGCACGAGCTCGAGGCGGCGCGCGCGGACGACGGCGCGCCGTTCGCCACCGCGCTGCTGGCCTTCGCGCGTGCGTGGGTTGGGTTCGCGACGCGGCGGCCGGCGCTGCTGGACCTGATGTTCGCGGCGAAGAACCGCGAGGACGCCCGTGACCTGCGGGCGGTGGCGGACCGGACGTTCGCCGCGACGTCGGCGATGATCGCCCGCGCGCAGGCGGGCGGCGACGTGGTGGAGGGTGAGCACGTGGCGTTCGCGATCTTCGCGACGCTGCAGGGGCTCGCGTCCCTGGTGACCAGCGGCATGAGCGGAGCGCGGCCGGCGGCGCAGCTGGTGGACGAGACCATCGCGACGCTCGTCGACGGGCTGCGGCCGCGCTGAGCTGTCGCTATTTGAGACCGCCGCGGCTCGTGGTGCGTGCGATCGTCCCGGGCGTGGACGTCGATCTCACGGTGACCGCCGGGAACTACCGCTTCGACGGGGTGTCGTTTGCCGTCGACACGAACGTCTGGCTCCTCGGCGACGAGGAGGAGGTGCTGGTGGTCGACGCCGGATTCGACTCGACCGCCATCGCCGCCGCGATCGACGGGCGCGATGTGCTGGGCATCCTGTGCACCCACGCGCACAACGACCACGCCGACGCCGCGCTCGCCCTGGCCGACGCGACGGGTGCGCCCGTGCTGCTGCACCCGGGCGACGCCAAGCTGTGGGCCACGGTCAACCCCGGCCGTCGCCCCGACGCCGAGCTGGCCGACGGGCAGGTGCTCACCGTCGCCGGCTCACCCGTGGTCGTGCTGCACACCCCGGGTCACACGGCGGGTTCGGTGTGTTTGCACCTGCCCGACGAAGGCCTGCTCTTCAGCGGCGACACGCTCCTGTCCGGCGGCCCGGGCATGACCGGCGACGTGATGTCGAGCCGATCGACGCTGCACGATTCGGTGCGCCGAAAATTGCTCGTGCTGCCCGATGAAACGGTGGTGCACCCGGGTCACGGATATGACACCGACATCGGGACCGAGCGCGTGGAATCGTGGGCCGGTCAGATTTGAGCGCTCGTGGTCAGATTCTTTCGCAGGCGATCGTGAGGTTCACGCCGTAGAGCACGTAGGAGCATTCGTGCGACGCGTGCTTGGCGTCGGTTTCCGTGCAGGCCAGGGGGAAACCGAGCATGTCGATGGAACAGTAGGCGTAGAACCGGTCCGGGTTGCCGGGCACCTGGTCGGCCGCCGCGGGCAGGGCTGTGGCCACCAGGCCGCCGCACACTAGTGCGCCGGCTGTGGCCCAGGAAGCGATTCGAGTTTTCATCTTCGCCGTCCTTTCCTTCGAATGCGGGGTTTCCGCTTTCGGGAAAATGCCCGGATTCCGGTGTTTCCACCCCTTGAGTCACCCCAACGTGTCACGGGGGCGGTGTCATGGGGGCCGTGGCCGGGCTGTTGTGGGCGTCACGGTCGTCGACGGCGAAAAAGATGACGGTCCTCATATATCATGGGGAGAGGTTTCCCTTGAGGAGGACGCATGGGACGCGTGTCACGAGCCGAGGCCGATCGGCACCGCAGTGAGGTCGTCACAGCAGCCGCGCGGCTGTTCCGCGAGCGAGGCGTCGGCGGCGTCAGTGTGGCCGAGCTGATGGGCGAAGTGGGCCTCACGCAGGGCGGGTTCTACCGGCAGTTCGCGTCGAAGGAGGCGCTGGCCGGGGAGGCGGCGGCTGAGGCGTTCGAGCAGCTCGCGGCCGAGTTGCGGCAGATCCCCGAGGCGTCGGTGGGCGAGCGTCGCGCGGAGCTGGCGGCTTCGTACATGTCGCAGGAATCCCGGGATACGCCTGGCGAAGGCTGTCCCGCCACGGCGCTCGGCGGCGAGGCGGCGCGGGACGAGCAGGGGAGCCCGCTGCGCAAGTCGTATGCCGACGGCGTGCGGACGTTCCTCGACGTGCTCGCCGAGTTCGACGGTGAGTCCGCCACGCGGGAGGACCACATGGTGACGCTGGCGACGTTGGTGGGCGCGCTGTACCTGGCCCGGGGGACGGCGGGGGATCCGCTGTCGGACGAGTTCCTGGAAGCCGCGCGCCGGCGGGTGGTCGAGACCGTCCACGAGTGAGTCCTTTGTGGATTTTGTGTGAGCGCAAGACAATGGTCCGGCACGGTGGTGCCGGACCATTGTCTGTTGTGGGGGATCAGCCGAGGAAGGCGTTGACGTCGCCGGCGAACTCGGTGGCGTAGTGGAACAGGAAGCCGTGGCCGGCGCCCGGGTAGATCGCGAGGCGGGCGTTGGGCAGGTGGTCCGCCAGGACCTTCGAGTTGGGCGTGGGGACCATGATGTCGTTGTCCCCGTTGGCGACCAGCGTCGGCTGCGTGATGGCGGCGAGGCGCGCGAGGCGGCTCGGGTCCGGGATGCCCCACGAGGTGATCGCGTCGAGCTGCGCGTCGCGGGCGGCGAGCGAAACGCCCTCGTCGCGGTCCTCGGTGCGCGTGAAGATGCGCTGCACGAACTCCCAGCCCTTCGCGACGCCGGTCGGGGTCTTCGCGAAGAACAGGTGCAGCAGGTGCTCGGCGGCAGGCTCGTCGGTCTTGGCGGCGTTGCCGGTCTCGCCGGTCCAGGTGTGGAAGCCGAAGCCGCCTTCGTGGCTGGTGCCGGCGAGCACGAGCCGGTGCACCAGCAGGGGCCGGATGAGGGTGAGTTCCTGCGCGACGAACCCGCCGAGCGAGAAGCCGAGCACGTCGACGTCGGTGAGCCCGAGCGCGTCGAGGAAGGCCAGCGCGTCGTGCGCCATGGCGGTGATGGTGCGCGGGGTGGCGCCCGAGCTGCCGCCGACACCGGTGTTGTCGAAGAGGATCACCTCGCGCTCGGCCGCGATCGCGTCGACCAGCTGCGGGTCCCAGTTGTCGAGGTTGCCGCGGAAGTGCTGCAGGAGCACCAGTGGGCGCACGTCGCGCTCGGTGTTGCCGAAGCGGCGGTAGGCGTAGGTGACACCGTTGCCGGCCTCGATGGTGAGGTTCGGGGTGGTCAGCTGGCTGGGGGTGATGGTCTGCGACATCTCCGGGACTCCTTCGACTGGGTCGATCTGCTGATTTAGATTATGTACCTCATCTATTAATGATCGATAGATGACGTGCATCACCTAAGCGAGGTGTCTCGGGCTAGTCCAGGGGTTCCAGGCGCAGCACGGTCGTGAGCCGGCTCTCCGGAAAGTTCCCGGCCCGGGTCTCGAGCACCGGCTGCGCTTCTTCGTCGCCGACGGGCCGGACGCGCCGGACGGTGTCCCGCCCTTGGGGCCCGTCGCGCTCCACGCGGCAGTACCCGGCGGCGAGCAGGTTGCGCACCCAGCCGCGGCCGTCGGGCGCGCAGACGTACTGCCGGCCGTCCAGCTCCGTGACGTTCAGCACTACCGGCCGCGACTCCCCGGACCGCCGTCCGACGACGTCGACGACCCTGAGCGCCGGCACCCCGTCCGCGTACGGTTCAACGGCGGCTTCCCGCACCTGTTCTACGTCCACGACCCCTCCCTTCGTCACTCGAAGATACGGTTCGCCTACGGTCGGGCGTCAGGCAGCGTCCGATGTGGACTGTCCGATGGTTGTCCTGTCGTTCTTCGGTTCCTTCTTCGCGGCGAAGTCGAACACCAGCTGAACTGCGGGTGGTGTGCGGCGGCGTCTGCGCGGTGTGCCGCCGAGCGGGAACGGCGCGGCCGGGTTTTCACCGTGCTGCTGCGGGTGATCGGCGAGGTAACGCAGCTTGAGCAGGTGCCGCCGCACGAGCCCGGCGCGCCGCGCCTCGTCGGACAACGCGCGCGCCACCTGGTTCCCGGCGCGCCGCCGGTTTCGTGATTCGTTGTGGTCCACGGGGTCCTCGATGGGTTCGTTGTGGCTGCGCGTGACCGCTCCGTCGCGCATTCCGCGTGGCGACGCCAGATAACAAGCGTGTCTCAAGTGGAACTCGGCCCGGAGCTGTTGGCCCATTCGGCCGCTGCGCGATCCGGCGTCCGGTCGTGTGGAAGATCGACGGCCGGTGCGGGCCGTCCACAGTGGGCGCTCTCGCCCGCGCCGACGCGACCCGTGGCGTGGCGCCGATTTCGCGGCCACGGCGGATGCCGCGCGCTGACTGCGCGCGGCATTTCCGCTGGTGGTGCCCCCGGCAGGACTCGAACCTGCGACCTAGAGATTAGAAGGCTCTTGCTCTATCCAGCTGAGCTACGAGGGCCCGGGTCGACGACGGTTGCCGATCTCCAGCACCGGCAGCTTAGTCGTCGCCATCCTCTCGATCGTTCGACACCGTCGAATCGTTTCAGGTCTCGTTCGCCGGATTCGCCGGATGCCGCGCCCCCGCCTGGTCCCCGCGCGGGTGATCTTGGTCGTTGCCGCGGCAGCCCGGCGGCGGCGCGTTCACCAGCGGTGCATCGGACGCTCTGGGCTTCCCCGCGGCCGTTGCCCGCCCACGACATCCCGCTCGAATGGGTGGGATCGCCACGACGTCTTGTCGGCGTGCGCGGCAGGGGTCTCGGCGAGGCGGTGAGAGGCGTGGTTTCGGCAGGTCGTCGGGCGGGGGTCGGGGTGCATGGGGGGGTTCCTCGTGGGGTTGTGGCCGGGACTTCGGCCAGTGGTGATGAATGGGTAGCCCGTTGACCGTGAAGAGAGTTCGCGGACGCGGTGGACGGTGGTGGGGACCGGGGGAAGGCCCCGTGGGCGCGCTGGACACGGGGAATGTGGCGCGCCCACGGGGGTGGGGCCGTTCGGGGGACGGCCCCGGGGGCCGGTGATCGGTGGGGCGGCGCGGTGGGGGCCGCGGGATGACCGATCAGCCGGTCCCGGTCAGGTGGTCGAGGTGGTGGAAGGTCCCGGGGCACGGTGGTGTGAGTGCCGCCAGGGTTGGTGGGCAGGGTGTGGCGGCTTCGGGGCGATCAAGGCCGGTCGGGGCAGGCGCCTCGGGGTGAGGTCGCTGGTGGGGATCGCCTTGCAATGAGCGAGCCGGGTGAGCCGCCCGGAGGTGGGCAAGCCCGGTGAGCACGCCGGATGAGTGGGCCCCGGGGTGCGCCCGCTGGTTGAGAGCGCCCCAGAGGAGAGCGAGCTGGGTGAGCTCGCCTCGACGAGAACTCGTTGGTGAGAGCGCCGAGGAGCGGGGCACGGCGGGTGGGTGCGCCCCGGATGAGCGAGTTGGGTGAGGGCGCCCGCAGTGAGCGAGCAGAGTGCGTGCGCCGGGGGGTGAGCACGCCGGATGAGTGCGCCCCGGGGTGGTGAGCGAGGTGCGCGCCCCGGGGTGCGGTGGCCGCGTCAGTTCCAGATTTTGATGGCGCGAACCACGAAGGGGGATTGCGGAACGTAAGTGCCGCCACCCGGGTAGGTGGTGAAGTCTCCCTCGGTCGTGCATTCTTCGCTTTGGTAGATGGTGACGTCGCGGGTCAGGCGGTTGACGAAGGAATGCCCTTCGAATCCCTCGGGCAGGGGAATGCAGTCTTCGGGATTGGCGGTGCGGAGGTCGTAGTGCTGAGTGGTGCCGGAGTAGGTTTCGGTGGTCCAGAGGCACAGTTCGCCGACGGCGCAAGCCGGGTCGGAAGTGGCGGTCGTGGCCGGAATGGTGAGAGCCGAGCCGGGAGTCGCCGGGGCGAGGTGCCCGGCCGCCGGGGAGGCGTGGGTGGTGCCGTGAGCCGACGGAGCGGCGGAACCGTGCGCGGCCTGCCCTGAAGGAGCAGCAGAAGCCATCCCTGTCCCCGCCAGCAAACCGGCCGTCGCCAGGAGCAGGACGCGCGGCAGGCGCGCCGGCAAACCCGGCAGGCGGGACGGGGTCGTGGGCCGGCCGGAGTGGCCGGGGAACACGGGCAGCTTCGGCAGCAGGCGTCGGAACATCGTGGGAACTCCCCCCTCGGTGGCGGCCGGAGTGGGCCGCCGTGGAATGTGTGGTTCCTACGATGGCGGGTGGGGGTCGGTTTGTCTGCCCGCATTCCTACGTCTGTGGACAAGTAGTATTCCGTCGCTCGAACGGCGCGAGTTGTCCACAGATCGGTGAGCGGTATTGCTAAACGGCGGCCGTGCTGTTTCGGCGGATCAACGACACCGGCAGCACTACCGGCGGAGGCGGATTCTCGCCGGACATCAAGTGCAGGATCAGCTCGCCCGCGGTGCGCCCCTTGCCGGCGAGGTCCTGGCGGACGGTGGTCAGCGGCGGCTCCGCCCAGGCGGCCTGCGGGGTGTCGTCGAAGCCGACCACCGAGACGTCGTCCGGCACGCGCAGGCCCAGCTGCCGGGCGGCGGCGACGGCGGCCAGCGCCAGCTGGTCGGACATGCACAGCAGCGCCGTCGGCCGGGGCGTACCGGTCAGGAGCTCGGCAGCGCTCGCCCGGGCGGTGTCCGCCGACAGCCACGGCGCCTCGGCCACGGCGACGTCGGTCACGCCCGCCGCGGACAGCGTCGACAAGTAGCCCGCCAGGCGCTCGCGCGTGCCGTGGAACGAGCTCGCCCGCGCCGACTCCAGGCCGGACGGGCCGTCGGGCGACTGCCGCGGCGCCGACAGGATCGCGAAGCGCCGGTGCCCCAGCTCCAGCAGGTGCCGCGCCGCCAGCGCGGCCCCGCCCCGGTCGTCGCAGCCGACGCGGGCGGTTTCCGGCAGCAGGGGCTGGTCGATCACCACCAGCGGTAGCCCCCGGTCGCGCACGGCCTCCAGTGCCAGACTGCCGTCCGCCAGCGAGTAGGCCACGGCGATGTCCGCCTGCGCCGCCAGCACGCGCTCAGCAGGCGGCCCGCCGTGGGCTTCGCCGCCGGGCAACAGCAGCAGCGCGTGGCCGGTCGGCTCCACCGCTTTCGCGAGCGCGTCGAGCGTGATCGACAGCGCCGGGTCCGAGAACGCCGCCGACAGCGACGCGTCGAGCAGGAACGCGATCGCGCCCGTCCGGCTCGTGGCGAGGCTGCGCGCGGTCGGGTTCGGCCCGGGGTAGCCGAGCTCCTTGGCCGCGCGCAGCACCTGCTCCCGCAGCTGCGCGGACAGCTGGTCAGGCCGGTTGTAGGCGTTCGAGACGGTCGCGCGGGACACCCCGACCGCCTCGGCGACGTCGTCCAGCGTCGGGCGCCGGCGCCGGGTGCTCGTCATCGGCGGAGCATAGCGCGGCCTTGACCGTCTGAAGCGCTTAAGTCATTCTGGGCCAAGGGCTCCCGGCAGAGAGGCAGGCGGCGATGCGCGACCGGACGGCGGTGTTCGCGGTCTTCGCGCTGAACGGGGCGGCCCTCGGTTCGTGGGCACCGCGCACGCCCGCCATCGCCGCCCACGTGCACGCGGTGCCGGGCGTCTTCGGGCTGGCGCTGCTCGGCGCGAGTGTCGGGATGCTCTGTGCCGCACCGGTTTCCGGCCGGATCACCGAACGCGTGGGTGCCCGCGCGGCCGTCGCGGGCAGCACCGTGGTGGCCGCCGTCGCGCTCGTGCTCGTCGGGTTCGCGCCGAACGTGCCGTTGCTCGCCGGTGCCCTGTTCGTCCTCGGCGCGGGCGTGGGGTCCCTCGACGTCGCCATGAACATCGCGGGCGTCGCCGTCGAGCGCCGCACCGGTCGCGCCGTGATGCCGACGCTGCACGCCGGGTTCAGCTTCGGCGCGCTCGGTGGCTCCCTGCTCGCCGGGCTGGCCGCGGGGCACGGCTGGTCGCCCGCGCGGCACCTCTCCGTGGCCGCCGTGGTGGCACTGGTCGTGCTCGTCGCCGTGCTCAAGGCCGTGCCGGGAGACCGGCCGCCGAAGGAGACCACGCCGCCGGAACGCGGGAAAGCGCCGATCCGCCGGCCCGCGCTGTGGCTGCTCGCGGTCGTCGCGCTGTGCTCGGCGATCGCCGAGGGCGCGAGCTCCGACTGGTCGGCCCTGCTGATGGTCACCGTCCACGGCGTCGGCCAGGGCGCGGCGGCGCTGGCCTACTCGGGGTTCTCGCTGGCCATGGCGCTCGCGCGGCTCGGCGGTGCGTGGAGCCAGGAACGCTTCGGTGCCACGCGTTCCCTCGCCGTCGGCGCGGGCGTCGCGGCGATCGGCCTCGTCTGCACCGCCGTGTTCACGCCGGCCGCCTTCGCGTACGTCGGCTTCGCGCTGGCCGGCGCCGGCCTCGCCGCGGCGTTCCCGCTCGCGCTCAGCCTGGCCGGCAGCGCCGGGAAACGCGCCGACGGCGGAGGCGGCGAACGCGAGCTGGCGTTCGTCAGCACCATCGCCTACTCCGGCTTCCTCGCCGGTCCGCCGATGATCGGCGGCATCGCGCAGGCGACGTCCTACTCCGTGTCGTTCGTGGTCGTCGGCCTCATCGCCGCGCTGATCGTGCCGGCCGCCCTCGTCGCGGCCCGCGCGCGCCGGCGTGAGGAATTAGCCCTGGGTCTCCCCGTCCGGTGACTCGCGCCACTGCCCGAACGGCCGGTCGAGCGACCACTTGTCCCCGTCGTGCTCCAGCACACGGTGCTCGCACGTGCGCAGGTTCGACAGCGACTCGAACAGGTCCACGCTCCAGCCGAACAGCCGGCGGCACAGCAGCCGCAGCGTGAGGCCGTGGGAGACGATCAGCACGCTGCGCGGGTGAGTTCCGCCACTGTGCAGCAGCTCGGCGAGGAAACCGGCCACGCGGTCGTCCACGTCGGCGCCCGACTCGCCGAACGGCAGCCGGTAGAAGAAGTGCCCGAACTCGTGCCGCCGCTGCCGCTGCACCTCCTGGTCCTGTGGATCCTGCAGGTTGCCCCAGTCCTGTTCGCGCAGCCGCGGCTCCTGCACCACGCGGTCGCAGTCGCTGTCGATGCTCAGCAGCCGCAGCGTCTCGCGCGTACGCAGGTAGGGGCTCACGTACACGGCCGGACGCTCGCCCCGCAGTAGTTCCTTGATGACCGGTCCCGTCGCGACGGCCTCGGCCCGGCCGGTCTCCGTCAGCGGAATCGCGTGGTCCGGGATCCGGGTGTAGGCGAGTTGGTCGACGCTCCCGAGGGACTCGGCGTGACGCAGCAGGATGATCCGCACGAAACCATCATGCCCGTCCGCACCCCCGTGCCGTGGGAAACGCGACCGGCCTAGTCTCGAACGGTGAGCACGGACGCAGTGACGAAACCCGAACCGACCGCGCGGCGCAGGACCAGCGTGCTGCCGCTGCTCTCGGTGGGCGTGGTGCTCGCCGCGGTCGTGGCGGTCGGGCTCGTGGCGCTCACCGGTGGCGCCGGCTACCTGATCACCGGGCTGCCCGACCCGGGGCTGGTCACGCGCTACGGCATCACGGTCGTCCGGGTGCTCGCCGAAGCCGCGTCCGTGGTCTGCGTCGGCGCGTTGCTGCTGGCCGCGTTCCTGGTGCCGCCGCAGAAGTCCGGCACGCTGGGACCCGAGGGCTACGCCGCCGTGCGCGCGGCCGGCATCGCCGCCTGGGTCTGGTTCGCCTCGTCGCTGCTCTCGGTGGCCTTCACCGCGGCCGACGGCGCCGGCAAGCCGTTCCTGGAAGTCCTTTCGCCCCAGACACTCCTGGATCTCGTTGACGCGATCGAGCAGCCGAAGGCGTGGCTGTGGACGGCGCTGATCGCGGTGCTGCTCGCGCTCGGCTGCCGGCTCGTGCTCACGTGGGGCTGGACGGCCGTGCTGTTCTTCGTGGCCGTCGCGGGCCTGATCCCGGTGGCTGTCACGGGGCACTCCGCGAGCGGCGGCTCGCACGACATGGCCACCAACAGCCTGCTGTTCCACCTGATCGCGGCCGCGCTGTGGGTCGGCGGGCTCGTGGCGCTCCTGGCTCTCGGCTGGCGCCGGGGCGCGCACCTGTCACTTGCGGCTCGGCGGTTCTCCAAGCTGGCCTTGGTCTGCTGGGTCGTGATGGCGATCTCCGGCGTGATCAACGCGCTGGTGCGCATCAACCTCGGCGACCTGTTCACCACCGACTACGGCCTGCTCGTGGTCGCGAAGGTCGTCGCGCTGCTGCTGCTCGGCGTGTTCGGCCATCAGCAGCGCCAGCGCGGCGTGCGCGACCTCGTCGACGGCAAGGGCGGCGGCCAGCTGCTGCGGCTGGCGGCCGTCGAGGTGCTGATCATGTTCGTGACGCTCGGCATCGCGTCCGGCCTCGCCCGCACACCACCACCGGCCGACGCAGTCACCCAGCCCTCGACCACCGAGCTGCTCATCGGCTACAACCTCGACGGCGCGCCCACCTTCTGGCGCCTGCTCACCGACTGGCGCTTCGACCTCATCTACGGCACGGCCGCGATCGTCCTGGCCGGGCTCTACCTCGCCGGCGTATGGCGGCTGCGCAAACGCGGCGACTCGTGGCCCACCGGCCGGATCGTCGCGTGGCTCGTCGGCTGCCTGGTGCTCCTGATCGCCACGTCGTCGGGCATCGGCCGCTACTCGCCGGCGATGTTCAGCGTGCACATGGGCACGCACATGCTGCTGTCGATGGTCGTGCCCGTCCTGCTGGTGCTGGGCGGCCCCGTGACGCTCGCGTTGCGCGCCCTGCCGACCGCGGGTGCCGGCGCGCCTCCGGGGCCGCGTGAGTGGCTCCTGGCGGCCGTCCACTCGCCGGTGTCGCGGTTCCTGACACACCCGGTCGTCGCGCTGCTGCTGTTCGTCGGCTCGTTCTACGCGCTGTACTTCTCCGGCCTGTTCGACGCCGCGCTGAACTACCACTGGGCGCACCTGGCGATGAACGCCCACTTCCTGCTCGCCGGCTACGTCTTCTACTGGCCGGTGATCGGCGTCGACCCGGCGCCGCGCAAGATCCCGCCGGTCGGCCGGCTCGGGATGATGTTCGCCGCAATGCCGTTCCACGCGTTCTTCGGCGTGATCCTGATGAACATGCAGGCCGTGATCGGCCAGGAGTTCTACACCTCACTGCGCCTGCCGTGGGTCGGCGACCTGCTCACCGACCAGCGCCTCGGCGGCGGCATCGCGTGGGCCGCGGGCGAGGTGCCCGTGCTGCTGGTGCTGATCGCCTTGCTGGTGCAGTGGGCGCGCGCCGACGAGCGCGAGGCCAAGCGCAAGGACCGCCGTGAGGAGAACACCGGCGGCGAAGAGCTGGCCGCCTACAACGCGATGCTCAAGAACCTGGCCGACGGCAAAAGGGCGGAATGACCGAGCCGATGATGTCGTCCGCGTGATGTGCGCATGACCCTCGGTAGCGCGGTGGTGACCGCCGTCAGGGCGCGGATCGGGCCACTCTACGATCGCTTGTATGGCCGAGTTCATCTACACCATGAAGAAGGTGCGCAAGACCGTCGGGGACAAGGTCATCCTCGACGACGTCAGCACCGCGTTCTACCCCGGCGCCAAGATCGGCGTGGTGGGGCCGAACGGTGCCGGTAAGTCCACCGTTCTCAAGATCATGGCGGGGATCGAGCAGGCCAGCAACGGCGAGGCGTTCCTGCAGCCGGGTGCCTCCGTCGGCATCCTCATGCAGGAGCCGGAGCTGGACGAGACGAAGACCGTCCGGCAGAACGTCGAGGAAGGCCTCGGCGAGACCAAGCAGAAGCTCGACCGCTACAACGAGATCGCCGAGCTCATGGCGACCGACTACAGCGACGCGCTCATGGAAGAGATGGGCCAGCTCCAGGAGGACCTCGACCACGCCGACGCGTGGGAGCTCGACTCCACGGTCGAGCAGGCCATGGACGCCCTGCGCTGCCCGCCGCCGGACGAGGCCGTGACCCACCTCTCCGGTGGTGAACGCCGTCGCGTCGCGCTGTGCAAGCTGTTGCTGTCCGCGCCCGACCTGCTGCTGCTCGACGAGCCCACCAACCACCTGGACGCCGAAAGCGTGCTGTGGCTGGAGCAGTTCCTCATGAAGTACGCCGGCGCCGTGCTGGCAGTGACCCACGACCGGTACTTCCTCGACAACGTCGCCGAGTGGATCATGGAGCTCGACCGCGGCCACGTCGTCGGCTACGAGGGCAACTACTCCACCTACCTGGAGAAGAAGCGCGAGCGCCTCGAGGTCCAGGGCAAGAAGGACGCGAAGCTCGCCAAGCGCCTGAAGTCCGAGCTCGAATGGGTGCGGTCCAACGCCAAGGCCCGCCAGACCAAGTCCCGTTCGCGGCTCGACCGCTACGAGGAAATGGCCGCGGAGGCCGACAAGTACCGCAAGCTCGACTTCGAAGAGATCCAGATCCCGCCGGGCCCGCGCCTGGGCAGTGTGGTCGTGGAGGTCGAGAAGCTGAACAAGGGCTTCGACGGCCGCGTGCTCATCGACGGGCTCTCGTTCGACCTGCCGCGCAACGGCATCGTCGGCGTGATCGGTCCCAACGGTGTCGGCAAGACCACGCTGTTCAAGACCATCGTCGGGCTCGAGGAGCCGGACGGCGGCAAGGTCAAGATCGGCGAGACGGTCAAGCTGTCCTATGTGGACCAGAACCGCGCCGGCATCGACCCGAAGAAGACGGTGTGGGAGGTCGTGTCGGACAAGCTCGACTACATCCACGTCGGGCAGACCGAAATGCCTTCGCGCGCGTACGTGAGCGCGTTCGGCTTCAAGGGGCCGGACCAGCAGAAGCCCGCGGGCGTGCTCTCCGGTGGTGAGCGCAACCGGCTGAACCTGGCGATGACGCTCAAGCAGGGTGGAAACCTGATCCTGCTGGACGAGCCGACCAACGACCTGGACGTGGAAACGCTGGGTTCGCTGGAGAACGCGCTGGAGCAGTTCCCCGGGTGCGCCGTGGTCATCTCCCACGACCGGTGGTTCCTCGACCGGGTCGCCACGCACATCCTGTCGTGGGAAGGCACGGACGAAGACCCGGCGAAGTGGTTCTGGTTCGAGGGCAACTTCGAGGGCTATGAGAAGAACAAGGTCGAGCGCCTCGGCGCCGAAGCGGCGCGGCCGCACCGGGTCACTCATCGCAAACTGAAGCGCGACTGACGCCGGGGGCCGGAGTGGAAGCCAGCAGGCACAACCGGTCGAGCTCGCCCGCACCCGCGGGCGGGCGGCTCGCTGCTGCCGGCGGGGCGACCCTCTCCGACCTCGGGCGGCTGATCGAGCGCGCGGACGCGCTGCACCTGCGCGCGCCCGAACTCGCCTTGGTGCTCGGCGAGCGCGCGGCCGCGCTCGCCGAGACCGCGGGTGCGGACGAGCAGTGGATCCGCGCCGAAAGCCTCGTGGTCGCGGCGCGCGTGCGCCTCGGCGGTCGCACGTCGACCGTCGGGCGCGCCGTCGCCGCCCTGCGGGCCGCGGAGCACGCCGGGTACACCGACACGGCCGCGCGGCTGCGGATCGACCTGGCCGTGTGCGCGCGCAGCCTCGGCACGCCGCTGACCGGGCTCGCGGCGTTGCGGCCCGTGCTGTCGGAGCCGGCGGTTTCGGCCGTGCACCGCGCGGAAGCGCTGTGCCACCTCGTGGGCTGCCTCGCGCAGTTCGGCCGCAAGCCGGAGCTCGACCGCGTGCTCGTCGAAGCCGACAAGCTGGTGGTCGCCGACGAGTCGCTCGACGCCGACACGCGGCTGCTCGTGCGGGCGTTGCTGCGCAACGGAGCCGCGGCCCACCGGCGCCGCCACGGTGACCTCACCGCGGCCGCCGACGCCGCCCGCACCGGCCTCGGTTTCCTGGAGAAGCTGGACAAACCCGGTGACGACGGCGGCCTCGTGCGCGTGCGGCTCGTGCTGCAGCTCGTGAGCACGCTGCTCGACCGCGGCGACACCGCCATGGCGTTTGACATCGCCGAACCCATGCTGAACGAGCCCGTGCGCGCGGCCGGGGTCGCGCCCACGGCGTGGCTGCGGCTGGCCGTCGCGACGCGCATCCACCTGCCGGCCGGTGCCGGCGACGCCGCGTCCGAGCTGGTGCGCGAAGCCGTGGCGAGCACCGATCGCCACGGACTGTCCGCCATCACTTCGCGACTGTGGCTGGAACTGGCGCAGATCGAGGAACGGTTCGGCAGCGCCGAGGAAGCCATCGCGTGCCTGCACCGCTCGCGCGCGGCGGAACACGTCCACTCGCGGGCGCGCCGCCAGGCGTGCGGGCTGCTCGCGGGCGAGTTCGGCGCGGACACGGTGGCGCCGCTGGACCTCGACGACGTGATCGCGCGGTCGGCGCCGCAGGGTGGCCGTCCGGTGCCGATGGCCGTCGAGCCGCCGGTGCGCGACGTCGAGACGACGGCGTTGATCCGGGCGATCCCCGCGGAACCGGCTGCGCCGGAACCGGCCGCCCTGGAACCGACTGCCCCGGAACCGGCCGCAGCGAAGCCGGCCGTGGCGAAGGCTCAGCGCGTGGAAATCCAGCCGCGGAAGGAAACCCGGTCGCGTGCGGAAACCCCGGCGCGGCCGGAAGCACAGCCGCGGCCGGCCGCTCCGGCGGAGACGACGTATGTGCGCGCGGCCGGCTCGGTGCCGGAGAAACCCGTTCGCAAGCCGGAGAAACCCGTTCGCAAGCCGGAGAAATCCGGCCCGAAGACGCCGACGTGGTCCTTCGGGCGAGCGGCCGCGGAGTCGGAGGCCGAGCGGACGTCGGTGATCCCGGTGATCCGTGACGAGCCGGAACCCGCGGCGCCCGCCGAGCGAAGCGAGGCCCCGGCCGAACAGGTCGCGCGCTTCACGCTGTCCGCGCCGCGCGCCGAGGCTCCGGAACGACCGCGCGTCGCCGAGTCGCCCGCGCCGCCGGCCAAGCGGCCCGTGAACGGATCGCACTCGTTTTCCCGCCAGGCTCGTGCGGAAACGGGCCGCCGGGCGGCACCCGAGCGGCCGGCGGCATTGCCGGGCTGGGTCAAGCCGTTCAAGAAGCTCGAAGCCGTGCCGGCTCCGCAGCCGAAGCCGGAACCCTTGGCAGAGGTCGTGCGCGAAGAGCCGGCGCCGCGGCCCCCCGCCGTGGCCGAGGACCTGCCGCGGCTGTCGCTTCCGGACCTTTCGGACATTCTGCCCGAGCTGCCGATGGCGCCCGCGCCCGCGGACGATCCCGCCGCGCCGCTCTGGGAGGGCGACGAGTGGGCCCGCGAGGAACGCGCCCGCCGCGACGAGGTCTCCCGCGGCCGCAAGACCCGGCACGACGCGGAACACGGTTCCGTCGCGGCTCGGTCCGTGCTGGACCGCCTGGGGATCTCCGCCGGCGGCGGTGGCGGTCGCCGCCGCGCCGACGAGGCCGCGGCGCGCGAGGAAACCGCGCGCACGGAGGAACCCGAGGCGGTCTCCGACGTGACGGACCCGCCGTGGAAGCGCGAGTCCCCGGACCTGGCGCCGGCGCCGCGTGACGAACAGGTGTCCGAGGAAGCCGTGGACCCGTGGCTGCCCCGGCTGCGGATGCCGCCGGCTCTGGACCCGCTCGAGGACTTCGACTCGTGGACGCCGACGTCGCAGCCCTTCCCGGAGAGCTACGCCCGCGCGATCGCCGAGGACGAGCCGCCGCCGGACGCCGGGCTGGCCGAGCTGCTGGCCCGCGCGCTGGCCGAACACCAGGCGGGAACGGCGAGCGCCGCCGCGCTGGTCAAGCGGCTGGGCTCGGAAGACGACGACAACAAGCGTCGCCCGGTCAACGGGCACGCGTCGGCGGAGCGCAAGCGCAACGGGGACTGACGTCCTCGCCCGGACCACGAGCACCTTTGCGGCACCACGAAAACAGCGTTTGAGTGCCGTCGCTTTGGGGTACCCGGGCAACGGTGTCGCCCGTCCGGGCGGTTTCGGTGTGGGAATCCTCGCAGTCGGGCGAGGCAACCTTTTCCGGTTTGGCCGCCAGGCTCCGTGCGGCCCCCGGACGACTGAACCGATCACGAACCCGATCCCGCCACCACGGCCCGCGTCGTCCGGCGCCGCGGCGCGCCCGGTGCCAAGGGATTCCCCGGTGGACGAGGGCATCCGGCGGCCCCGCAGCTGAACCGATCAATGCCGGGAAACCCCCAGTCACATAAGGTAAATTTAAGTCTGGACAACTCCTGGTCTTTGTCACGGGCCCGGCGGGGTCGGATTAGTGTGGGGGTGTCCGCCACGTTGTGGTGACGGACGCGTCTCGATCTCGAAACTGGAGAGTTGCCTCACATGAGCTCGACGGGAGTCTCGTCCCCGCCCGGAACAGATGTCGGTGCCGAAGTCGGCGCGTTGCGTCGCTCGGCCAGCCCGGAGCAGCTCCGGGACGAGCTGATCGACGCCGCGGCGGCGTTGGCGCCCGAGATCGGTGACCTGATCCGCCTGTACTACCGCCACATCCCGGCGGAGGAGATCGTCGGTGACGACCCTGTGGCGCTCGTCGGCGCGGTGCGCTCGCACCTGCAGCTGGCGAAGCAGCGCATGCCGGGACGCCCGGCGGTCCGGCTGCTGAACCCCACCGCGGCGCAGGACGGCTGGACCCGCGAGGCCACCGTCGTGCAGGTGGTCACCGACGACATGCCCTACCTCGTCGACAGCGTGGCGGCCGAGTTCGCGCGCGACGGCGTGCAGGTGCACCGCATCGTCCACCCGATCGTCGTGGTCAGCCGCGACGTCACGGGCGAGCTCGCGGGCCTGCACCCCGACGCTGACCCGGCCAACCCGCCCGCGATGTCGGCGGCCGAGTCGTGGATGTACCTGGAGATCGACCTCGTCACGGACCCGAACCGCGCCCGCGAGCTGGACAACCGGCTGGCCTCGGTGCTGGGTGACGTCCGGGAGGTCGTCGAGGACGCCGACAAGATGGCGCAGACCGCGTGCTCCGTGGCGGAGTCGCTGGAGCAGGACCCGCCGAAGCTGCCTGACCCCACGCAGGTCGAAGAGGGCGCCCGGCTGCTGCGCTGGCTCGCCGACGGCCACTTCACCTTCCTCGGCTACCGCCGCTACGAACTGGTCGAGAACCCGCACCCCGACTCCGACGAGCCGGCGCTGCGCGCGGTCCTCGCATCCGGCCTCGGTGTGCTGCGCCAGGACAGCCTCGCCGCCCGCAGCCTCACCGCGGGCCCGGACGACTACGCCAGCGCGCTGTCCCCGACGCTGCTGGTGCTCACGCAGGCGAGCGCGCCCTCGACCGTGCACCGGCCGGTGTACCCGTACTACGTCGGCGTGAAGACGTTCGACGACGAGGGCAACGTGACCGGCGAGCACCGGTTCCTCGGCATGTTCACCACCACGGCGCTGCACGAGAACGTGCTCGACATCCCGGTGGTGTGCAAGCGCGTGCGCGAGGTCATCCACCGCGCCGGCTTCCCGATGGAGTCCTTCTCCGGCCAGCGGATGCTGGAGGTGCTGCAGAACTGGCCGCGCGCCGACCTGTTCTCGGCCGACACGGATTCGCTGTACGCCACCACGACCGGCGCGATCACGCTGTCGGATCGCCGGCGGCTGCGGCTGTTCCTGCGCCGCGACCCATACGGCCGCTTCTACTCCTGCCTGGTCTACCTGCCACGCGACCGCTACACCACGCGCTCGCGGCTGGCGATGCAGAAAGTGCTGCTGGAGGAGCTGGAAGGCACGCAGCTCGAGTACAGCGCACGCATCGGCGAAACCGTGCTCGCGCAGGTGCACTTCATCGTGCACACCGACCCGGCGCGCCGGATCGAGCCCGACACCCTGCGGATCCAGGAACGCCTCAACACCGTGGTCCGCAGCTGGGACGACTTCATGGTCGAGGCGATCCTGGCCGAGCGCCGCGAACGCGCGGGCGACGGCCAGCCGATCGGCGTGATGGGCGAGGAGTCCGCCGTCGACCAGGGCCAGCGCTTCGCCGCGGTGTTCCCCGAGGGCTACAAGGAGGACTTCACCGCCGACGAGGCGCTTGCCGACCTGCGCAAGCTGGACACGCTGGACGACGAGGGCGACCTGGCGCTGTCGTTCTACCTGCCTGCCGACGCTGAGCCGGGCGAGCGCCGCTTCAAGCTCTACCTGCGCGGCGAAGGCGTCACGCTGTCGAAGGTCCTGCCGCTGCTGCAGGCCATGGGCGTCGAGGTCGTCGACGAGCGGCCGTACGAGCTGTTCCGTGAAGACGGCGGCGCCAGCTGGATCTACGACTTCGGCCTGCGCATCTCGGCGAAGTACCTCGACGAGAGCAGCACCGTCGCGCTCGACGCGCTGCGCGAGCGGTTCCAGGAGGCGTTCCACGCGGCGTGGCGCGGCGACGCGGAGGTCGACGGCTTCAACGGCCTCGTGCTGCGCGCCGGTCTCACGTGGCGCCAGGCCGCCGTGCTGCGCGCGTACTCGCGGTACCTGCAGCAGGCCCGCAGCCCGTTTTCCCAGGAATACATCCAGAACACGGTGCTCAAGCACACCGAAGTGGCCATGCGGCTGCTGAACCTGTTCGAGACGCGCTGCGACCCGCAACTGTCCGATGTGGACCGCAAGACGCGCGAGGACTCGCTGGTCGGCGAGATCACCGAGATGATCGACGAGGTCACGAGCCTCGACGAGGACCGCATTCTGCGCCGCCTCATGGCCGTGATCAACGGGACGCTGCGCACCAACTACCACGTGACCGGCGCGGACGGCGCCACGCGGCCGTACCTCGCGATCAAGCTCGACCCGAGCGGCGTGCCGGAGCTGCCGGAACCGCGCCCGAAGTTCGAGATCTTCGTGTACTCGCCGCGGGTGGAAGGCGTGCACCTTCGCTTCGGCGAGGTCGCGCGCGGTGGCCTGCGCTGGTCGGACCGGCGCGAGGACTTCCGCACGGAGGTGCTCGGCCTGGTCAAGGCGCAGGCGGTGAAGAACGCCGTGATCGTGCCCGTGGGCGCGAAGGGCGGCTTCGTGGTGAAGCGCCCGCCGGCCCTTACCGGCGACGCGAGCCTCGACCGCGACGCGCAGCTCACCGAGGGCATCGCGTGCTACCGCATGTTCATCTCGGGCCTGCTCGACCTCACCGACAACCGCGTCGAGGGCAAGACCGTGCCCGCGCCGGGCGTGGTGCGCCACGACGCCGACGACAGCTACCTCGTCGTCGCGGCCGACAAGGGCACCGCGAAGTTCTCCGACATCGCCAACGAGGTCTCGGGCCAGTACGGCTTCTGGTTGGGTGACGCGTTCGCCTCCGGCGGCTCGGTCGGCTACGACCACAAGGCCATGGGCATCACGGCCAAGGGCGCGTGGGAGAGCGTGAAGCGCCACTTCCGCGAGCTGGGCAAGGACACGCAGACGCAAGCCTTCACGACCGTCGGCATCGGCGACATGATGGGCGACGTCTTCGGCAACGGCATGTTGCTGAGCGAGCACATCCGCCTCGTGGCCGCGTTCAACCACATGCACGTATTCCTCGACCCGAACCCGAACGCCGCCGCGACCTTCGCGGAGCGGCGCCGCCTGTTCGACCTGCCGCGCAGCTCGTGGGACGACTACGACCGCTCGCTCATCAGCGAGGGCGGCGGCATCTACCCGCGCTCGGCCAAGACGATCCCGATCAGCCCTCAGGTGCGCGCGGCGCTCGGCATCGCCGAAGGCGTCACGCACCTGCCGCCGATGGAGCTCATCCAGGCGATCCTGCTGGCGCCGGTCGAACTGCTGTGGAACGGCGGCATCGGCACCTACGTCAAGGCGGAGACCGAGACCCACGGCGACGCGGGCGACAAGGCCAATGACGCGATCCGCGTCAACGGCAACCAGCTGCGCGTGAAGGTCGTGGGCGAAGGTGGCAACCTGGGCCTGACCCAGCTCGGCCGCATCGAGTTCGCGCGGGCCGGCGGCAAGATCAACACCGACGCGCTCGACAACTCCGCGGGCGTCGACTGCTCCGACCACGAGGTCAACATCAAGATCCTGCTCGACCACCTCGTGGCGACCGGGAACCTCGAGCACACGCGGCGCAATTCGCTGCTGGAGGAGATGACCGACGAGGTCTCCGACCTGGTGCTGGCCGACAACTACCGGCAGAACGCGGTGCTCGGCGTGAGCCGGGCCCACGCCGGCCCGATGGTGTCCGTGCACGCGCGGCAGGTGTCGTCTCTCGTCGCGAAGGGTGCCTTCGACCGCAAGCTGGAAGCCCTGCCGAGCTCCTCGGAGTTCCGCGCGCTGGAGAAGGCGGGCGAAGGCCTGTCCTCGCCGGAGCTCGCGACGCTGCTGGCCCACGTGAAGCTCGACCTCAAGGACGAGCTGCTCGCGAGCGAGCTGGTCGACTCCGAGGTGTTCACGCGCCGGCTGCCCGAGTACTTCCCGAAGCCGCTGCGCGAGCAGTTCACCGACGCGATCTCGCAGCACCCGCTGAGCCGCCAGATCATCACCACGCTCGTGACCAACGAGCTGGTGGACGGTGGCGGCATCTCGTTCGTCTTCCGCCTCATGGAGGAGATGAACGCGACGGCCACCGACGTGGTTCGCGCGTACGCCGTGGTGACCCACGTCTACGACCTGCCGACGCTGTGGACCGAGATCGACGCGCTCGACAACGTGGTGCCCACCGCGGTCGCCGACGCGATGGTGCTGGAGACGCGCCGGCTGCTCGACCGCGCCGCCCGCTGGTTCCTCACCAACCGGCCGCAGCCGCTCGCGCCGCTGGCCGAGATCAACCGGTTCGGCCCGGTCGTCGCGGAGCTCGGCCCGAAGCTGGGCGACCTGCTGCGCGGCCGCGAGCTCGAGTCCGTGGAGGAGCAGGCCGGCAAGCTCGTGGCCGACGGCGTGCCCGCCGATCTCGCCCGCCGGGTGGCGCTGCTGCTGCACAGCTACGGCCTGCTCGACGTGGTCGAGGTCGCCGAGCTGGCCGAGCAGCAGGTGGGGCTCGACGCGCTGCACAGCCCGGCCGACACCGCCGAGCTGTACTTCGCGCTCTCGGACCACCTGGACATCGACAAGATGCTCACCGAGATCAGCAAGCTCGAACGTGGCAACCGCTGGCACGCCCTCGCCCGGCTCTCGCTGCGCGACGACGTTTACGCCTCGCTGCGCGCCATCACGCTCGACGCGCTGCGCCACAGCGACCAGGACGTGGAGACCGACGCGAAGATCGCGCAGTGGGAGAAGACCAACGCGTCGCGGCTGTCGCGCGCCCGCGTGGCGCTCGACGAGATCACCCGCTCCGGGCGGCTCGACCTCGCGACGCTGTCGGTGGCGGCGCGCCAGATCAGGAGCACGGTGCGGTGACCTACGTTTCGCACGTCCGGCCGCGCTGGTCGGACATGGACGTGTACGGGCACGTCAACCACGCCAACATGGTGACGCTCCTGGAAGAGGCGCGGATCCCGGTGCTGTTCGGCGACGCGGTGAAAGCCGGGCTCACCGAGCTGCCCAAGGGCGTGGTCGTGGTGAAGCTCGGCGTGCACTACCGCGCGCCGATCGTCGTCACGCCCGAGACGTCGGTGCGGGTGGAGATCACGCTCACCGAGCTGAGGGCGGCCAGCATCACGCTGGCCTACGTCGTGCACACCGGGCCCGAGGAGTCGGACCCGGTGGCCGTGACCGCGGAGACCGTGCTGGCGCCGTACGACACCGTCAAGCTGCGGCCGCGGCGCCTCTCCGCCGAGGAGACCGAGTTCCTCAAGAAGGTGTTCGCCGATGCCTGAGCTGCGCATCCCCGACGCGGGCGACCGCGACACACTGGGCGCGTTCGTCGCCCGCGCGGTGCGGCTCGACGGCAACACCGCCGTGCGCCTGCGCAACCGCCCCGACGGTGGCAGCGGTATCGGCACTGTCGAAGCGTGGACGGCCACGCCGTTCGAGGTCCTCGCCACCCGCGCGGTGGCGGGAACCGTGACCCCGGCCGACATCACCGTGTCGGGCAACGAGCTGCTGGCGGCCCTCACGGTCGCCGGCGGCGAGGTCATGGACCCCGGACCCGCGCGCGACCTGCTCTGGCACGCGGAGCTGCCCGCGCCCGGCCGCTGGCAGCTCGTGGACGACCTGCCGGTCGGCGTGGTGTCCGACCTGGCCGACCGGGGCGTCACCCTGGCTCGCGACAACGTCGGCCCGCACGGCACGCCGCCGGCGTCGCTGATGGACCAGGCCGTGCTCACGGTGACCGGCGGCGAGCTCGAGGTGAAGGTGCAGCTGCGCTGCCTGTTCGCCTTGTCGGGCATGGGGTTGTTCGACTCGTCCATCGCCGGCGACGTGGTCCGCGTGACGGCCACGGACTCGTGGCTGCGGCTGGATGCCCGGTATGGGGCGGTGTTGAAAAGAAGGCATGCGTTGTTGCCGCTGCTTTTCTGAAATTCGGGTTTTTTGCCGCGACGCTCGTTCCAGGCAGGTCGTCTGTTCGCTTTGTCTGGAATAGCGCGCGGAAGGCACCCGCCATTGCCCCTTCGCTTCTTAATTCCTTGCGATTTCCTTGTGGCCGTGGTGCATTCCCGGCGACAGTGCGAGGGTGGGGACATGACCGACCCCGACGGTGACCCGACGGCGGATTTCCTCGCCGACGTGCGCGCCGAGCAGACGCCGTGGCGCACCGACCGCCCGGCGGACGCCGAGGGGCCCGAGCACGCGGGCCAAACCGTGCGCACCGGGCGCTTTTCGAAGGTCGGCCGAGTCGTGGGTGAGGCCGCTCCGTATGTCCAAGCCGCATTATTCGCGGCGTGGATCGCCACGTCAGTGGCCGATTCCGGCGACAGTTCGGGCGGGATGAACGGAGGTCAGAGCGGTTAGGCGGTCCCCGTGGACCGAAACTCCGGGTAGAGTCGGTGCCGGATGAGCCGCCGATGTCCGATTCGGCGCGACCTCGAACACCGCACCGCCGGTTGTCGTGGCTTTTTGCGCGCACGCGGTCCGCGGGCCGTTTCCGCCCGCCAGAGCCGAATTGCCGACGGTGGAGGGGAGACCCATGCTCCTGTCCGGTCCCGATCGTCTGACAACCGAAGCCGTACACGAAGACCCACTGGTGCTGAGACGGGCGCTGGTCGGCTACGTACGCGCGGTTGCCGAAGCCGTGGACGTCTCCGTGGAGGGGACGTCGTGCGAGGTCGCAGACACGGTCACGGCCTACGTGGCGCTGAGTCGCCGCTCGCCGCGTTACCCCGGCCGTGACTTGATGTTGCTCTGGAACTACCGGCAGGGCTGGACGCTTTCCGTGGAGACGAGGCCGGCCGAGCCGCCGCTCGTCGTCGCACGCTTGGGCGGAGACGTCGTCCCGGAACCCGCCCTCGTGGGCCGGTTCGTCGCCGAGGTCGTCTCGGCTTCCCACAAGGGCGCGTGGACCACGCCGCCCAGCCGCGCCGCCGCCGATCGGGGAGGGCTGGCGGCCCGGCTGGAACGACGTGTCCGTCCCGTCGTCAGGCGGTCTTGAGCTTTCGCGCCAGCCGCTCCGGGCGGGGCCAGCGAACCTGAGACGCCCAGTTCAGCTTCTCGAACACCCAGATGAGCCGAGCTGACGTGTCCAGCTGGCCCCGGCCCACGCCGTGGCGGGCGCCGGTCGGGTCGGCGTGGTGGGAGTTGTGCCACGACTCGCCGAACGACAGGATCGCCAGCGGCCAGAAGTTGGCCGAGCGGTCCCGCGCCTCGAAGGGGCGCTCACCGATCATGTGGCACAGCGAGTTCACCGACCACGTCACGTGGTGCAGTGCCGCCACCCGCACGAGCCCGGCCCAGAAGAACGCCGTGAGCGCGCCCCACCAGCTCATCGTGGCGAGGCCGCCGATCAGCGCCGGCGCCAGCAGCGTCACGGCGGTCAGCGCGGGGAAGAGACTGTCGACGCGGCGGATGTCCGGATCGTCCAGCAAGTCCGGGGCGAAGCGGCGCGAGTTGGTCTTGTCGCGGTCGAACAGCCAGCCCATGTGCGCGTGCCAGAAACCCTTCGCCAGCGCCGCCGGTGTGGTGCCGTAGCGCCACGGGGAGTGCGGGTCGCCGTCGCGGTCGGAGAAGGCGTGGTGGCGGCGGTGGTCGGCAACCCACGAGATCACGGGGCCCTGCATCGCCATGCTGCCGGCCACGGCGAGCGCGATCCGCAGGCCGCGGCGAGCGCGGAACGAGCCGTGAGTGAAGTAGCGGTGGAAGCCGATCGTGATGCCGAGGCCGCTGAGGTAGTAGAAGCCGACGGCGAGGCCGATGTCGAGCCAGCTGAGTCCCCAACCCCAGGCCAGGGGCACCGCGGCGACGACCGCCAGCAGGGGGACCACGGCGAACAGCTTCACGAGGAAGGCCTCGGTGCCCGTCTTGCGGCCGGCGAGCATGGGCTCGGGTGCGGGCCGTTCGCGGACGGCCGTCGCGGAGGGGGCAGGGGAGGAAAGGGAGGCGCGAGGGGTGTCGATGCTGGAACGCTCCTGTCGAGCTGGTCCGATCGCTGCACTCTGCAGGACCGAGGCCGGATCGACGGTGTGCCCGGGCGCCATTGCCGTTGCGGGGGAGCACACCGTTCGTGCGGTCCGGCCCTCGCGGGCCGGCCGCGACCTGCTCTTTCAACGAACCGTTCTCCGGCAAGGTTCCCGGCGGAGTTTTCCGGCAGTTCCCCGAGAACGGCCGAGGGGCCGGTGCACGTGGCACCGACCCCTCGGAGAAACCGTTGTGACGTCAGAGAATCGTGACGGAAGTGGCCTGCGGCCCCTTCTGGCCCTGGCCGATCTCGAACTCCACGCGCGCGTTCTCCTCCAGGCTACGGAAACCGTTGCCCTGGATTTCGGAGTAGTGCACGAACACGTCGCCACCGCCGTTGTCCGGCGTGATGAAGCCGAAGCCCTTTTCGGCGTTGAACCACTTCACGGTGCCTTGCGTCATAAATGTCTCCACCACTGAAAACGATCGAGGTACCACTTCGGCACCCGGGTCGAAGACCGACGGTTTGATCTTCCGGTGACGGAGAACCACTACGCCCGCGCATCTTGCGAGCGTGGCTGCGGGGAGTGCCCACCGCACGAACACAAAATATGACCGCGGCCAGTTAACCACGTCGGACGCGGTCGCACCAGCCCACTGATCAGGCGCGCCACGGTGGCTGGAACCAGTCCACACTGTCTGTCCCTTGTGGACCGAAGGCGGACCGGTGCCGGTGCTGACCAGTGCTTCATTGTGCCCGCGGGTGCACGTCGTGTAGCGTCGGTCACGTCGAGAGTTCCCCCGCGCGCCGGCAGCAGAGCCGGCGTCGTCTTCGGCCGACCGCGAGGCCCGAGCCGGCTGCTCGGTCCGGCCGTCGTCCCACCTGTATCTCGACGACTGCTTTACACAGAGGAGCCTGATGCGCTCGGAACGCCGTCCGCTGTCCCCCGACACCAGTGAATTCGCCCGAGCCCGCGTCTCCGCGGAGCTGGGCCTGCGCCACCAGCGCGACCAGGCGGCCCGGACCGTCGCCGGCCGTGCCCGCGACGTGGACGACCTGCGTGGCCTGCTGGCCATGCTCGGCCTCGAGGCCGGAGCCCGCGGCTAGCTTTCCCTCTTCACCACGTTCAGACCAGCCACGCCGCCGAGTCCGGTGGCAGCCTGCCGTCCTCGAGCGGGCTGCTGGACAACAGCAGCTCGCCGGGCGGCAGGGCGATCGAGCTCGCCGACGTGTTGAGCGCGCAGATCAGCCCGCCCTTGCCGCCGCGGCGGAACGCGAAGCAGCCGGCGGGCGCGCCGTACCACTCCAGCTCGTCACCGGCGCGGAAAGCGGCTTCCGTCTTGCGCAGCTCGACGGCCCGCCGGTACAGCGAGAGCGTGGACGACGCGTCTTCCAACTGGCGTTCCGCGGTGAGCCCGGCCCACTCGGGCGGCATCGGCAGCCACGTCCGCGGGTTGCGCGAGAAGCCGAACGGCGGCAGCGAACCCTCCCACGGCAGCGGCACGCGCTCCGGATCCCGGCTGAACTGCCGGCCCTGGCTGCGCGCCCGCGGGTCGGCGATCGCTTCCGGCGGGATCTCGACGTTCGGCAGGCCCAGCTCTTCGCCGTTGTACAGGTAGACCGCACCCGGCAAGGCCAGTTCCACGAGCGCCATCGCCCGCGCGCGCCGCAGGCCGGCCTCGCCGCCGCCGTAGCGGCTCACGGTGCGCCACACGTCGTGGTTGGACAGCGTCCACGTGGCGGGCGCGCCGGCCGCGCGCGGCACGGCCAGCGACCGCTCGATCGACGTGCGCATCGCGTCGGCGTCGAAGTGCGTGAGGACCAGGCGGAAGTTGAACGCCAGGTGTAGCTCGTCGGGCCGCAGGTAGCGCGCGAGGCGGTCCTCGTCGTGCACCCAGATCTCGCCGACGGCCATCGTGTCCGGGTACTCGTCGAGTACCTTGCGGATCATCTGGTGGACCTCGTGCACGCTGTCGTCGTCGAAGCGCGGGTCGAAGTGCTCGCCACCACCGAAGCCGGACGCGCGCGGGTCCATGTCGGGCAGGCCGGGCGGCTTCGCCATGCCGTGGGCCACGTCGATGCGGAACCCGTCGACGCCGCGGTCGAGCCAGAAGCGCAGGGTGCGCTCGAGGTCGTAGCGCACGTCGGCGTTGGCGTAGTTGAGATCCGGCTGCTGCGCGGCGAACAGGTGCAGGTACCACTGCCCGTCGGGCACACGCGTCCACGCGGGCCCGCCGAACACGGAAACCCAGTTGTTGGGCGGTTCCGAGCCGTCGGGGCCGCGGCCGTCGCGGAAGACGTAGCGGTCGCGCTCGGGGCTGCCGGGTGCGGCGGCCATCGCCGACTTGAACCACGAGTGCTGGTTGCTGGTGTGGTTCGGGACGATGTCCACGGTGACCTTGATGCCGCGCTTGTGCGCCTCGGTGAGCAGCACGTCGAAATCGCCGAGTGTGCCGAACATCGGGTCCACGTCACGCGGGTCGGACACGTCGTAGCCGTGGTCGGCCATGGGGGAGCGGTAGAACGGCGTGAGCCACAGCGCGTCGATGCCGAGCAGCTCCAGATACCCCAGCCGGCTGCGGACGCCTTCGAGGTCGCCGACCCCGTCGGCGTCGGAGTCGGCGAACGAGCGCACGTAGACCTCGTAGAAGACGGCGTCGGACCACCACGCCGGGCGGGGCGGGCCCTCCGGGGGCCGGCGGTGCCCCGCCACCGGGCGTCTCATCAGACGAAGCTGTTCATCATGCTGTGGGCCGCCATCTCGAGGTAGGCCCACAGCTGCTCGCGGTACGGCTCGGGCAGGTTCTCCTCGTCGACCGCCACGCGGATCGCGCGCAGCCACGCGTCGCGCTCGATCGGGCCGATCTTGAACGGCGCGTGGCGCATCCGCAGCCGCGGGTGGCCGCGGCGGTCGGAGTAGGTGTGCGGGCCGCCCCAGTACTGGATGAGGAACAGCCGGAAGCGCTCCTCGGCCGGGCCGAGGTCTTCTTCCGGGTACAGCGGGCGCAGGATTTCGTCGGTCGCCACTTCCTGGTAGAAGCGCGAGACGATCCGCCGGAACGTCGGTTCACCGCCCACGGCCTCGTACAGGTTCGCGGGTTCGGAGCCACTCACAGTCGACACCCCTCCATCTTGCCCTTACCCCGGCTACTTGTCGGCGCCCGGTGCGGACAGGAACCGGCCCAGCGGCGGCTCGAAGCCGGCTTCCTCGAGCGCGGCGAGCAGGTGCGCGCGCAGCGCCCGCTGCACGGCCCACTGCTTGCCGGGCCGCACCTTCACCGTCAGGCGCAGCAGGATGCCCTCCGGTGTGACCTTCTCCACGCCCAGCATCTCCGGTGGCTCCATCACGTTGGCGGCGAGCGCCTCGCTCTCGGAGGCCTTCGTGGCCGCGGCGGTGAGCACGGTCGTGGCGAGGTCCACGTCGGCGGAGTAGCCCAGCGGCACGTCGACCACGGCCACGGCGAAGCCCTGGCTGGAGTTGCCGACCCGCAGCACCTCGCCGTTGCGCACGTACCAGACGGTGCCCTGCAGGTCGCGCAGCGTGGTGATGCGCAGGCCCACGGCCTCGACCGTGCCGGTGGCCGAACCGATGTCGACGATGTCGCCGACGCCGTACTGGTCTTCGATCATCATGAAGATGCCGGACAGGAAGTCGCGCACCAGGTTCTGCGCGCCGAACCCGATCGCGACACCGACAACACCCGCAGACGCGATGATCGGCGCCAGGTTGATGCCCAGTTCGCCCAGCACGAGGATGAACGCCAGGCCGTAGATGAGGAACGTGGCCATCGACTTCAGCACCGAGCCGATCGTCGTGGCCCGCTGCCGGCGCCGCTCCACCACGGCCGGGCCGAGCACGTCAGGGGCGCGTTCGCGCAGCGGTCTCAACAGGGTGGGCAGCTTGCCGGTGCCGCCGCGCGGCAGCGTGGTCACGCGGTCGACGAGCCGGCGTGTGAGATACCGCACGAGGAACGCGAGGACCAGGATCAGGATGATCCGCAGCGGCTTGGTCACGAGCCAGTCCGCCGAACCTGCGAGCCACTCGTTGTGCGTGATCGAAAAGACCTGTGAGCACCAGGTGCTGGGGTCGGAGATGCACGCTGGCGGGGCGCTGAGCACGGCGTTCACGGGGTCGAACAGTCCTTCCGTCGCTTCGGTTCACCCAACGGCAAGTGGATGTTGGGTCGCAGGCACGTGACACGTCACGTAACACACGTGCACTTTGGGGCTGATGTGTGGTCGACTATGCCTGCACCGGTGGAGGTGGTCGAGTGCCAGACCGACAACCCGTCCCCCTCGGCGGCGCCGGCCAAGCCATGGCCGAGCAGTCGCCGGAGACGGTCCTGCGCGCCTGCCCGGGAGGTTCCGCACCCGGCGGAACGAACCCGGCCGGGCCGGGGACCCGACCAGGGGGAGTTTCCCGTCCGCCCGGACAGCGTAGAGGCCGGGACCCGGCGACCCCGCCCTGGGGCCGCCGTCGCGTATTGCTGCTGAACGCCACCTTCGAGCCCCTCACCGCGCTGCCCATGCGGCGCGCGGTGGTGCTCGTGATGTGCGGCAAGGCGGAAGTCGTCCACGGCGACCCGGGTGGCGTGGAGCTGCACGCCGCGACCATGTCGCTGCCCGTCCCGTCCGTGATCCGGCTCAGCACGTACGTGCGCGTGCCGTACCGCGCGAAGGTGCCGCTGACCCGGGCCGGGCTCATGCACCGCGACCGGTACCGCTGCGCCTACTGCGGCGGCCGGGCCGAGACGATCGACCACGTCCTGCCGCGCAGCCGCGGCGGACCGCACAGCTGGACCAACTGCGTGGCCTGCTGCGCCAAGTGCAACCACCGCAAGGCCGACAAGCTCCTCTCGGAGCTGGGCTGGCGCCTGCGCGTGGTGCCGAGGGCGCCCCACGGCCCGCATTGGCGCCTGCTGGCGCACTCCAAGGAGGCCGACCCGCTGTGGCGGCCGTACTTGGGTTCCGCGGCCTGACGGACTGTCTGACGGGCCGTTTGGAAGGCCCTGACACGTCGGCGCCCCGGCTGCCTGTGCGGCGGCCGGGGCGAGCCGATGAGTCGCTGAACCGTGCCCGCGCGTGGTCCGCGCGGCGGCTTCGTCTTCACTCGCGCGCCCTTGCCGGGTGCGCGCGTTCTGCTTTTGTCAGGCGGCCAGGGCGAAGTCGGCCTTCGAGGTCACGCGGGTGCCCCGCGTGACGCGGGTGCCGTTGGTGACTCGCGTGCCGCGGGTGACCCGGGTGCCGCACGTGACTCGCGTGCCACGGGTCACGCGGGTGCCCCTCGTGACGCGGGTGCCGGCCGTCACGCGGGTGCCGTTGGTGACGCGCGTGCCGCGGGTGACCCGGGTCCCACGCGTGACTCGCGTGCCGCCGGTGACGCGGGTACCGCGAGTGACCCGAGTACCGCGGGTAACCCTTGTGCCGGACGTCACACGCGTTCCGGGCAGGAATTCGGTCTCGCTGGGTGACGAAATGGGCTCGGTGATCGCCTGAGCGGGGGGCTGGACACTCTGCATGAGGTGGCCTCCTGGGACCGGTGCGTGACCTGCTGGGGCTGAGGAGCGGACCACAAGGCCCGTACAGGTGAAAAAGCTACGAGGATTTCAGTGCGCCGACAAGACGGGGGCGACCGGTACGGCCGCCTGTACGTTGAGTTGCAACCTTTCGGCCCGCCCGGCTTCGCCCCAACGTTCCAGCGCGCGCGGGCCAAGCGGCGGACGGGCGCTCCCGCACGACAAGCGGTCACCTCTCGGCGCGGCGCCGCGCGGTGGCCGCCGGGGCCATCCGATACGCTCACCGGCGTGAACGTTGTCGAGACGATCCTGGTCTACGCGGTCATCCCCCTGGCCATCTACTTGGTGGTCGGTGCAGCCACCCTGCGGAAGAAGTTCTCGGGGACGCCGCGGTACCGGCCGGGACAGCCGTGGGAGTACCCCGCGATGTGGTGGACCGCCAACCCGGAGGGTGTCGGTGCGGGTCGCCACGCCGTCGATCCGGACTCTGTGGTGCCCTCGGGCACCGTGACTGCTGCCGGAGGCGCACGTGGCAAGTGGTGAACTCGCGCACTCGGCCACTGCGGTCGACGTCGCGGAGAAGGACCTGCCCTTTGGTGAGGTGATCACCAACAGCGGCCGCCGTTCGGCGGCCAAGATGTACGAGCCCGCCGAGCCGACCAGCCCGTTCTCGGTTCAGCAGCTCGCTCGCCTGGACGAGGCGCTGACCTTCGCGACGCGCGAGTCCGGCGTCGCCTTCAGCGTGTACCTCGGCGACCTCGGCGAGGACACCCGTGCCGGAGCCGAGAAGCTGCTGGCCTCGACCGAGGACCCGGCCAACGCCGTGGTCCTCGCGGTCTCGCCCGCGCAGCGCGCGATCGAGATCGTGATCGGCGAGCGCTCCCACGTCCGCCTGCCCGACCGCGGCGCCAACCTGGCCGTGGCGAGCATGGTCGCGTCGTTCAAGGAGGGTGACCTGGTCGGTGGCCTCGTCAACGCCCTGCGCATGCTGAGCGACCAGGCCGGGCCGGACCCCAAGCACTGACGTCCGCCTGACGCACCGAAGGGGGCCTCCTCGATTGTCGAGGAGGCCCCCTTCGGCGTTCACGGGGTGGTGGGGGGGGGGGGGGGGGCGCCCCCCCCCCAACGACCACGGGGGGGGAG
>NZ_JBEXHL010000050.1:0-51983 GCF_040607795.1 Amycolatopsis sp. NPDC005232 | reverse complement strand
CACCGGGCGCCCGTTTTGTTCCCAAACACCCCAATGTGGGGTTTCTTTGGCCTTCACCACCCCAACGCCACATTGGGTGCGTTGGACGCAACCAACGCCACATTGGGGGCGTGTTTTTGTGCGGGTCAGCCCAGGTTGTTGGTGCTGAACGTGTTGCAGCGCGCCGGCTGCCCCGAGGTGAAGCCGGTGGTGAACCACTTCTCCCGCTGCGCCGAGGTCCCGTGGGTGAAGCTCGACGGGTCCGCCTGCCCGCTGCCGAGCTTCGTCTGGATGTAGTCGTCGCCGATGCGCGACGCCGTGTCGAGGGCGCTGGTGATGTCGTCCTGAGTGATGTTCTGCACCAGCGGTTTGCCGGATTCCGTCGGCGTCGTCGAGGCGTGGTTCGCCCAGACGCCGGCGTAGCAGTCGGCCTGCAGCTCCAGCCGGACGGAGCCCGACGTCGGCCCGGTGCCGGTGCCGCGCTTCGACGTGCCGGTGAGGTTCTGCACGTGGTGGCCGTATTCGTGGGCCAGCACGTACGCCTCCGTGAACAGCCCGCCCTGCGCGCCGAAGCGGGTCTTGAGCTCGTCGAAGAACGAGAGGTCGATGTACACATCGGAGTCGGCCGGGCAGTAGAACGGGCCCGTGTCCGACGTCGCGCTGCCGCAGCCCGTGCGCACGCCGCCGGTGAAGAAGCGCGTCGGCGCCTTGCGGTAGGTCTGGCCGCTGCGCGCGAACTCCTGCGACCAGTAGTCCTGCACGGAGTTGATGATCGCGACGATCGCGCAGTCGTGGTCGCGGTTCGCGTCCGCGCCGGTGTGGCACTTCTGCGAGAGCGTGGTGCTCTCCAGCTGCTGGCCGGAGCCGACGTTGTCGAGGCCCAGCCCGCTCGACGCGCTGTTGGTTCCGAGGCTCGCCCCGCCGAACTGCGAGATCAGGAAGTAGATGATCAGGCCCACCACCCCGATCCCGCCACCCCCGATCGCCACGCGGCCGCCGATGCCGCCGCCGCCACCACCGCTGCCGCGGAGGTCCTGGACCTCCGAGGTGTCCAGCCCCGCGTCGTCGTCGAATTGCACAGCGGCAGCGTAACGGGCGAGCCGGACACAAGCCGTGCTGCGGGCCGTACCCCGGACACAAGCCTGGGTGCGGCCCATGCGCTGCGGACCGCACCCAGGAACTACCGAGGTTCTTCTGTTGACGGCGGTTGGCCACCGGCCGGGCCGGCGTCCGGCGGAGCCGTCGCGGTGCCGAGGCCGCGAGGAGAGAACAACGCCAGATCGACGCCGGATGCGCGAGAAGAATGCCGAGCGCACCGTAGATGCCCACTCGTGCTGTTCACAGTCGCGACCGGTCCGTATTCAGGCCGTGCCGGCCGCGGGGACACAGCGGGCGGTCAACCGCGGGAATCACCTGCCATGCAACCACCTGGCCTTCCCGGTGGGAGGTCGGTCCGGCGGTGCCCTGACGGCCCGTCTGATACCTGATCAGCCCATCCGTTGACAAGAAGGATGCGCTTTTTCGGCTCAATTCTCAACCGTTTCGTAACCCACCTTCAGGGGAAGGTTCCCGAATTTTTCACCTGACTCCTCGGTTGGGTCTCGACCTGATGCCGGGACGCGCGGCGCGTCGGCCCGCCTTCTACCCTTTTGCGATGACCGACGAGCAGGCCGTGCGCTGGCTGACCGGCGTCGAGCAGCACGCGTGGCAGATGTACATCGTCGCCTCGCTCCGGCTGCGCCAGCGCCTGCACCGCGAGCTCACCGAGGCCCACGGTGTTTCGCTCGCCGACTACGAGGTGCTCGTCTGCCTCGCCATCTACCCCGACAAGCGCGTCCGGATGTCCGAGCTCGCCTACCAGCTGGGCTCCACGAAGAGCCGCCTGTCGCACCAGATCAGCAAGCTGGAGGTCGGCGGCCTTGTCCGGCGCTGCCCCGACCCGGACGACAAGCGCGGCGTCATCACCGAGCTCACCGGCGCCGGCCAGGCCCTGCTCGACGCCGCCGCGCCCACCCACGTGCGCGGCGCCCGCGAGCACCTCATCGACCTGCTCACCCCGGAGGAACAGTCCACGGTCGGCGCGGTCTTCGGCCGCGTCCTCGAACACCTGGACGACCTGGACAACCGGCGCGATACCCTGACCGACAGGGAAGCGTGGCAGAGCGGCCGAATGCAGACGCCTTGAAAGCGTCCGTAGGGAAACCTACCGGGGGTTCAAATCCCTCCGCTTCCGCAAGTGCGCGTCGAAAAAGCCGCTGAGGGCGGCTTTTTCCTTGCGCAGCATGGTCTCCGGGTCCACGTCGCCGATCACGGCGCGCACCTTCGCCGGGTCAGCGCCGAGTTGCGGCAGCCACGCCTGGTAGTCCGTGAACGAGCCGTGCTCGCCCGCCGGCTCGTGGAGGTCGACGAGCGGCCCGCGCTGATGGCTGACGAACGAAGTCCAAGACGGATCGGTCACGCTGCTGTGGTCACCCGCGCTCATCAGCAGGAACGGCCGGTCCAGCCCCTCGGTCGCGGCTCGGCCGAACCGGCCCTCGGCCGCGTTGAAGACCATGCTGCCGTCGAGGTTCGCGCCGGCCACCACGCGCGGGTCGGCGGCCATGACCTCGGCCGCGGTGAAGCCGCCGGCGGAGTGGCCGAACATGCCGAGGCGGTCGAGCCCCAGCCGGTCCAGCACGAACTCCACGTCGGCCACTCGGGTGGCGATGAGCTTCCGGTTCACCGCTTCCGATGAAGGCGGCAGCGTGCTCGGTTCGACGCGTCCGCCCGGCAGGTCCACCGCGAGCGCGTCGTGCGTGTGGTCGAGGCTGATCACGACGTAGCCCTCGCTGGCCAGCTGCTCGACCAGCACGGTGCCGAGCAGGCGCGAGCTCTGCGCGCCGGGGGAGTAGAGGAGCACCGGGTGCCGGCCGGGCAGCATCGTCGCGCCCGCGCGGGCGGGCGTGGTGAAGCCGAAGTCGAACGGGCCGGCGCCGAGGGCGGCGTGGGCCTGCGCGTTCACGGCCGCGGCGATGCCGTCGGGCAGGTACGGCGCCGGCCGGCCGCCGGGCAGCGCCGGGTAGGTGAGCGTGATCATCAGCTCGCGCGGCCCGCCGGTCCACGGCTCTTCGCGCTTCCGGTCCACAAGGTAGCGGTCCTGCGTGCCGACGGCGTGACGCCCGCTCGGCACGGGCAGGTGCAGCCGCGGCGCGGCCGTCGCGGGGACGGAGCCGAGCAAGCACAGTGCGGCGGTGAAAACGGCGATCAGGGATCTTTTACGCATGCCGCCGACGCTAGGGAGACAGCCGGTCGGCGCGGATCGGGAACGTCCCCGAGCCCGACCCTGAACCTGTCACTCCGGCGGACCCCCAGGTCGCGCCGCGAACGCCTCAAGCATTTCCAGGCGGCGTCAGGGCTTCTTCAGTTCCTTCAACGCCATCCGCGCCCGCACTTCCGGCCGGCGGAGCGGCGGCACGGTCGCCGGGGGCTGACGGCGGTCCGGGAGCTCGTCCAGCAACCGCGCGGTGATCGCCGCGATTTCCGCCACCGCCGCCTCGAACGGGTCGCGCGTGGCGTCCGAAAGCGACTGCACGCCGGTCACCTTGCGGACGTACTGGCGTGCTGCCGCTTCGATCTCTTCGGTTGTCGCGGACGGTTGGAGCCCGCGCAGCGTCGTGATGTTTCGGCACATGCGTGACAGGGTACGTCCCTTCGGGAGCCCTCATCACACTGTCGGGCCATCCTCGTTGACGCCGCCAGACGCGCTTGGGCAGTCTCGATGAAGTGCCCCTCAGACCACGTTCGCTGCGTCCCGCCCGCTCCGCCGTCGTTCAAGAAGTCCCTGAAGACACACCGATTCCCGAACAGGTCTGGCAGCGCGTGCCCGCCGATGAACTGGTCACGCTCGTTTCCCTGATCCTTGTGGCACATGATTTTCCCGACGATCGCGCGCGCATGGCCGCGGAAGCCTTGTGCCACGGCGATCTCACGGGTTCGCCCGACACCGGCGTCGTGGAGCTGCTGCGAATTCACCTGCCCGCTCTGGAAAACGGTGAGGTCGCGGCGCGCGCCGAGCCGTTGCTGATCGCCGACCGCGGTGCCGCCGCGCTCATCGACTACCGGCGCGCCACCGGCCTGTGGGCCGTAGGCGACGCGATGGACCGCGCCGTCACGCGGGCCGGGCGCTTCGGCGTCGGGCTGATTTCGATGCGGGGCGTCGGGCCGTTCGGCCGCGTCGGGCACCACGCGGCGCGCGCGTTGCCCCACGGGATGATCGGCCTGGTGATGGCCGCCGGCGAGGTCGGTGCCGGCCACCCGCTCGGCATGGCCGCGCCCGCCGGCGCGTACCCGGAGTTCGTCCTCGACGTCGACCTGGGCGACGCCTCGCGCAACCCGCAGTTCGCGGGCTTCGCGCTGCTCGTGGACGTGCTGGCGGGCGTGCTCTCCGGCGTCGCCGACCACGAGAACGACACGGGCCTGCTCGTGCTCGCCATCGCGCCCACCACGCTGCGCAGCGCCGACGGCTTCTACCGCGCGGCCAGCGCGTTGTTCGGCAGCATGCTCGGCTGGGAAGGCGGCACGCCGATCCGCTACCCCGGCTGGCGCGAAGCCCAGTACCTCGAACAGTGCCGGGCGCTGGGCGTGCCGCTCAGCGCCCCGGTGCGGCGGCAGCTCGATTCGCTGGCGCTCGGGCTCGGGCTACCGCCGCTGACCAGCATGGGTTAGCGCGCGAGCGTCACCCGTCCGCGGTCGCCACCGACGGCCACCACGTCGCCGTCGGAGAGCTGGCGGCCGCGGCGGGTCTCGACCTCGTCGTTCACGGTGACCGCTTCGTTCTCGATGAGGTCCTTGGCGTGGCCGCCGTCCTCGGCGAGGCCGGCCAGCTTCAGGAACTGGCCGAGCCGGATCGGTTCGCCGGTGATGGGCACGTCACGCACGGGCTCGCTCATACGCCGCATCATCCGCCATCGGCGCTCACCGGCGCGAGGTGGCTTGCCGGTACAGCGCGGTGACGTCGTCGTCGAAGTAGCTGGAGTACGACACGTCGTCGGTATCGCCGCCTGTCTCGAAGCCGCCGATCACGCCGATGACGGTGCCGAGCTTCGTGCGTGGGTCGGCGTCGGCCACGAACGGGCCGCCGCTGGTGCCGGTGGCGAAGCCCGAGCAGTCCACGCGCAGCTGGAACGTGTCCTCCTTCGAGGTAGTCGTGCTGCAGACGGTGGGGACGTCGGAGCCGTCGGGGTAGCCGGTGACCGTCACGGATCGCGCGAACGGACCGTTCGCGCCGAGACGGTTCGCGCCCGTCACGGTCTCGAGCGATCCACTCGCGCCGGCCTGGTGGGCGGTGGCGAAGCCGACGTCGAGGTCCGGGTCGGACTCGTCGGCCCAGCCCTGCGCCACGAGCTCGTCGCCGACGTCCCAGAAGCCGAACGGAGCCACGCCGTCGTGGAAGCCGGGCGCGAAGGTGACGCCGGTGAAGTACGTGCCGCCCGCGCCGTCGTGGAGGCAGTGGGCGGCGGTGAGCAGCTCGTCGCCGCGGTCGCTGTGGACGACGCTCGCGGTGCAGTAGTGGGAGCCGTTGACGAACAGCGCGCCGACGGCCGCGTTGCCGGGCCGCGCGGGCGTTTGCGCTGGTGACGCACGGTGCCCGGCGACGGCCATGACGGTCCCCGTCGCGCCGAGCACCACCACCGCGCCCAGCGCGAGCACCACCCGTGCCCGCCGCATCCATCCTCCCGAAGATCGCTCCCGCCACTAGTATCCAAAACCTGGAGCACCGGACGAGGGGAGCGGCGATGAAGGAGTTCACCGACAAGGTCGCGGTCATCACCGGAGCGGGCTCGGGCATCGGCCGCGCGCTCGCGCTCGGGCTGGGCCTGCGCGGCGCGCGGCTGGCACTGTCCGATGTGGACGCCGGGGGCCTGGAGAGCACGGTCGAGGCGGCGAAGGCGCAAGGTGCGGACGTGCGGGGCTACTCGCTCGACGTCTCCGACCGCGCCGCCGTACTGGCGCACGCGGACGAGGTGGCCAATGCGTTCGGCCGGGTCAACGTCGTGGTCAACAACGCCGGCGTCGCGTTGGGCGCCACGGTGGAGGACATGACGTTCGAGGACTACGACTGGCTGATGGGGATCAACCTCGGCGGCGTCGTGAACGGGACCAAGGCGTTCCTGCCGCACCTCATCGGCTCCGGCGATGGACACCTCGTGAACATTTCGAGCGTGTTCGGATTCGTCGGAGTGCCCACTCAGAGTGCTTACAATGCGGCCAAGTTCGCCGTTCGCGGATTCACCGAGGCGTTGCGCGAAGAAATGCTCGCGGCGCGTCATCCGGTGGCCGTGAGCTGCGTGCACCCGGGGGGCATCAAGACCAACATCGCCCGCCACGCGCGCGGCGGCAACGACGGCGATCAGGAGGCCGCGGCGGCGGGCTTCGAGAAAATTGCGCTGACCACACCGAAGAAAGCCGCCGAAACGATCATCCGCGGGGTGGAACGGCGGTCCGCCAGGATCCTCATCGGACCCGACGCGTACGTCATCGACGCCATCCCGCGCTTGCTCGGATCGGCGTATCAGCGGCCGCTCGCGACTATGGCGCGGCTCGGCTTCAAACGGATGGGGAAGGACTGAATCGCGTCCGACGTGCGGGAGTTCGGTTGCCCCGGAAAGTCACCGTCACCCAATGGAGTTGCCTTTCTGACAAACCCGTCGGAAATGCACCAGAATGCTGACGTCCATCCGAGTGCCCGTACCCCGGAGGTACCTTCCATGCTGCGCACCGCCGAGCGACGCGCCACCTCGCCCGCCGATGAGCTGCTCGACCGCACCGGCATCCTCGCGGCGAGCGTGCCGCGCAGGCGCCGCAGTCCGGAGGACACCCAGCCGATCTCCGTGGTGCCCGCCCTCCTGCCCATCGCCGGCGACGGGGCCAGCGCCACCGTGCTCGCGCCTCTCGCGCCGCGCCCGCGCGTCGTCGCCCGACGCCGCACGCGCGGCTGGGGCGCCGGTACCGCCGCCCTGACCCTGCTCGCCCTCGGCTGGTTCGCCGGCGGCCTGTTCTCGGGCTCCTTCACCGGCCGCACCACCACCGACGACGTCGCCGTGCCGACCGACCAGCGCGAGCTCGTCGCCCAGGCCCCTCCGCTTCCGGCTCCCGCCTCGACGCCTGCCGCCGCCGCGCCCCCGGCCGCCCCGGTGACCGTGTACGTCCCGGTCCCCGACCACAAGGCCGCCACGCCCGCGAAGCAGCACGTTGCCAGCCGCCCCACCACCCCCCGCACCTCCGCCGGCGGCTCCGACCACCGCCCCACATCCACCCCGGACGACGACGACCTCCGCTCTGACACGAAGTCCACTCCGGCCAAGTCACCGGCCGCCACGCAGTTCGACGAGTACATGTCGCAGTGGCAGCCGTGGATCGACTTGGCGGACCGGATGTCACGTCGCTGACCAGCGGTTCTTTCAGCCCGGCCAGGGTCAGCCGATCCAGACGTACTCGTGTTCCGGGCGTCCGGTCGCCCCGTAGCGGAGGCGCATTTCCACCGCGCCCGAGTCGGCCAGGGCGGTGAGGTAGCGCTGGGCCGTGGCGCGCGCCATGCCCAGTTCGCCGGCGATCTCCGCCGCCGACAGCGGAGCGCCCGACGTCCGTAGCTGCTCCGACACGAGCCGGGCCGTCGCGCTGGACTGGCCCTTCGGGGTGGTCGCGCGGTCCTGGTCGTGCAGTGCGCGGTAGGCGCGGTCGACGTCGTCCTGGGTGAAGGGGCGGTCGGTGGTCACCTGGGTGCGGAAGCGGGCGTACGCGGTGAGCCGCTCGGCCAGCTGGCGCGTCGTGAAGGGCTTGATCAGGTAGTTCAGGGCGCCGGCGCGGATGGCGGCGGTGATGGACGCCGCGTCGGTCGCGGCGGAGAGGACGATGGTGTCCGTCGCGAGGTCCGGCAGCACGGAGAGGCCGGGCTCGTCGGGCAGGTAGACGTCGAGCAGCACGAGGTCCGGCGTCAGTTCGCGCACGCGGGCGCGCGCCTCCGCGGCAGTGTGCGCGATGCCCGCGACGGTGAAGCCCGGCACCTCCGCCACGAACCCCGCGTGGACGCCCGCCACCCGGAAGTCGTCGTCGACGATGAGCGTGCGAATCATGAAAGAGCCTCCACGAGCAGATCAGGCAGTTTCGCGACGAACAGCGCGCCCGCCGCCTCGCCGCCGGCGTCGGCGAGCCAGACGTCCCCGCCGCGAACGCGGGCCGCCTGCCGCGCGAGGGCGAGCCCCAGCCCGTGGCCGGGCGTGAGTTTCGTCGAGACGCCTTCGTCGAAGAGTGTGTCACGCAACGAATCCGGCACGCCGAGCCCACTGTCCACAACGGACACGTGCAGCGCCGAGCCCTCCGCGAACAGCCCGACCTCCACCGTCGCCGGCCGGCGCGGGCCCATGCGGGCGGCGTGCAGAGCGTTGTCCACGAGGTTGCCGATCACGGTCCCGGTCGCAACGGGGTCGGTCACCGAACCGCGCACGAACGAGTCGTCCGCCAGCTTCAGCTCCACGCCCTTTTCCAGCCCCTGCTCGGACTTCGCCACCAGCAACGCCTGCAGGTACGGGTCGCGCACGGCGTCTCCACCCAGCGGCGCCGAGCGCGCGGACGTCGTCTCGGTCAGCGTCTGCAGGTACTCCTCGGCCTCGGCGTGGTGTCCGAGCTGCAACAGCCCCGACAACGTGTGCAGCCGGTTCGCGAACTCGTGCCGCTGCGCGCGCAGGCCATCGGACAGTGAGCGGATGCCGTCGAGCTCGCGGCTGAGCGTGTCGAGGTCGGTGCGGTCGCGGAACGTCAGCACGGTCCCGAGCGCCCGGTCGTCCCGCTGCACTGCGCGTGAGTTCATCACCAGCACGCGGTTTCCGGCCACCGCAAGGAGATTGTCCACGGGCTGCCCATCGGCCACGGCCTTGCGCACCCGCGGCGACAGGTCCAGCTCGTCCAAAGTGGCCCCCACCGGCAGGTCGATCCCGAGCAGCCGCTCGGCTTCGTCGTTGCGCACCGACACCCGGCGTGACCCGTCGACGGCCAGCATCCCCTCGCCGATCCCGTGCAGCACGGCTTCGCGTTCGTAGAGCAGCTCGGTCAGCTCGTGCGGTTCGAGGCCGTGGGTCACGCGGCGCAGCCGGCGGTTGAGCAGTGCGGACGCGCCGGCGCCGAGCAGCAGCGCGCCCGCCGCGAACGCCAGCGTGATCAGCAGCAGCCGGTTGAAGTCCTCGGTCAGCTTGCCGACCTGGTAGCCGACGCTGACCTCGCCGACCACTCGTTTCCCTTGCCAGATCGGCGTCTTGCTCCGCACGGAAGGCCCGAGCGTGCCGCCGTCGAACTCGCTGATGACATCGTTGCCCGCCAACGCTTCCGCTGCCGAAGTGCTGACCTTGTCGCCGATCTCGGTCGGCGTCGGGTGTGCAAGGCGGATGCCGCGGTCGTCCGTGACCACCACGAACAGTGCGCCATTGACCTTCGACACCGCGGCAGCGTGCGCCTCCAGCACCCCACCTTGCCGCCGCGCCGCCGCACCCTCCACCACCACGGGGTCCACCGCCACCGACTTCGCGACCGCCAGCGCCCGCTCGCCGTATTGCTCCGTCAACGTCGACCGCAGCTGCCAGCTCACGAGAGCGACGCCGAGCCCTACCACCAGCACCACCACCCCGATCTGCAGCAGCAGGACCTGGCGGGTGAACCGCATGCGTTCGAACAACGCCCACTTCGGCATGCCAGGCAACATACCCCCAGCTCAGGGCCGTGCGCGAAATGAGCAAAACGTGGAGAACGAGCAGAGCGCACGCAGAACGTCGACAAGCTTCCCGGGCTCTTGATGCGCTCTTAACCTCCGTCGCAGTCCCCACCGTGACGAAGGAGTCACCACGATGGCGCCACCCCTCATCGAACTCGAGCACGCGACCAAAAGGTTCCCCAGCGGCTCCGGATCCGTCCACACCGCGGTCCGCGACCTGACCATGACCGTGCAGCCGGGCGAGTTCGTCGCGGTCGTCGGTCCCACCGGCTGCGGAAAGTCGACCACGTTATCCCTGGTCAGCGGCCTGCAGCCGGCCTCGGCCGGCAGCGTCCGCGTGAACGGCGCCGAGGTGAAGTCCATTCCGGACGGTGTGGGCTACATGTTCCAGACCGACGCCGTGATGCCGTGGCGTTCGGTGCTGGACAACGTCGCGTCCGGCCCGCGCTTCCGCGGAGTGTCCAAAGCGGACGCTCGCGAGAAGGCCCGTGACTGGATCGGCCGCGTCGGGCTCGAAGGCTTCGAGAAGTACTACCCCCACCAGCTTTCCGGCGGCATGCGCAAGCGCGTCGCCCTGGCGCAGACGCTGGTCACCGACCCGAAGATCCTCCTGATGGACGAGCCGTTCTCGGCGCTCGACGTGCAGACCCGCGCGTTGATGCAGGACGAGCTGCTGCGCCTGTGGTCCGGTTCCGGCGCCGCCGTGATCTTCGTGACGCACGACCTCGACGAGGCCATCGCGCTCGCCGACAAGGTCGTGGTCCTGACCACGAGCCCGGCGACGGTGAAGGACGTCTTCGAGATCCCGCTGGAACGTCCGCGCAAGGTCGAGGACCTGCGCCTCACTGAAGAGTTCCGCTCGATCTACTCCGATATCTGGGAATCGCTGCGCGGCGAGGTCGACAAGGCCCGCCAGAAGGGGGCGACCAGTGTCGCTTGATCTGATCGTCCCGCCGTCGAACCCGAACCCGCGGATCGAAGACGAAGCGAGCCTCATCGCGCGCCAGAAGCTCAAGACCAACGCGCGCCGGCGCAACATCTGGTTGCTCCGCCTGGCGATCGTCGTGGTGTGGCTCGGCAGCTGGGAACTCGCGGGCCGCTACTGGATCGACCCGTTCTTCTACTCGATGCCGTCGAAGATCTGGGAACGGCTCGTGGAGTGGTTCACGACCGGCACCGATTTCGGCTCCATCTGGTACCAGATCCTGGTGACGGTGGAGGAAGCCGTGCTCGGGTTCGTACTCGGCGCGATCCTCGGCGTGGTGTTCGGCGTGGTGCTGGGCCGCAGCCAGTATCTCGCCGACGTGCTGGCGCCGTTCATCAAGGCCGCCAACGCTTTGCCGCGCATCGTGCTCGCCGCGTTGTTCGTGATCTGGTTCGGCCTCGGCATGTCGTCGAAGGTCGCGACGGTCGTGGTGCTCGTGTTCTTCGCGGTGTTCTTCAACGCCTTCACCGGTGCTCGCGAGGTGGACCGCAACCTGATCGACAACGCGCGCATCCTCGGCGCGTCGCGCTGGGCCGTGCTGCGCTCGATCGTGCTGCCGAGCGCGACGTCGTGGATCCTGTCGTCGCTGCACGTGGCGTTCGGGTTCGCGCTGATCGGCGCGGTCGTGGGCGAGTACACCGGCGCGAAGGCCGGCATGGGCTTCCTGATCGCCAATGCGCAGGGCACCTTCGACACCGCCGGTGTCTACGCGGGCATGCTGATCGTCACCGTCGTCGCCCTGCTGGCGGAATGGGGTATCGGCACGGCCGAGTCGCGGCTGCTGCGCTGGCGGCCGCAGATCACCACCCAGGCCGGCGCGGTGATCTGATGCGTCTGAAAAGGACACTCGCGGTCGGCGCCGCTCTGCTCACCCTCGCCGGCGTCACGGCCTGCCGCGATTCGCGCCAGATCGACCTCGGCAACGGCGGCAAACCGCACCTGAAGATCATGATCGGCGGCATCTCCAAGGTCATCTACCTGCCGGGCCAGCTCGCCCAGCAGCTCGGCGAGTACGAGAAGCAGGGCCTCGACGTCGAGCTGTTCGACCAGCCGTCGGGCGCGAACGCGGAGACGTCGTTGCTGGCCGGCGAGGTGCAGGCCGTGGTCGGGTTCTACGACCACACGATCGATCTTCAGGCCAAGGAGCAGTGCCTCACGAGCGTGGTGCAGTTCTCGAACGTTCCGGGTGAGGCCGAGATGGTCGCGTCCGCCAAGGCGCCGGAAATCCAGTCCGGAAAGGACTTCCGCGGCAAGAACCTCGGCGTGACGTCGCTGGGTTCGTCCACGGACTTCCTCACCAAGGCGCTCGCGAGCCGCGGCGGTGTGGACGGCAAGGACTACACGCCGGTGAAGGTCGGCGCCGGCCAGACGTTCATTTCCGCCATGCAGCAGGGTTCCATCGACGCGGGCATGACCACGGACCCGACGATCGCGCAGCTCACCAACACCGGCCAGGCCAAGATCCTCTACGACATGCGCACGGTCGAGGGCACGCGCGCCGCGCTCGGCGGGCTGTACCCGGCCAGCTCGCTCTACATGAGCTGCGAGATCGTGAAGCGCTACCCGGACATCGTGCAGAAGCTGGCCAACGCGTACGTGGATTCGTTGCGGTGGTTGAAGAACCACACGGCGGAGCAGGTCGCCGACGTGATGCCGCCGTCGTTCGCGGGCGGGGACAAGGCGTTGTACGTGAAGTCGCTGGAGGACAGCCTGCCGATGTTCACCGCCGACGGCCGCATGGATCCGGCCGGGGCGCGGAACGTGCTCAACGTGCTCGGCGCGTCGTCGAGCAACGTGAAGCCGAAGAAGGACCAGATCGACCTCTCGAAGACCTACACCACCCAGTTCGTGGACGCCGCGCTCACGCGCTCGGCGCGGTAGTCCACCCGTGTCCGTCCTTCCGCGCGGAGGACGGGCACACCGTGGCGGCCGCCTCGCCTTCCCGGGGCGGCCGTCACGGACTTCGGCGTACAGAAGGGAAATTCGGGACATATTGGTGAAGTTTTCCCGAGATGTGAATACCCTTCGAAAGTAGCTACCCACCTGCTCACGCGGATCCAACACTTGTTACCGGTGCGCACCGCCTGTAACACCCCGAGTCCCCATCGGTGATCAGATTGGATCCGCATGAACTCCCCCCTCTCCTCACGGACCGCGCGGGTGCTGGCCGTCACGGCGGCCGCCGCGGCGAGCATCGCGGCCGCGGCCGGCGTCGCGACGGTCAGCACGCCGTCGTTCGGCTCGTTCCACGGCCAGAGCTTCTCGGGCGGCAACTGGGGCGGCTACGTGAGCTTCGGCAGCTTCACGACCGCGACCGCGAGCTGGACGGAACCGTCGGTGACCTGCCGGTCCAGCAACGACCTGTTCGCCCCGTGGGTCGGCATCGACGGTGACGGATCGTCCACTGTGGAGCAGACGGGCGTGGCCACGGACTGCTCCAGCGGCCGCCCCGTCTACCAGGCCTGGTACGAGATGTACCCGGCGGCGCCGGTGTACTACTCGTCCTCGTCCGCCCCGGTCAGCGCCGGTGACCACATCTCCGCGACGGTCACGCGCAGCGGGACGAACACCTACAAGCTGGACATCAGCGACACCACCAAGGGCTGGTCGAAGACGATCAGCAAGACGTTGACCTCCAAGCACTCCTCGGCCGAGGCGATCATCGAGTCGCCGACGGACTCGTACCCGACGATCTCGGGCGGGATCTCGTTCAGCGGCGTGAAGTTCAACGGGCAGAGCCTCGCGTCGACCAGCCCCGAAGGCCTCGACGCGGACGACCGCGGCTCCGCCACCTTCAGCCCGGGCGCCATCGGCTCGGACGGCCAGAGCTTCACGATGACGCGGCACTAGCGTTCGGTCCGGTCCGCGGGGCTCGGTGCTTCGCGGACCGGACGTCAGCGCGTGAAGCCGTACGACCGCTCGACGCGGGCCACCCGCACTTCGAACTCCTCGTACCACTCCGCGCGGCCCCGTCGGCGGCTCTCGGTGTGCTCGAGGTTCTCGCGCCACCCGGCGATGGCTTCTTCGTCCCGCCAGTACGACACCGTGATCCCGAGGCCCGACTCGTCGCGCGCCGACTCCTCGCCCAGGTAGCCGTCCTGCTCCGCCGCGAGCGCCGACATCCGGGCGGTGCGCTCGGCGTAGCCGTGGTCGCCTTCGGTGCGGCGGGACGTGAAGATCACCGCGTAGTACGGGGGTTCGGGCATGCTCGGTGTATACCTGGTTGGGCCCGTGTCGCGCGAATGCTTATCCCTGCAGCGCTCCGACCGCCCAGGCAAACACCATCACCGCGAGCAGCAGCGACACCCCGGCCTGCACCATCATCGTCAGCTTCGCCCAGATCCGCAGCGGCATGACGTCAGTGGGGCTGAAAGCCGTGGAGTTGGTGAAGGAGAGGTACAGGTAGTCGGCGTAGCGCGGCTCCCAGTCCTGGCTGGTGAGCTCGGGGCTGTCCATCTGAGGGAACTGCAGGTCGGGGAACTCTGCCCGCCCCTTCGCCCGACGCGCCGGTCCGCCGCGGTCGAACTCCCAGTACCAGAGCGAGAAGACGACGATGTTCGTCCAGTACACGATCGCGCCACTCACCAGCACCTGCGGCGCGTGCCCGCTGAACGACCCCTGCACGATCCCCAGCACCAGCCGCACCGCCGACGCCGCCGTGGTCGCGCTCACCAGCGCCAGCAGCACCAGCGACACGATCCGCTCGACCCTGCTGAACTCGCCCATCCGCCCGGGATTGATCAACAACAACGCGACGAGCAACAGCACCGACACCGCGGGCAACAGCCACCACGGCCTCAACACCACCCTGTCCGGCAACGCCAACTGCAACGCGAGCGTCCCCACCACCACTCCGGCGGCCGGCCACCGCGTCTCCCCGGCGGTCGCCCTCCGCCACGCCGGCAGGGCGCCGGCCTCACCTGAGTTCACGTGCGTCACGGTAAGGCGGTTGCGCGCATGCTGCTACAGCTCCGCCGCGAACGCGTCATACGCCCGCTGATCGAACAACACAAACCGCACAAAATCGAACGCCGACGTATCCGCATCCCGAACCGTCGACACCGCGATCCGCGCCGCATCCTCGAGCGGCCACCGATACACACCCGTCGAGATGGCCGGAAACGCGACCGTCCGGGCGCCGAGTGAAGCAGCCACCGCCAGTGAGTTGCGGTGGCAGTCCACCAGCCAAGACGAGCGGTCTTCCGAAGAAGACCACACCGGCCCCACCGTGTGAACAACCCAACGGGCAGGCAGCCGGCCCGCGGTAGTGGCCACGGCCCGGCCCGTGCGGAGCCCCTTCCCGTAGTGGCCGGCGCGCAAGGCACGGCATTCGGCCAGGATCTCCGGGCCGCCCTTGCGGTGGATGGCGCCGTCGACTCCGCCGCCGCCGAGGAGGGAGGAGTTGGCGGCGTTGACGATGGCGTCGACGTGTTGTTCGGTGAGGTCGCCGAGGGCCAGTTCGATGGGTGCCATCCAAGCACCCTGTCACGAAACCGCCGCGTCTCCCGACGGGAGGTGGCGGCCGACGTCCGCCCGCCCCCGTGCGCCCAGCTTGCGCAGCACCTTCGCGACGTGTTGTTCCACCGTGCGCGGCGACAGGAACAGCCCGTCGGCGATCTCGCGGTTCGTGCGGCCCTCGGCGAGCATGCGGGCGACCTCGCGTTCGCGCGGGGACAGCTCGCGGCCGTAGCCGCGGCGGCCGCGTTGCGAAGGGGCCCACGCGCCGTGCTCGCGGAGCAGGTGGTGGCAGCGGCCGGCGTCACGCGTGGCGCCGAGGCGTTCGTACGCGCGGCCCGCGGCGGACAGCGCGTCGACGGCCGGGCGTTGGCCCGCCAGCAGGCGCAGGCAGGCGGCGCGCTCGACCATCGACGTCGCCAGGTACGGCATCGGCAAACGGGCGTACGCGGCGGCTGCGGCGTCGAAGCCCGCGGCCGCCGCTAGGTGTTTGCCGCGGGCGCCCGTCAACACCGCGCGGCCCGCGGACAACGCGGCCACGGCCAGGGGTGCGTCGCGGCCGGTGATGCCGCGCGCGAACTCCTCGACGAACGCGTCGGCGTCCGACCAGCGGCCCGCGCGCGCGAATGCCTCGGCCGCCGCGGGCACCAGGGACGCCGCCCACACCCAGACGCCCTTGCGTCGCGCCGCATCGACGGCGACGTCGGCGACGGCGCAAGCACCCGCCACGTCGTCGCCCGCCAACAGGATCCCGATCTGCACCGAAGCGGCCGAAAGCACCACGGGGATCGGTCCGTCAGCGGGAACCGATGCACGCGCCAAATGTTCAGCAGCCACAGCGAATTCGCCCCGAACCGCCGCCAAACCGCCGAGCACCAGCGAAGTCTCCATCACGATGGGCCCCAGCTCCGGGTACCGCGAGCGCACGTCCTCCGCCGTCTCCGCGAGCCCGTCCCACTCGCCGCGGAACCACGCCAGCCGCGCGTGTGTGCCCTGGATCAGGCCGATCGCGTACAGCGCCCCCGCGTCCGAAGCGCGCCGCGCGCCCTCCTCGACGAGCCGGGTGGCCCGATCGAGGCGCCCGGCCCACGACTGCGCGTCGGCCAGGTTGCACCACAGCCGCGCGAGCTGCACGCGCTCGGCCACGCTGTCGCCGACGTCCGGCAGCGCCTCGAACTCCGCCCACACCGAACCGTCGCCGATGTGCGAAGCGTTGGTGATCCGGTCGACGGTCAGCGCCAGCCGCAGCTCCGGGTCCGTCAGTCCGGAATGGACTTCTCGCGCCCGCCGCGTCCAGCCTTCGTGCCACGAAAGGGGAGTGAGCCCGTCGACGGGTTGCGCCAGCAGGTTGATGCCGCGCGCGGCCAGCTCCGGCCGGTCCACGAGCTCGGCGACGGCACGCTCCACCTCCTCGCGCCCGCGTTCCAGCCGTCCGATCGTGCGCACCAGCAGCATGCCGAGCGACAGCCGGATCGTCCCGCGCACGGTCGGCGGCAGCGGCCGGTCCTCCAACACGCGTTCCAACGTCTCGATCACGTCCGGGCGAAAGCCGCGCAGCGCCACCTGGCTCAGCTTCGTGGCGAGCCGTCCGACGTCGTCAGAGGCCGGCAGCACGGCCTGCAACAGGTCGATCGCGCGCGAGGTCTCGCCGTGGACGATGGCCTCGTCGGCTGCCGCTTCCGCATAACGAAGCCATTTCTCCGTGCGCCCGGCCGCATACGCGTGCTGAGCCAGCAACAACGAAGGCGGCGACGGCAACGCGCCCAGCACCCGCATCGATTCCGTGTGCAGCAACGTCCGCTCCGGGCCGCTCACCGTGTCGTACACGGCCTTGCGCGCCAGTGGATGCCGGAAGCCGTACCGGTTCTCACCCAGCTCAGCCACCAAACCCCCGGCCAACGCGGCCAGTAGCGCCGCCCGCAGCGACTCCTCACCGAGCCCCGCCACCTCGGCCAGCGTCGCCGGCTCCGCAGGCACCGACAGCACTGCCGCGGCCCGCGTCAGCTGCGCCGCCTCCGCGGGCAACGCGGCCAGCCGCTCCGTCACGGACTCCCGCAACGGCGCCGGCACCTCCAGGTTCTCCAGCAGCCGATCCGACAGTCCCTCACTCGCCGGCAACGGCACGTTCCGCAAGGCCCGCAACGTTTCCTCGACCACGAACGGGATCCCGCCCGTGCACTCGTGCAGCTTCGCCGCGAACTCGTCACTCACACGCGGCAGTTCGAGCACGTGCACGGCCATCGCCCGCACCGCCGCGACGTCGAGCGGCCCGAGCGCGACGCGTGCCGTGTGGACACTCGGCGCCGCCCGCACCGGCGCGCCCAACGGCCCCGGCCACGGCTGCGCGCCCGTGCGATAAGCGGCCACCACGGCCAGCTCGGGCGGCAGGTCGACGGCGAGGAACCGCATCAGGTCGCACGTGCCCTCGTCGGCCCACTGCAGGTCGTCGACCAGCAGGATCGTCGGTCCACATGCGACAAATAGCTCCCGCACGGCGCGGAACACGCGGTGCCGCTGCGCGCTCGGGTCGTCCAGCGGCTCGGGCGTCGGCGGCAGCCGGTCGGCCAGCTCCGGCAGCAGTGGCCGCAGCACGCCGGCCACGGGGCTCAGCGGTCCCAGCGGACGCTCGCCCACCGCGTGCAACGCCTCCAGCACCGGCCCGTACGGGAACGGCTCGCGCAACGGCTGGCAAATCCCACGCAGCACGCGGCCATCGGAGAATTCGGGCCGTCGCGCCAGCTCGGCCAGCAGGCGCGAGCGACCCATCCCCGGGTCACCCTCCACGAGCACGGCGGCCGGTCGGTGGGTGAGTACCTCGGCCACCGCGGTGAGCTCCTGGTCCCGGCCCGCGAAAGCCGTCGGCCCGGTGCGTACGGTGACCGACGTCGGACGGGGGACGGCCTGCGACATGTCGACCTCCCTGCACGCTTGTCCGTTTCGTCGGGAGCCTAAGCAGCGTTCAGCCACCCGTAAACCAGCCGACGACCTGCGTCTCGGCACCCGGCTCACACGTCTGCGTACACAGCGTCACCGGTTGGCAGACGGATCTTCGGCGCAGGATCACCATGCGTACGAAACCTCGGGCATCCCCACGTTCCAGGGGCGCATAACACGTTCTGGCCGCTGAAAGAGCTACGCAAAGTAGTTGCCGGAATCCCTACTTATGGACGGTGCCGCGAGAGAAAATGGTGCCGATACGGCGTCTGGAGCAGGGCGTTCGGCCAAGGGGATTGCGTATACCTATCCCCGCCGAGCCCTTATTGCAGTGGATTGGACCACGCTGCACGCTCTCATCCCGGGGGAAGGGATGCGCCGCGTGGCCGCACCGGTGCCGCGCGTAATCACGAGGGAGGAAGCATGAAGATCATCAGATTCCTCGGTATCGCCGCCGTCGCCGCCGCGACGGCGGGCACGATGGCCGCGGTCACGAGCCCGGTCGCGGGTGCCACCTTGTTGAACCCCGACATGGTGCCGGCGATGCAGCGCGACCTCGGTCTCACCCACGACCAGGCAATCGCCCGGCTCGCCGCCGAGGACTCCGCCACGAAGGTGGGCCAGGCGCTGGAAACCGCGCTCGGCGACAGCTTCGGCGGCGCGAGCTACGACGCGGACACGGGCAAGGCGCGCGTCGGCGTGACCGACGCTTCGCTCGTGGAGAAGGTGCGCGCGGCGGGCGCGGAGGCGCAGGTCGTGCGCTTCAGTGAGCGTCAGCTCGACTCCAGCGTGGCCAAGCTCAATGCGGGTGAGAAGACGGCGCCGCAGTCGGTCACGGCGTGGGGCGTGGACCCGGCGTCGAACCGCGTGACGATCACCGTCCTCAAGGGACAGCGGGCGGCGGCGGAGAAGTTCGCCCGCCAGTCCGGTGTGGACACTTCCTCGCTGGAGGTCACGGAGACCGCAGCCAAGCCGCAGCTGCACTACAACGTGCTCGGCGGTGACGCGTACTACATCGGCGGTTCGTCGCGCTGCTCCGTCGGCTTCTCCGTGAACGGCGGCTTCCTCACGGCCGGCCACTGCGCCGCGCTCACCGGTGCGGGCCCGCTGACCGGCTACAACCGCGTGTCCATGGGCTCGTTCTCGACCTACCGCTTCCCGGGCAGCGACTACGCGTACGCACGAGTCAACAGCAACTGGACCCCGGTCGGCCAGATCAACAACGGCACCCGCGTGACGGGCTCGACGGCCGCGGCCGTGGGCGCGTCCGTCTGCAAGTCGGGCTCCACCACGGGCTGGACCTGCGGCACGATCCGCGCCAAGAACCAGACCGTGCGCTACCCCGAGGGCACCGTCAGCGGCATGGTGCTCACCAACGCCCGGTCCGACCACGGCGACTCGGGCGGCTCGTTCATCTCCGGCAACCAGGCGCAGGGCCTGCTTTCCGGCGGTGACACCGTGAACACGTACTTCTACCCGATCCTCAGCGCCCTCTCGGCGACCGGCACGACGCTCGTGCGCGGCTGATTTTCCCGCGAACAGAAGAAGGGCGGATCGAGTGCCTCCAGAGCACTCGAGCCGCCCTTCTTCCTATACCGCCGCGGGATCGGCAGTCTGGGGGGTCAGACGTTGCTGATTTCCTCGATCAGCCCGTCGATGTCGAAGTTTTCGCTCTCGGTGCCGAGCGGAACCAGTTCGTAGGAGGACTCCAGGAACGTCTCGACGTCCTCGCGCTCCAGTTCGAACGACGCGTACCCGTCGGGTGACTCGATCTCCAGCGTGAGCATCGCCGGGTCCTGGGACAGGTCGGGGCGGATGCGCACGTCGCCCAGTCCGGACGGCTCCTCGAGCCCGGTCACGAGCAGGTCACGTGCGAACGTCCACTCGATCCACCGGCCGCGCTCGGTCCGGAACGCCACGGTGACCGCGAACGGCTCCGCGCAGTGGTAGGACAAGCGGGACAGCACCGGCGTGGTGCTCTCGTTCAGCAACACGAACTGGGTCTGGTGTACGGCGTCGGTGTGCACGGCTGCTCCTGGGGGTTTCCTCCGGTGGTTCGCGCCCTGCGAACTGGTCGGCAAGGAGATGATCAGCTTCGGCTCTCGTGACGCCGGTTTCCCGCCATTCACGCGATCGGCTGCATCCGTCCTCAGTGGCGTAACACGGACCACATACCCCTTGCGTTCGACCGCTGACCATCCGTCACCCGGGAGGGCAGGGGGTGGGGGACTTTCGTGCAGGGTCACGGAAGTGTCACGGTCCGATGTAGACCGTGGCTTTTCCAGGGCTTTCTGTGGGGTTCAGTCCAGTGGAAGCGTGAGCCCGACCTTGACCCGGTCCATGGCCACGCTCGTGGTGAAGTGCCGGACGTTGGGGTTGTCGAAGAACATCCGCCGCGTGAACGCCTCGAACCCCGCCATGTCGGGGCAGGTCACGATCAACACGAAATCCGCCGTGCCCGTGACGTAGTAACACTGCTGCACGCAGTCGTCGCCCAGCACCTGCCGGCGGAACGCGTCCAGCACGGCCAGATTCTCCCGCTCCATCTCCACCATGACGACGAACGTCATCGACAGCCCGAGGGCGCCGGGGGACAGCACGGCGACCTCCTTCTCGATCACGCCCGTCTCGCGCAGGCGCTTGATGCGGCGCTGCACGGCGGCGGCCGAGAGACCCACCTTCGCGCCGATGACCTCGGCGATCGTGCGCGAGTCGGCCTGCAGGCAGGCGAGGATGGCGAGGTCCAGCCGGTCGAGGTCGGGAGTGAGCACGCTTCAGGCTAACCGGGTGCACCGACTCGACGCTTCGTCTTTACCGAGGCTCACCCACTGATCAAGAACGGGTCTGCCCAATACCTCCTATCGAGCGAACGTGAAAGAGGAGGATTAGTGACGTGCACCACAACTGACCGGTCTACCCAGGGGTAGCCCATAGAAGTGGAGCGAGCCGGTGGAACCGCCGCCCACCGGCCGGGAAGGTAATAACTGTGAGTCCTGTCGGGTTCCCACCTGGTCGTACCGCTGTCGTGACCGCTCTCGGCCGCGCGCTGCCCGAACGGGTCGTGACCAACGACGAGATCGCGCAGACCCTCGACACCTCCGACGAGTGGATCCGCACGCGCACCGGCATCCGCGAGCGCCGCATGGCCGCGCCCGGCGAGTCCACAGTGGATCTCGCCGTCGCCGCGGGCCGCGAAGCGCTCGGCGACAGCTCCGTCGACGCCGTGGTGCTCGCCACCTCCACCGCCGACCAGCTCTGCCCCGCCAGCGCGCCCCAGGTGGCGGCGCGGCTCGGGCTCGGCACGGCCGCCGCGTTCGACGTGAACGCCGTGTGCAGCGGCTTCGTCTACGCCCTGGCCACCGCGCAGGGCTTCATCGCCGGCGGCATCGCCAAGCGCGTGCTGGTGATCGGCGCAGACGTCTTCACCTCGCTGGTCGACCCGACGGACCGCGCCACCGTGCCCATCTTCGGCGACGGCGCGGGCGCGGTCGTCCTGCGCGCCGGCGACTCGAACGAGCCGGGTGCGATCGGCCCGTTCGACCTCCACAGCGAGGGCGAGCTGGCTGACCTGCTGTGGGTCGAGGCGGGCGGCTCGAAACACCGCTTCTCCGAGGACCCGCGCGACCACCACCTCGTCATGCAGGGCACGGCGGTGTTCCGCCACGCGTGCGCGCGCATGGCCGAATCGTCGCGCGCCGTGCTGGAGCAGGCCGGCTGGATGGTCGGCGACGTCGACCGGTTCGTGGGCCACCAGGCGAACATCCGCATCCTCCAGGCGACGGCGAAACACCTCGGGCTGCCTGCGGACGCCGTGGTGGCCAACATCGACCGCGTCGGCAACACCAGCGCCGCCTCGATCCCGCTCGCTTTGGCGGACGCAGTGGAGGACGGGACGTTGGTGCCCGGCCACCGGGTGCTGCTGACCGCGTTCGGGGCGGGGCTGACCTGGGGTTCGACGTTGCTGACCTGGCCTGAGCTGGGCTAGTTCGTCCAGGCGCTAGTTCGTCCAAGCCTCAGTTCGTCCAGGCCTCAGTCGCTTGCTGACGGCCGCGCAGCAGGAGCGGGCCGTGCGGCTGCCAGAATTCGCGCTCGCCGCCGAGCGCGGCTTTCACGGCGCCTTCGCTGGCCAGGATGCGTGATGGCACGGACTTCGCCTGCTCGGTGAGCCGTGCAGCTTCGTTCACAGCGTCGCCGATCACGGTGTACTCCAGCCGGCTCGACGTGCCCAGCTGGCCCGCGAACACCTGCCCGCACGCGACGCCGATGCCCAGGTCGAGCTCGCCGTCCGCCACCACGGCGTCGCGGATCGCGCGGGCGGCGGCCAGCGCCATGGTCGGGGCGTCGGACAGGCGCGTGGGCGCACCGAAGATGCACAGGGCCGCGTCGCCCTGGAACTTGTTGACCAGGCCGCCGCGCGCGTCGACGGCCGAGACCACGCTGGCGAAGAAGCGGTTCAGCTTGGCCACGAGCTCCTGCGGCGGCGTGCGCGATGCGAGCGCCGTGGAGTCGACGACGTCCACGAACAGCGCTGTCACCTCGCGCACGTCGCCGGACAGCGAGGCGCCGTATTCCAGGGCGTGCCGCGCGACGTCCGTGCCGACGTGCCGGCCGAACAGGTCCCGCATCCGCTCCTGCTCGCGCAGGCCGGCGGCGAGCTCGTTCACGGAGGTCTGGAGCATGCCGATCTCGCTGGAGTCGTCGACGTCCACGGACACGTCCGTGGTCCCGCGCGCGATCCGGTCCAGCGCCACGCGCAGGCGGTGCAGCGGCGCGGCGACGGCACGGGCGAGCAGCGCCGTGCCGATGGCGCCCGTGGTGAGGCCGATCACGGACAGCGTGATCAGGCTCGCCGCCGGGTTGGCGCGGCTGACGTCGGGCGGCGTCGCGACCAGCAGCACGCCGACGAGCGGCACGCCGCTGGCCAGCGCCCACGTGACGATCAGCCTGGTCAGCACGGTGACCGGCAGTGAGCCGTGGGGTGGCGTCACGTCGAGCGCGATCGTCATCACCGGCCGCGCCACCCACTCCGCGGCGAGGTACATCAGGCCGACGGTGGTCAGCCCGCCGAGGCCGATCGTCAGCGCCATGCCGGACGCGTCGTCGAACGAGCCAAGCACGCCGGCCAGCGTGCCGAGCGCGATGGTGCCGATGAGCCACAGCGTGCCGCTGACCACGGCCATGTCCACGGGCAGCCGCAGCGCGCGCTTGGCCTCGTCCTCGGTCGGCGGGCGGCCGATCGTGAACCACACCACGGTGCGTCGCTGCAGGTAGGCGGTCCAGAGCGTGCCCACGAGCAGGCTCGCGGCCACGATCCCGCCCGCCGTCAGGCCGAGGATCCACCCGCGGTCGCCGACGTCCCCGGGCAGCCCCTGTAGAAACAGCAGCAACGCGACCACGGCCGACCCGGCGACACTCGACCCGATGCCGAGCGCAGCGAAGCCCAGACTCGTGCGCAGGACCAGCCGGAACCGCCCCGCCGTTCGCTTGCGCACGCCGCCGATCGTACGGGCTGGCGCTCGCGTCCGGCTCGGCGAGAAAAGGCGTGGCAGCTCTCGCGGCCGCGTCGCTACGGTGCTGCCCATGCAACCCCTCGACGCCGACGCGATCCGCGCCTCCTTCGTGAACTGCTCCCGCGGCGAGGCCAAGTCCGTCACCCTCCCCACCGACGTCCCCTGGGCCACGCGCGACTTCCTCGGCTGGCGCGACCCGAAGGCCCCCGGCCGCGCCTACCTCGTGGTGCCCCGCGACGGCGGCGTCGTGGGGCTGTCCCTGCGCGCCGCGCCCCCCGCTACCTCGCGCTTGCGCAGCAACATGTGCGCCTTCTGCTCCACCACCCACGCCACGTCCGACATCACCCTCTTCTCCGGCCGCCGCGCCGGCAAGTCCGGCCGGGAGGGCAACACCCTGGGCACGTACGTCTGCGCCAACCTGTCTTGCAGCGCGTACGTCCGCGGGGAACTCAAGCCGGCCGTCCCGCAGCCCGTGGAGACCCTGACTCTCGACGAACGCGTGGCGCGCATGGAGGACCACGTGCGGAGGTTTGTGGACCGGATCCTGGAACCGCACTAGCGCGGGTGCCCTCGCCGCTCCTTCGCCTTTGCCAGTCATCTGCACGGACCGGCGCTGGCGTCAACAGCAACTCTCGAGTTGTCCACACCTACCCCACACGAGACTGCACTTGTCCACAGATCTCATGAAGACCGCTTTTTGAGGCCTGGTAACGATAGACTGGGATGGGGACGCCCCCCTCGGGAGGGCGGGGGCTTGTCGCGGCTCAGTCGGTCCGTCGGCAAAGTCTTGCGGTGTATGAGAAGCGTGGGCGAAATCACGGCTGGTTGAACGTCGCGGCCGAAACGAACCAAGGCGAACAGAGCACGATCCGGCAGTCGTGCCATGGGTAGTAGGCGTCGATATGGGGCGCTGTCGACGGTGGAAACCCGTGGAGTCTCAGAGATCCAGCAACGTTCTACGTCTCAGAGTCGTTGCCCACCGCGTAATCGTGGGCATAAGACTTCGCATCCAACAAATGCTTCAGCGTGATCTCCCGCGCAGCAAGTCCGTCGGAGGCCTTCAATGCCGACAGGATCGCCCGGTGTTCATCCACTGCCTTGCGGATCTGGCCCGGCAACCGCAGCGCTGCCCGGCGCTCCTCGCCCACCAGGGCCAGGACGGAACGCAGGAGGTCGGCGACGTCGTCGTTGCCGGCGTTGCCCGCCATGACGCGGTGGAACTCGGCGTCCGTCGCGATGACGCGCAGCATGTCGCCCTCGGCGGCCGCGGCTTCCATCTCGGCGACGTTGTCCTCGAGCTTCTGGATCGTCCGCGGCGAGTGGTTGCCGGCGAGCCGCTCGGCGAGGGTGGGCTCGACCGTCGCGCGCAGGTCGAACAGCTTCTCCACCAGCTGTTCGTGCTCGGAGAACCAGCTGCTCAGCGGCGCTTCGGTCTGCTCGCGGACGTAGGTGCCGGAGCCCGCGCGGATCTGGACGTAGCCGATCGAGTCCAGCACCCGCAGCGCCTGCCGCAGCGATCCGCGGCTGATGCCGAGCTGTTCGCACAGGGCGCGTTCCGCGGGCAGCCTCGAGCCCGGCGGGAGCTCGCCACTGTCGATCATCGCGCGCAGGCGATCGACGGTGGCGCTCCAGACCTGTTCGGATTCGTGGGCCACCCGCCCATCCTGGCAGGTCGTGGCGGGCGGCGGAAAATGTCGGTGGTGCGTGCCACTCTGAAGACGTGACTGCGAAGTTCAAGGACTTGGCCCTCGACGCCCAGGACCACCAGAAGCTGGCCGACTGGTGGTGCGTCGCGCTGGGCTACGTGCGGCGCGGCGAGACCCGCTCAGCCGACGACCCGGTGCCGATCGTCGACGCCGCCGGGGTGGGGCCGTTGATCTGGGTGAATCCGGTGCCTGAGGTGAAGACGGTGAAGAACCGGATGCACCTCGACGTGTTCGGGGACGTGGGGGAATTGGTTTCGTTGGGGGCGGTGTTGGTGAGGAACAAGGGTGCGGATATCGATTGGTGGGTGATGGCGGATCCGGAGGGGAATGAGTTTTGTGTGTTTGACCCACGGTGAATGGGCGGCTCGACCTGCTGCGCGGATCATTGCGCCCGGGGGTGAGTGTTGACACCTCGATCCCGCGTGGAAGGTGGGGATCGAGGTAACGGGGCCGGGTCTGGGTGCAGTTGGAGTTGGGTGGCTGCTTTCAGTTGCTGACTGCCGGAAGGCTGTTTCCCCGTTGCTGATGCCAGTTCTCGCCGGCGTCCGGGTGATCCGTCGAACGGCTCAGTTCCGCCCATTTCTCGTCCACAGCCAAGCGGTTGCGCCAGACTTCGCGGCCGTATTCATACGCGTCGCTGCCGGCCAGTAGCCGCAGCGGCGGGTCCGGAAGCTCCGCAACGCGAAGCACCAGGTCGGCGACGAGCGCCGGGTCGCTGGTCGCGGTCTTCTCGAACCCCGCCATGGCTCGGGCGGAAGCGCCGACCGTCAGCTCGTAGGGCGCGCTGATCGGCGGCGTCGCCATCGACGAGCCGGCCCAGTCGGTGCGCATGCCGCCCGGCTCGAGCACGGTGACCTTGATCCCGAGCGGCGCGACCTCCGCGGCAAGAGCCTCGCTGAACCCGCCGACAGCCCACTTCGCCGACTGATACGCCGTCATCCCCGGGCTCCCGATCCGGCCGCCCACCGAGGAAATCTGGATGATCCGCCCGCCGCCTTGCCGGCGAAGCACCGGAACCGCGGCCTTCGTGACATAGACCGTGCCCAGGAAATTGGTCTCCACCTGGCGCCGGAAGACGTCCAGCGACGTGTCCTCAAGGGCCACTCGATCCCCCTGGCCGGCGTTGTTCACGACGACGTCGAGGCGCCCGAACGCCCGAACACCACCCGCGACAGCGGCCTCCGCAGCGGCAGGATCGGTGACGTCCAGCGCCTCGACGTGCACCTGCGACCCGAAGCGTTCCCGCAGGTCATCGAGCGAACGCGGGTCACGGGCGGTCGCCACGACCTGGTGCCCGGCCGCCAGGGCGCGCTCCACGATCTGGCGGCCCAGGCCGCGCGAAGCGCCGGTCACGAAGAAAACCACGACAACCTCCGAAGTCCGATTTAACGCAAGTTGATTGCGTTACCACGACCGTAGCACCCCAAGACGGGGTAACGCATCCGACTTGCGTTAAAGTGTGGTGTGCATCGCCGAGCGCGTTCCGAGGAAGCCAAGCTGCAGCGCGCCGAGGACCTCCTCGCCGCTGCCCGCAGGCTGGCCGTCGAGCTGGGCGGGGTGCGGCACGTGACGCTCGCGGCCGTCACGGAGGCGGCGGGGCTGCACGCGTCGGCCGTGCGGCGGTATTTCGCCAGCCGCGAGGAGCTGTTCCTCGAGCTCGCCGAACGCGGCTGGGAGGAGTGGCGCGACGTCCTCACCGCCCGCCTCGCAGGCGCCCGTGGCCTGCCCCCGGGCGAGCTCGCCGAGGCGCTGAGCACGACGATCGTCACGCTCCCGCTCTTCTGCGACCTGCTCACGCACGTGTCACTGAGCCTGGAAGGCGACGTCTCCGTCGAGCGCGCGCGCCAGTACAAGACGAGGTCCTTCAAGGCGTACGACGTGATCGTCGAGACCCTTGTCAACGCCGGAACCCTTACCGCACAACAGGTCCACGACGTCATCGCCGCGCTGCTCGGCACCACGTCGTACTTCTGGCAGCTCTCCCACCCGACGGCCACCCTCGCCGAGCTCTACCTCCAGGAACCGCGCTGGTCCCACTCGGCGCTCGACTTCGAGTCCCGCCTCACGCGGCTGCTGAAAGCCACCGCGGAAGGCCTCGCCGAGCGTTAACCGAGCGCGTTCGACGCCAGGTGCAGCGCTTCGATCAGATGCGCACGGTGTCCGGGGTGGACGTTGATGCGCGCCTCGCCGTGGGTGTTGCCAATGAACGTCAGCACGCGGCCGCGGTCGGTGAGGTCGAGGACGGACATCGGGGTGCTGCGCGTGCGCCGGCCCGCGTCGTCGCGCGTCGCGACGTACAGCTGGTGCGCGGCATCGCGACCGGCGCGCATGAGGCGGCGGAGCTCGTCGGCTTCGTGGGACATTTCGGTCAGTGGATTGTCGGACTCGTAGTCGCGCCCCGCGTCCTCGAAATGGGCCTTCGGCACACTCATCGGCGCCAGCCGCGCCGGCGGGCGCGTGGGCAGCGCGTCCACCAGGTGCTCCGCGGCCTCGCGCGCCGGGATCGGGTCGAGCTGCACCACGCGGTGGTCGGTGATCAGGCGCACCGCGTCACGGCCCGACTCGGCCACGAGGATCGCGCCGTCGTCCGCGCCGTCGCGGAAGTTGCTCCACGAGTACATCTCGCGCGCGGGGTTGGCGAGGACGTCCAGCGTCGCGCGCCACGGCCGGGCGAGCTCACCGGCCGACGTCGCCAGCCCCCGGTCGTACAACGCATCCAGCGCACGTCGGCGCAGCGTCGCCTCGGCTTCGTCGGTGCGATACGTCTGATCCGGCCCCACGACAATCGGCGGCTCACCGAGCTCGGCGACGGTCCAGGCAACCAGGAACACCGGCCGGGGCAACCGCACCGGCCTGTCGATGATCGTCATCGGTCTGCTCAGGCTCCGATGGTCGGGGGCGTCGGCGGAAGGCCGGTGTGGGGATCGAGGAGCCTGCCGTCTTCGTCGTCGAGGAGCGAGAATGCGGAGTCGTCGTCGATGCCGTACTTGCGTTGGTGCTCGGCGTCTTCCTCGCCCTTGCCCTTGTTGCCGGCTGCGCCCATGCCGCCCATTCCGGGCGAGCCCTTGGCTCCGGCCGCACCGGCTGCTGCGCCTCGCCCGGCCAAGGCTCCTTCTTCACCGAACGCGCCGGACCCAGCGCCGCCGCTGAGCCGGGAGCCGATTCCGCTGCGTCCGCCGCTGCCGAACGCCCCGGACCCACCTGCTCCTGCTCCGGCACCCGCGCCTACTCCGAACCCGCCAGGCCCGAACCCGTCCCCACCACCGGTCGACGACCACGACGGATTCCCACTGCCGACCGGGAACCTCTGCCCCGACGGCGGGACCCGCGGATCGTCGAGATCACTGGACGTGTGCGTGTCGTCATCGTCACCCGGCCGCCTACCAGGCCGCTCCTCATCCCGCGGCGGCCGCTGCTCAGGCGGCACCACCGGCCGACCGGTCGGCGGCGGCAACACTGTCGGCGGCGGAATATTGGGCGGCGGCGTGGTCGGCGGGGGTGTCGTCGGCGGAGGCGTCGTGATGTGCCGGGTGTCGACCTCGGACTGCGAGGTGGACGTCTTGTCGTCGCCGGTCGTGTTCTTGCTGTTGTGAGTGAGCTTCTTGCGGACGACCTTGCCGGGCTGGGTGATCGTGACGGTGCCGTCGAACTCGTTCAGCTTGCCGTAGTCGGTCTTGAGGCCCTGACCGCTGTTCTGTGCCTGCTGGGCGTAGCCGTTGTACCGGTCGAGGTTCTGCTGGGCGAGCTGGTTGTACTGGTTGATCTTGTCTTCGGTGTCCGTGTCCCACGGCGTCGCCACATCGACGAAATCCTTGTGCGGCGGGGTTCCCGGCATCGGTTGCAGGGACTGCTTCATCTCGTCGAACCCGTGCGCGAGGCCGGTGAGGTTCTGCCCGTTGGTCGTGTACGTCTGGGACGCCGCGGCCGTCGTGTCGGAGAAGACCTTGATCCGCTGCTGCGCGGCCTCGGCCCCGCCACCGGTCCAGACGGACTCGAGGCCGGTGCTGAGGTTCTGGATGTCGGCGCTGATGGTGTGGTGATCCGCCGCGAGCTGCGTGGCCTGCCCGGCCCCCTCGTGCCAACCGCCGGCGCCCTTGCTGTTCAGCACCTTTTGCACCAACTCGGGTGCCGGCACGGCCTGCTGGCCGACGTTCCCGTGTCCGACGTCGTCGACCCACTGCTCGGCGTCGTTGACGCGGTCGCCCGCCCACTTCGCGGCGTCACCGATCTTGCTGAAGAAGCTCATCAGCCACCAGCTTTCTGGCGCAGGTTGGTGACGACCATGTCGGCAACCCGAGCCGTCAGCTCGCAGGGATCGGCCTGGCCGACTTTGCTCTGACTCAGCACGAGCGATGCGTCGAACTCCAGTTCGTCGCTGATGCCGACGCTCACCTGGCAGAAGTCGTTCGGAGTGTCGGAGCTGTACGTGGAGTGCGCGACCGCGGGAAATCCCTGGATCGGTGGGAGCACTTTCCACACTTTGGCCTGCGGTTTTGTGCCCGCGTACACGGCACTGAGCCCATCGTTCTGCTTGGTCGAATAACTCACGGTTACCTGCGCGGCTGCACTCCAGTTGCACGCTGGACCCAGCGCGGAGTCGTCGCGTTTTCCGCTCGGGGCGGTACCCAGAATCTGTGTCAACTGGTCAGCGGTCAGCGCTTCTTGGCACGGGTCGCCGGAGAGAACTGAAGCTGGAAGCGGGTGCCCGACCTTCGGAGCCCCGCTGTGCGGCAGGGCCGGATCGGCGGACGATGGGGAAGGGGTGGTTGCAGTGCTGCCGGCGGCGCCACCTGTGCACCCCGCCGCGAGAGCGAGAGTCGCTGTCACGCCGAACAGCGTCCGCAGTACCCGGGTGTTTGTCACGCGAACCCCTTGTCCTGGTTCTCGGGGGCGACGGTCTTGATGTCCGTCCCCGCCTGCCCGTCGGCTGTCTCAATGATCCCCAACGCCTGCTCAAGCCGGGACACCAGCTCCGACGCGTAGGCGTACTCCTTCTTGACCTGATCGGAGCCGCTCCCAAAGGCGCCTTGAGACTGTCCGTCGCCGACGAGCAGTTTGTTGTAGCCATTGCTGCCTGGCTCATCTGCAGGAGAAGTCAGGTGAGTCAGCGTTTCCGCTTTGGGAACCATGGGCCGGAGTTGGTCGCGAACGCGTTTGGCGGTCGTGAGCATGCTGCGTGCCTCGTCGGGGCTCAGGCTGAAGCCCGGACCGGCGGGTGCGCCGGCTCCGCCCGACGCACCGCCGCCGGCGGGTTGGTCGCCGGTGATCGTGAAGTTCAGGCCGGTGAGCCAGTTCGACTCCGGCGCAGGTAGAGCCACTGCGTTCCCCCTCATGACGCTTCAGTCCGGTGGCGGACCGTCCCCTGCGGCAACGGTAATGGACTGATCACCCTCGGGTGGGCATTTTGCCGAAGTCGGGCGAAAGGCGCTAGGGCGCTGTCGCCGATCGGGTGGAGGCTGTCCATCACGAGCCGGCCTTGTGGAGGAGGTTCGTGACGACCATGTCGGCCACCCGGGGTCATCTTTGCCGACCCAGGTACAGAGAGGTGTCGAACGACAGGTCATCGCGGATGCCGGTGCTCACTTTGCAGAAGGTCTGTGGCGAGTCGGGGCTTCCGGATGAATGCGCGGCTGCGGAGAATCCTTGAATGAGCGGGAGTTCTTGCCACACGCTCACCTGCGGTTTCGTTTCTGGTAGACCCCGCTGAGGCCCCGATGAGTCTGGGTGACGTAGTTGATTGAGATACCCACTGCCATCCCCTCGGATGAGCCGGCCGGAGGCGGCCGGTTACTCCAGGTTACCGAGACAAAGGGACAGAGCGTCACCTACCAGGGGCCAACCGGCACTGTCGCTCCTGACACATCGCGTCGCGGGGGTGGGCGGGGGTGCTTAGGGTGCCGGGGTGGGTGCGTTATGACGTGGTGGCATGCGGTGATCATCTTCGTCGCCGGGGTGTGGGCGGGGACGATCAACGCGGTGGTCGGGTCGGGGACGTTGGTGACGTTTCCGGTGCTCGTGGCGTTGGGGTACCCGCCGATCACGGCGACGACGTCCAACGCCGTGGGGCTCGCGCCCGGCACGATCAGTGGGGCGTACGGCTACCGGGCCGAGTTGGAGGGGTACTGGCCGCAGGTGCTGAGGTTCTCGGTGGCGTCGTTCTTCGGCGCGATCGGGGGGACGATTCTGCTGCTGACGTTGCCCAAGGACGCGTTCGAGACGATCGTGCCGGTGCTCGTGGGGCTGGCGGTGGTGCTGGTGATCGTGCAGCCGAGGGTGTCGAAGTGGGTGCAGAAGCGCCGTGACGCCAACGGCACCGAGCACAAACCCGGGCCGCTGCTTCTCGGATTGCTGTTCGTCATCGGCATTTACGGCGGCTATTTCACGGCGGCGCAGGGCGTGATGATGATGGCCGTGATGGGGATGCTGCTGTCCGAGCCCCTGCAACGGCTCAACGGGGTCAAGAACGTCCTCGCGGCCGTCGTCAACGTCATCGCCGGCCTCATCTACGCCGTCGTCGCCCCGGTGAGCTGGCCCGTGATCGGGCTGCTGGCTGTGGGGTCGACGATCGGGGGGCAGATCGGGGCGAAGGTCGGCCGCAAGTTGTCGCCGACGGTGTTGAGGGCCGTGATCGTGGTGATCGGTGTTGCGGCTGTGGTGGAACTAGTCCTGAAGTGAGTGCTGCCAACGTTGTGCGGGCTCGATGGCTGCGGTGAAACGCTGACTGCGGATATCTTCATGATGACTTGCCACTGTGGCAAGGAGCTCTCGCGACCCGTTGGTGTCGAGGGTCACCTCCCTCACCCGGTCGAGAACGAACCGGTAGCCGCTCAGTTCGTCGGGGCTCTCGAGGTACAGCGACGTGAACTGGTTCTCCGTGTAGATCACCGGTTTGTGGTTCCGGTACAACAGCAGGCGAAACGCTGGTCCGAACACGCCGGCCGGGCAACGGTCGGCCGGAATCACCCGCAGGGCGCAGTGGGGCTCTGACGAAACGAACAGCAGGTGCAGCACCTGATCGTGCATCACCTCGGGCTCCGCGACCTGGGCGCGCAGCACATCCTCGTGGATGTAGGCGTTGAGCCTGGGCGGGTCCGCGCGGCGTAACAACTTCTGCCGGTTCAGTCGATTGCGTACGGCTTCCTCGCCTGTTTCTCCGACGAACTTCCCGAGCCAGTGGAAGAGTGCGCGGGCGTATCCCTCGGTCTGCAGAAGGCCCGGAATGACCTGCGGCTCGTAGCAGATGATCTCGGAGGCGGTGGTCTCCGAGTTGATCATCAGGGCCATCTGCTCATCGTTCGTCCGGAGCCGATGACCATCGTCGACTTCGTTGATCAGCCTGACCAGTCGGAGCACCTCGGTGCGCGTGGCCTTGCAGTTCGCCGCGAACAACGTCGCGTCGACTTCGGTCACGCCCCGGGCGCCGCTCTCCAAGCGCGAGATCTTGCTCGCGGAGAAGCCCACCCGCTTGGAAAGCTCCGCCGCCGTGAGGTCGGCGCGCACTCGTAGCCGTCTCAGCTCATTGCCGATTTCGCGCTCGCGGGAGGTTGTCTCCCGCTCTGTGGTCCCTGCCATGAGAGCAAATTAAGCCCGAGACCACCCGCCCGGTCAGTGCGACGCGGCAAGATCAGCGGAACGGATGCCGTCCCGCCGATCCATGCCACCCTGTCACACCAAAGATCACGCCAGGAATTCCTGGGCGGCCGCCAGGAACAGGTCGTTCTCCTCCGGGGTCCCGATGGTCACGCGAGCACCATCGCCCGGGAACGGGCGCACGATCAGTTTCCGGTCCAGCATGTGCTCGGAGAAGGCGACCGTCCGCTCGCCCAGCGGGAACCACACGAAATTGGCCTGAGTAACCGGAATCTCGTAGCCCATGGAAACCAACGCTGTACGCACGCGGTCGCGTTCGGAGATGATTTCGGCGCAGCGTTCCATCAGCTCGTCGGCGGCGTCCAGCGAAGCCATGGCGGCGACCTGGGCGATGGCGTTCACCGAGAAGGCCACGTACACCTGGCGAAGCGCCTCCGCGATTGAAGCGCAAGCCACGGCGTAGCCCACCCGCAGGCCGGCCAGCCCGTAGGCCTTCGAGAAAGTCCGCAGCACGGCCACGTTTTCCCGGGTACGCGCGATTTCCACGCCGTCCGGCACGTCAGTATCCGTGACGAATTCCTTGTAGGCCTCGTCCAGCACCACCAGCACGTGGGGCGGCACGGCGTCGATGAAGCGCTCCAGCTCGTCGTGCGTCAGCACGGTGCCGGTGGGGTTGTTGGGGTTGCAGACGAAGATGAGCTTCGTCCGGTCGGTGATGGCCGCGAGCATGGCGTCGAGGTCGAGCCCGTGCCCGGAGGTCAGCGGCACCTTGACCGACTGCGCGTGCGCGACCTGCGTGACGATCGGGTACGCCTCGAACGAGCGCCACGCGAACATCACCTCGTCGCCAGGGCCGCAGACGGCCTGGATGAGCTGCTGGCACAAGGAAACCGAGCCGCAGCCGACGGCGAGGTGCTCGATGGGGACGTCCAAGTCGCGGGCGAGGCGTTCGCGCAGGGCGTGTGAACCGCTGTCGGGGTAGCGGTTGACGTCGGCCATCGCGTCGGTGATGGCGGCGCGCACGCTGGGCAGCGGGCCGCCTGGCACCTCGTTGCTCGCGAGCTTGATCGCGCCTTGGATCGTCCGGCCGGGGACGTACTTCGGCAACGAATCGAGGTCGGGGCGCGGTGCGAGGGACGGCATCGTCGGTACTCCTCGGGTCAAACGGGACGGCCTGGCCACCGTATCTCGCGACGTCGGATCCACAAAGGTTCCCAATGTTCACCTGGAGGTGATTGCATGAGGTGATGACGTCGACGAGCACCGTGGATTACCAGCGTACCGACGGTCGCGCGCTGCGCCTCACCTTCGCGGAGCCCGACGGTGCCATCCGCGGCGGCCTCGTTGTCCTGCACGAAGGCGACGGGGTCACCGACGGTGTGGTGCTGCTCGTCGCGAGCCTGGCGAACGAAGGCTGGCTCACCGTCACGCCCCACATCGACGGCGGCGAGAAGCTCACGCAACAGGACCTCCTCGACGCGACGGACATCACACTCGAATGGCTGGTCGAGCACGGTGTGGAGGCCGATCTGCGCGGCGTCGTCGGGTTCGACCTGGGTGGCACGGCGGCGCTCGTGGTCGCGTCGCACCGCCGGCTCGGCGCGGCGGTGAGTGTGGGCGGCCAGCGCGTGACGGAGCTGCCGCGGCTGCTGGACATCGCGGGCCACCTGACCAGCCCGTGGCTCGGCATGTACGGCGACGCCGGTGACGAAGCCGGCGGCGCCGAGGTGGAGCAGCTGCGCGAAGCGGCGGCGTCGGCGAGGGTGGCCACGAACGTCGTGCGCTACCCGGGCGCCAACCACCGCTTCGACGCCGACCCCAGCGCGGCCGAGGAAGCCTGGCAGCGCACGTTGGACTGGTTCGACGCGCACCTGCGGTAGACCGAAGACAGGCAAGAGACAAGACGGTGGCCGGGGTGGTTAGCCGCAGTTAACATCGGCGGGTGACCCAGACTGCCGATGTTCCCGAAGTGCTCTGGCGACCCGACCCGAGCCGCGTGTCCGACACTCGCATCGAAGCGTTCCGCAGGTGGCTGCGAGAAGAACGCGGCGTGGAGGTCGGCGACTACGACGCGCTCTGGCGCTACTCCGTGGAGCACGTGCCCGAATTCTGGGCGGCCGTCGCCGAGTTCTCCGGCGTGCGCTGGCACGAGAAGCCGCGAGAGGTCCTCTCGGGCGCGATGCCGAACGCGAAGTGGTTCGACGGCGGAACGCTGAACTACGCGGAACACGCGCTCAGCCCCGGCGTCGCGGGCGCGGCGAAGGGCGACGACGAGCTCGCCGTGATCTTCCACCGCGAAGACGGCTTCGCCGAGCAGCTCACGTACGGCGACCTGCGCGCGCAGGTCGCTGCGGCGCGCGGAGCGCTGAAGGCGTTGGGCGTGACGAAGGGCGACCGGGTGGTGGCGCTGGCGCCGAACTGCCCGCAGACGCTCGTCGCGTTCCTGGCGGCGGCGTCGCTCGGCGCGATCTGGTCGTCGTGCTCACCGGACTTCGGCGTGCGCGCGATTTCCGACCGTTTCACGCAGATCGAGCCGAAGGTGCTCATCGCGGTGAACGGCTACGCCTACAACGGCCGCGAGTTCGACGTCACGCCCACGGTCGAGCGGTTGAGTGCCGACATCCCGTCGCTGAGCGCGACCGTTCTCGTGAAATATGTGGGTGGCGGGACCGTTGACGGCGCCCTCGACTGGAACGCGCTGCTCGCCGAGCACGCCGGCACCGAGCTGGCGTACGCGCCGGTGGAGTTCGGGCACCCGCTTTGGGTGCTGTACTCGTCCGGCACCACGGGCCTGCCGAAGGGGATCGTGCAGGGGCACGGCGGGATCGTCGTCGAGCACCTCAAAGCCCTTTCCCTGCAAGCGGATCTCGGGCCGGGCGAGCGGTTCTTCTGGTTCACCACCACCGGCTGGATGATGTGGAACTTCCTCATCTCGGGCCTGCTCGTGGGGTCGACGATCGTCCTCTACGACGGCAGCCCCGGCCACCCGGACCTCAACGTGCTGTGGCGCCTGGCCGAGCAGCACCGCATCACATACTTCGGCACGTCCGCGCCGTTCATCCAGAGCTGCCTCAAGGCGGGGCTGGAACCGTCGGCGCGTTACGACCTGAGTGCGTTGCGCGCCTTGGGTTCCACGGGTGCGCCGCTGTCGGTCGAGGGCTTCCGGTGGATCGTCGACAAGATCGGGAAGTCGGTGCAGATCTGCTCTGTCTCCGGCGGCACGGACCTCTGCGCGGCGTTCGTGGCGGCGTCGCCGGACGTGCCGGTGTGGCTGGGGGAGCTGTCGTGCCGGGCGCTGGGCGCGGCCGTCGCGTCGTACGACGAGGCCGGTTACCCGCTGGTCGACCAGGTCGGCGAGCTGGTGATCACGGAGCCCATGCCGTCGATGCCGGTGTTCTTCTGGAACGACCCCGACGGCACGCGGCTGCACGAGGCGTACTTCGACATGTACCCCGGCGTCTGGCGCCACGGCGACTGGATCCGCGTGACCCCGCGCGGCTCCGCGGTGATTTACGGCCGCAGCGACTCCACGCTCAACCGCGGCGGCGTGCGCATGGGCACGGCCGAGTTCTATCGCGTGGTGGAGGGCTTCGACGAGGTCGCCGACTCCCTGGTCGTGGACACTTCCGCGGTCGGCAACGACGACGGGCAGCTGCTGTGTTTCCTCGTGCTGGCCCCGGGTGTGGATCTTGCCGACGTGGAGCCGAAGCTGCGGAAGGAGCTTCGTAGCGCTCTGTCACCGCGCCACGTTCCCGACCGGTTCGTAGTGGTCGGCGAAATCCCCCGTACCTTGAACGGTAAGAAGTGTGAGGTGCCGGTGAAGAAGATACTCTCCGGAGTCGCGCCGGAGAGGGCTGTGAGCAGGGACGCGCTGGCCAACCCGACCGCGTTGGCCCCGTTCACGGAGCTCGCGGGGGAGCTCGCCGGGCGGTGACGAAGCAGGGGGAAGCATGGCTGGGCCGTACGTGTTGCACGCGTGGTGACGGGGACACGCGCGCAGCACAGCTGGCAGGTGGCGGGCGTGACGACCGTCAAGGCGATCACCTGGGTGACCAGGCTCGCCGGCCTGCTGACGCTACTTTCCGTGGTGGTTCCCTCCGGCCGTAACCTGCGTGGTCACCTGGCCGAGTGGCTGGAGCTGCCGCAGGGGGCGACCGTCGCGGCGGCGACCGTGGCCGTGGTCACGGGCGTGTTGCTGATCATGCTCGCGGCCGGACTGCGGCGGCGCAAGCGCCGGGCGTGGCAGCTCGCGGTCGGCTTCGCGGTGTTGTTGACCTTGTCACACCTGGGGCTGCGGCACGTGTTCGGCGCGGGCGTGGTGTCGGTGGTGCTGCTGATCGGGCTGATCGTGAACCGCCGCTACTTCGTCGCGGAGCCGGATCCGACCACGGGCCGCTGGCGCGCGGTGCGGGTGTTCCTGCAGCTGGTGCTGGCGGGGTTCGTGATCAACGTGGTGCTGCTTTCGGTGGCGTCCGGGCGGATGCTCGAGCCGCTGAGCTTCCCCGGCCGGCTTTCACAGTCCGGGCTGGCGCTGGTGGGCGTGAGCGGTCCCGCCGTGTTCCACGGCGCGTGGCTGGAGGACCTGTCGGCGGCGATCGGGCTGCTGTTCAGCATCGCGGCGGTGCTCGTGTCCGCGTACTTCCTGCTACGTTCGGCGGAGCCCGCGCCGGAACTGTCGGACGACGAACTGGCGCGCCTGCAAGCCCTGCTGACCGAGCACGGCGACCGCGACTCGCTGGGCTACTTCGCGCTGCGGCGCGACAAGTTCGCGGTGTTCTCGAAGACGGGCAAGGCGGCCGTGACGTTCCGCGTGATCGCCGGCGTCGCGCTGACGTCGGCCGATCCGCTGGGTGACCACGAGGCGTGGCCGGGCGCGATCGAGGAGTACCTGGAGATCTGCAAGCGCAACGCGTGGGTGCCGGCGGCGATGGGCGCGTCGGAGCTCGGGGCGACGGTGTGGGCGCGCTTCGGGCTGGAGGTGCTGGAGATCGGCGACGAGGCCATCGTCGACACGGCAGGCTTCACTCTGGAGGGCCGCATCATGCGCGGTGTCCGCCAGGCGGCTTCGCGGACGCGCCGGGCGGGGTACAAGGTGCTGGTGCGGCGGACGGAGGACCTGCGGCCGGGGGAGCTGGACGAGCTGGCGCTGTTGGCCGCGGCGTGGCGGGGCACCGAGACGGAACGTGGCTTCTCGATGGCCCTGGGCCGCATGGGCGACCCCGGCGCGGTGATCGTCACGGCCGAACAGGGCGGCCGCGTACGCGGCGTCCTGCAGTTCGTGCCGTGGGGTGCGCGGGGCCTGTCGCTCGACGTGATGCGGCGGGACCGTTCGGCGGACAACGGCGTGAACGAGCTGATGATCTCGGAGTTGCTGGTTTATTCGCACGAGCACGACATCGACCACGTCTCACTGAACTTCGCCGCGTTCCGGTCGCTGATGGAACAGGGACAACGCATCGGTGCGGGTCCGGTGGCGCGTATCTCGGCGAAAGTCCTGCACTTCTTCTCTCGCTGGATCCAGATCGAGAGCCTGTACCGCTTCAACGCGAAGTTCCAGCCGCGGTGGGTCCCGCGGTACCTCGTGTACCCCGGCGTGCGCGAACTCCCACGCGTCGGCGTGGCCACCTTCGAAGCCGAGGGCCTCGGAGGCCGTTCCCCCTGGTTGCGGCGCCTGCTGCAACGCTGATCTTCACTTTCGGGGGGTGCCTTCGCGGGGTAATGGGGGGTGTGTAAGCTATCTGGGCAGTGGTCGACAAGGCCCAGGAGGCTTCGCCTAGTCTGGTCTATGGCGCCGCACTGCTAATGCGGTTGGGGGTAACCCCCCCTCCCGGGTTCAAATCCCGGAGCCTCCGCTGGTGCCTGTTTCGGCAGGTGCTAGATTAACAACTGAACAAGCGCCCGTAGCTCAGCTGGATAGAGCATCTGACTACGGATCAGAAGGTCAGGGGTTCGAATCCCTTCGGGCGCACGTAAGGTTGAGACAGCAGTACCAAGAAACCCCCTGGTAACAGGGGGTTTCTTGGTGTCTGGTCCCTGTCCACGGTTGCGGCCGTAGTCAGTCGGTTGCCGGTTTATTGCCAGTTTTGCCGAGAGGCAAGGAACCCAGCGCGTCGGCACTCGCGCGGGACGTCTGGCCGCGACCCATGTAGACGTCCTGAGTCATCGACGGGTGTGCGTGCCCGAGGATGTCGGCGATCTGACGGGCCGTCAGGCCGGCGTCGTCCAGCATGGTCGCGACGGTCTTGCGGAGGGTCTTGAACGTGACCCACTCGTACCCGGCCCGCCGGCGGAACGGCAGCCAATGCCGGTTGGTCAGGTTCTGGAAGTTCAGGTACCCGCCCCGGTTGTTCGGGTAGATCGGCCCCGTCGGATCGAGGACCCCGAGGCGCTCGCGCCGTTCGACCAGCATCGTGACGCACCAATCCGGCAACGGGATCGGACGGTCGGCGTTGTCGGTCTTCCCGCCGTTGCGGATGGTTCCCTTGCCGCGAGCCTGGATGAGCCCGCCGCTCACGTGGATCACGCGGGCCGTCTCGTCGAAGTCCGGCCAGTCCGCTCCGATCATCTCCCCGCGGCGCTCCCCGGTGGCAATGAACCCGCGCACGAGGTCCGGCAGGTCCGCCGTGCGAGCCTTCTCGTCCGCGTCCAGCTTGGCCAGGAAGTCCAACAGGTCGGCCGATTCCAGCGCCCGCGGCTTGGCTTTCTTCGTCTTGGCCCGGCGTTCCAGCAGCGGTGCGACGTCCCTCACCGGGTTGGACTTGATCAGCCCCTCATTGACCGCGAACGTCATGACGTTGCTGATCACCGCCCGAACCTGCCGGGCCAGGCTGTGACTGTGGGCCTTGAGTTTCGCCTGGCAGAGTCGGTTGATCACGGGCGTGCCCACTTCGATCAGCTCAAGCTGCCCGAGCACTGGCACCACGTGGTTCTTGAGGTTGTACGTGTGGTTGTCCACCGAGGTGAACGAGTAGACGCCGTTGTCCGCGTCTCGGCGGTACTCGTCCAGCCACGCCGACGCCACGGCCTCAAACAGGCTGTGCGCGGACAATTCGGCACCGGGCAGGCTCTTCACCTTCGCCTTGACCGCCTTGCGGACCTCGTCCCGAGCGACCTCCTTCGTCCGCCCGCGGCGGCGAATGTCGTAGTAGGCCCCGTCATGGTCGCGGTACTGGCACCGGGCGACGAACACCGAGCCCACCTGTTTGACCTTGATCTCTCCCGCCGTGCCCAGCGGAAGCCGATGCCGGCCCATCAGGCCACCCCCTGTGCTTCGACCCAGGCGTCGACGTCCTCGGGGCGGTAGCGGACGTATTTGCCGATGCGGCGGCCGGCGGGGCCGTAGCCCTTGCCGCGCCACTTGTACAGGGTGTTGACCGGCACGCCGAGGTGGGTGGAGAGGTCCTCAATGGTCAGCAGAGTCTTGTTCATGGTCGTTCCTCCTTGGTGAGTTTTTCCTTGCGCTGCATGCGTTTTCCTTCGTAGATCGCTTCGGCGATCTCGCGGTCTTCGTGGTGGCCGTAGCCGTTGCCCGTGTGCTTCCAGTGGTTGACGACGAGCACCGTGTCGGCGCTGGCGCCGGTGGCGTCGAGAGTGGCGAGGTGCTGGTGGGTGCGGCGGTCGCCGCGGATGGTGGTGAAGGTGATCGAGTACCGCTGTGACTTGGTGAGGAAGTGGCCGCGGAATCCGAGCATGTGAGCCCACTTCCGCAGGTAGGCAAGGCCCTCGTTGGCTCCGAGTGCCCACGCGGTGGTGATCATCCGCCGGTGGTGCGGGTGGACGTCCAACGCGTCGATGGCGCGTTCGGAGCGGATAGGCCGGTCGGGGACCTCGCTGGTGGAGGTGCCTTTGGTGGCGTACTTGGCGATGTAGCCGGCGAGCGCGCGGTCGGTGATCTCGCCGCCGTCGGGCTCGGTGGCGTGCGCCGGGCGGATCGGGCGGACGTCGACTTGGCCGCCCCAGCGGAACACGTACTTGGCGGTGGCGCCGTCGATGGTCAGGGTGCGGGTGACGGTGGTGTTCTCCACGGCAGCGCGGACGGCGTGCTCTATGAGCGCGTTGTCCGCCCACTCGGGGGCGGGGTCGTGGGGGCCTTCGGGGCCGTCGAGGCGGATGACGGCGTGGAAGTGGATGAGGCCGCGGCGTTGGTATTCGGCGACCTTGGCGTACGACAGCCGGGCGTGGTCGGCGAAGTCGCCGGCGCGGATGCCGGCGGCGGTGGCGATCTCGCGGCGCAGACGGACGGTGAAGGCGTGCCACAGCTCGCCGGCGTGGCCTTGCCACAGCACAGCGCCGGGGTAGTCGTACGTGCCGGGGTCGAGCGCGGTGCCGACGCGGGGGTCGGCGTCGTGGTGGTATTCGCCGCAGGTGCAGGGGATGCGGCGGCCGGTGCGGGTGGTGCGGCGGCCGTGCACGGCGCCGAAGCTGGGGGCGGTGAGGGTGATGAACAGGCGGGGCTTGTCCGCGACGGTTTCGGGGATGGTTTTGCCGCCGGTCATGCCGGCGCGGATGAGGTGGAAGGCGTCGGCGGCGTAGCGGTCGGAGCAGGCCGGGCAAACCGTTTCGCGGCGGTTGCCGCACGGGGCGTAGACGGTACCGGCGGTGTGGTCGAGGATCCGTCCGGTCGTGTCGGTGATCGTGCGGTAGCCGGTGAGGTGGACCGGTTGCAGGCATCCGCCGGTGGCTTCGGCGCGGGCGCGCACGGCGCGGATGACGGCGGGGGTCATGCGGTTGGTGATGCGGGTAGCCAGTGAGGACCCGTCGTGCTCGGTGATCATGCTGGCCTCGTTTCGTGCGGGCACCACAAAGCCGGGCCACCCGTGGTGCGTGGGGTGGCCCGGCGAAGGTGTGCGGGTGTTCGGTCAGGCGGTGACCGGGTGGTGGTTCACGGTGGTGTTCAGCTCGTCCGCGAGCGCGGTGAGCATGCTCTTGGGGAGGTTGACGCGGGCGGCGAGGTCGTCGGCGGTGACGGGGCGGCCGGCGGTGTGGGCGTCGGTGGTCGCGGTGGTGACCGTGGTGCGGATGCTCACGGGCAGGGACTGGAGAATCCCGTCCGGTCGCGGCCGGGGAGGTTCAGGCGGCGTCGGTGCGGGCGTCGAGGAGACGGCGGGTGCCGGCGCGGCCGGCGTGGGTGCTGGCGACGGTGGCACCGCGGATGGCTCGGGGGCCGGTGCCGTTGCGAGGGCCTGTTCGCGGGCTCGGATGCACTGGCGCTGGATGATCGGCATGACTTCGGCGAGCAGGTAGACCACGAGGGGGATGACGACGTGGAAGAACACGCCGCCTTGGGAGACTTCGCCGTTGGTGGGCTTGAAGGCGGCCCAGACGTTCGCGACGAAGGTGGCGGCGAGCAGGAGCCGCTTGAGGTGTTTGACGGGCTTGTCGTCGACGGGGATGCCGGCGGAGAGCATGGCGGCTTCCCAGCGGAGCAGGGTGACGAGGATGCCGGCGAGGGCGGGTTCGGCGAGCCAGGCGCCCCACCACATCGGGTCGGTGGTGGGCAGGTGGCCGGCGAGGAAGTCGTGGACGCCGGTGGTGGTGAACCCGAGCCCGACGGCGAGGAAGAACCACATGGTGCGGGTAATCGAGGTGCGGAAGCGGTCCGCGGTGACCGCACCGAGGAGCGGGTCGGCGGCGAGCCGGTGGACGTCGTGGGCTTCGGTGAGCTGGTGGGACAGGGCGCGGACCCGGCGCGAGACCGGGCGGTTGTCGCCCTTCGGGGCGGTCTTGCGGAACACGTCAGGTACCTCCTTTCAGGACAGGACACGCGGGACCGCGTGTGGCACGCCGGAGATCTCGTGCGGCAAGCGTCACGAGGACTCAGGACATGCCGGGGGGCTACGTGGTGCTGGCGAGGTCGTAGGCGTCATTGGCGACGCGAGCCATCTGCCTTGCTGCTTCGTCGTGGAAGCGGGCGAGTTCGCTGGCGATCTCGGACAGGCGCAGCAGTGCTTCGCGGTTGCGGCCGCCGTTCGGGTTGAACACCTTCGCGCCTTCGGCGTCGAATTCGTCTTGCAAGCGCGCGAGTTTGGCCACGTCGGCGGTGTGCGTGCGCATCACTGAGGTCCTTCCGGGGCAGTCTGGATGTAGCGGGCGGAGGAGTCGAGCAGGGCTGCGAGGTAGCGGGCGAACGCGGGCGGCATTTCCAGCTCGGCGACCTCAGGGAGACCATGGTGGTGCTGGGTGACCCGGAGAAGCACGGTGGTCGCGGTGGCGACCACGGCGGTGTTGTCGACGCTGGCACCGCCGTAACGCACGCCGTCGATCGAGCGCAGGGGGTAGATCCCGAGCCCGTCTTCGAGCGTGGCCACGGCGGTGTGCCAGATCTCCGAGTCCGCCGGCGCGACGCGGGCGGGGCTGTCCATGGTGGTCAGTCCTGTTCGTAGCGGATGTACTGGACGGAATAGGCGCCGTCACCACGGCGGGCGGTGCGCCATTCCCGCCACAAGGCGCCGGTGAGGACCGCGAAGATCAGTACGGTCGGGACGGCGACGAGAACGAACAGCCAAAACGAGTGGATCACGGCGATCTCGATCACGAACACGAGAGCGGCGATAGTGGCGATCTTGAGCCAGGTGCTGAGGAACTTGAGGGTGATCACGGGTGGTGTCCTTTCCGGACGGTCAGGCGGCGAAGGGGTAGACGTTGGTGTCGGTGGGCGGCTCGTGGTGCGGGGTGCAGAGGCGGACGAGTTCGTCAATGTCGTCGTCGGTCGAGTAGCCGGCGCGGACGCGCATCGGCTGGCGGGACTTCTCCGAGGTGCGGTAGCCGATGCCCTCGCATCCGGTCTCGGGGATCTCGTCGGCGAGCGCGCCGCGGTCGCGGGCACCGTCGCCAAGCACCATGTCCACGTAGAGGTTGGATCCGGTGCGCAGCGAGACCCGGCGGGTGAACAGGTCACGGACGGGGACGATGTCTTTGCCGGGTTCCTGCACGTAGGCGATGACGGAGCACCCGCAGGCCCTGCCCTGGGTGAGGATCTCGGCGAGAACCTTGTTGACCATCAAGATCGTGGCGCGCTTGCTGCTCAGGGCGGTGAGCATGGCGAGTTCGTCGATCATGAGAACTTCGAACGGCGTTTCGATCGAGGGTGTGAACTTGCGCTTGCCCTCGCTGCGCAGGACTTCCTGCCGTTCCTTCATCCGGTCGCGGAACTCGAAGAGGAGCCCGAGCATGGCGTCCACGTCGTCGAGGCCGGTGCCGTCGTCGTACTCGACGTCCTCATCAGCGGACGAGGCATGCTGGTAGAACAGCGGCTTCCCGCGTTCGGTCTCCATGCCGCCCTTGGGATCGATCATCCAGACGCGGACGATCCGGTCGCGGATCATCGGCCCCATGGCCCGCAACGGGTTCCACAGCAGGGACCCCTTGCCCGAGCCGGTGGCCCCAGAAATCAGCCAGTGCTGTCCGAGCAGGGGTTCGGTCCAGACCTCGCCGTACTCCGTGTCACCCAGCTCGATCGCGGTCAGGTCGACCTCGTCGGGCTCGCCGGGGATGTCCGCCGGAGGGATCACGTCGTTGAACGGGTTGCCGAACACGAGCGTGATCGTCAGGACTCGCGGCTTGATCTTCTCGATCGAGATCACGTCGGCACCCAGGGCGGACGCCAGTTCCTCTTGTGCGTCGCGGAAGGTGCTCAGCGACTGTCCCTTGCGGATTGCGACCCTCAGGACGTCGATCGATGGGGTGGGGCTGGAGACCTTGAGCAGGCGCGGGACGAGGATCTCGCCGGTGCGACGGTCGTCCACGGTCAGGTTGCAGAAGTCCAGGCTGGAGCGCCACGACCGGCCGAGGTAGCGGGTCCAGCGCCGGCGGGTCGAGCGGAGCCGGGGAGCGGCCACGCGGGTGAACGACTCGGGGTGCGCGCGGTGCCAGGCCAGGCCCGCGGCGAGCGCTCCGGCGGCAATCCCACCGGTTCCGACCGCACCCAGCTCGATCATGCTGGTGGTGACGGCGGCCGGGGTGGCGAGGAAGCCGGGGTGCCGGGCGAGCCAGAGCGCGCATCGGGCTTCGGGGCGGGTCTTGTGGGTGGTGCGGCGGGTGCCGCGGTTCGTGCTCTTCATGTGGAGTGTCTCCCTGGTGCGGGGACGCGTCAGGGCCGCAACCCCGGGCGGTGCGCGAGCACCGATCAGTAGGGGATTGCGGCCCTGACGACGTCCAAGCGTGGTGATCATCTGGTGGGCGGTATGCGGTTGTGGGCGGTGCGGCAGGTCAGTGGCGGCGGGCCTTCGGGGACCGGTTGTCGGTGTTGAACAGCGGTCGCGCGGCCTCCACGATGGTGGTCATCGTGGCGATCCTGCGGGCGGCGTCGTCGTGCTCCTTCTTGAAGCCGCCGACCCGGTTCGGCAGGGCGGTCATGGTGACCCGAAGCCGCTTCATGGCCTTGTCGAGTTGCTCGATCTTGCGGTCCAGCTGAGTGCTCACTGTCGTTCTCCTTCGTTCAGTAGCGGACGGGTGCGCGGGCGGCTTAGACGCGCCAGCCGCGGGAGACCAGCTCTGCCTTGCGCTTGGTTGCCGACTCCCGGAGCAGGTCGAGACCGGTGGAGGCGGACTTGGAGGTGGCCTGGACGTCAGCCTTGCTCGGGACCTGCCAGCCCTCGAACCGATCGCCGCTGGCCTTGTTGTCGTCGAGCTTCTTGATCATCCGGGCCACTTCGTCGAATGCGTTCCGGACCTGGTCGAGCGCGAATTCGAACTCGACGAACTTCGCCTTGTTGTGGTTGTTGATCGTCTGGGAGGTCATCAGCCTGCCTTTCGCTGCTGTTCACGGGCGGTGGTCGGGCGGGCGGCCAGAGCGCGCCACTGTCGGGCCTTGTTCTTCGTCGCACGGGGCACGAGCACCGAATTGCCGGGGCCGCTGTGCCCGTAGCAGGTGTAGAAGTGCCCTCCTCCCTTCGTGAGCCACTTGGCGTCCAAGAGCTGGTGCACGGCATGCGCCTCGTCAGCGGGGGTGGTCTCGATCGCGAGGCGGGCGTACAGGCGGTAGACCCGCTCCGACGGCCCGACCAGCACGTATCCCACGTTCTCGGCAATCCGAAGCACCTTTTCGATCAAGTTCATGTCGTTCACCGGCATGCGGGCCGGCGTCGTCGAGGCGGGTTCGGCGAGCGGGTTGCCGAACAGGTCGAGCGGTTCGGCGGTCATCGCTTCACCCAGCCCGCGAACAGCCCTCCCAGCACGATCACGACGACGAGACCGCCGGCGACCGGCATGGCCATGAACAGGGCGGCCAGAATGGTGAGCCACAGCGGGTAGAACGTGGTGTTTGCAACTCGGTTCATCGAATTCACCTCACATCTGCCACTGGGCACCGCAACGGCGACAGGTGGCAATTCGGGTCGGGGACAACCAGAAATCGGCGCTGCACACGTGGGCAGCCATCACGCACCCCGTTTCGGGCCGTGCGGGTCGAACGTGGACAGACCGTCGCGCAGGTAGACCGTGCTGGTGTTCATGCCGTCACCTCCTCGAACTCCGGCAGGTGCAGCCACGGCCACGCGCTGAGCTGGGCGGCGTAGAAGTCGAACTCGTCCATTTCTCTTGCTCCCTCATGTCTAAGACGGATGGACCCGAAGATCCCCGAAGAAATGTGTTCGGGAATCAACGCGAGCAGCCGTATTCGGCGTGTTTTTGGGCGCAGTCAGGCACACTATGTATTTGTCAATGAGCGAAAAGTGCCCTCGCCCGGCTCGAACGGGCGGCTAACCTGTATTAGGGAGGGCGGCCGTTGCCGGCTTAAAACGAGGCGACCGGCTTCAAGCCGACGGCCGCGAACGCGACCCCCGAGACGGTCTCGCCGTTGGCGTTCTTGAACGAATAGGGCGACATGCGCGGCGCGACCAGCTCGACCACCATGCCCTCCTCGAACTCGTCGCCCGGGTCCGCATCGAGGGTGAACCGGACCTCTTCGCCCTTCTCGCCCTTCGTCTTCAGGAACAGCGAGGCCACATAGCGCCGCACGCCGTCGCGGTCCGTGACAGCCACCTCGCGGCCGTTCTCGTCCTTGCGGGTCTTCGGCTCGGGCGCCTCAGCGACGCGGGCGGTGTAGTTGCTCAGGTCGCACGGGATGTTCCGCATGTCTACCTCCTGCTAGAGTTGGTGTACCAACTGGGTTGGTAAGCCAACTGTAGACGAGGTTGGCGAACCATGCAAGAGGTTGGCGCACCAACTTCGAAGATTGGAGGGATTGATCATGAGCGACGGCGAGCCGGCGCACATGTACGAGCGGATCGCCGCAGCTCTGCGGGACCAGATCCTTGCCCGGACTCTCACCCCGGGGAGCCGGTTACCGACCCGGGAGGAGATCGCTGAGACGTTCGGGACTTCCCAGACGACCGTTCGCCAGGCGCTCGACCTCCTGGAGTCTGAGGGTCTGATCAACCGTGGCCGCGGGTCCGCTCCGACGGTGCGGCTCTATGACCCGCTCATCCGGCGTGCTGCGCAGCACTACAAGTCGGATCCGGGTGCCCCGTTTGCGGAAGAAGCGATCGCGACTGATCGAGTGCCGCGGTACAGCCACAACACCAGGCCGGACCGCGCCGGCTTGGAGGTTGCCCACCGGCTCAAGATCGGCGTTGGTGACGAGGTGATGCGGACGGACTACGTCTCGTACGCGAACGACGAACCGATGATGTTGACCAGCTCGTACGAGCCCGTAGCGATCACTCGCGGAACTCCGATCGAGCGACCGGAGGAGGGGCCGTTGATGGGCGCCGGCATCATCGACCGGTTCACGAGCATCGGGTTGCGGCCGACCAGCGTGATCGAACGGTTGCATGCACGCATGCCGCGCCCGTCGGAGGCTGAAGAGCTCAGCCTTCGGCCGGGGATTCCCGTGGTGGTCATCGTGCGACAGTCCTACTGCGGAGACCTGCCACTTGAGACCGCCGACATCTTGCTCGCCGCCAACCAGTACAAGCTCGAATACGCCACGACCGTCGCGCCCCTTGAGGGCGGCGCCTGACGACGGCGGTCGCACGCAGTGAGCGACGTGGAAGGCCCTCATCAACCAGATGGGGGCCTTCCCTCATGTCTGGACATGTGGAATGAATGGATATGACAACCAGATTCAATACTGGAGGCTGCTGTGTCGCTTACCGTTCCGTCGGCTCTTCTGGACCAGGCGCAACGCGGGTCAATCTCGGAAGAGGACTTCTTGGCATGCATCCAACAATCCCTGCCGTACGCGTGGTCCGTCGTGGCCGGCACCGCCGAAAAGCTGCAGGCCAACGGTGCAGCCGTGGAGATCAACGAAGACGTGCCGCAGACGGACGCCGAGTGGGGTCAGCTCTTCCGGCTGATGGCAAGCGACTCCATGCGCGCCGCCGTCGAGCGGAAGTACGGCGTTCGCCTGGCCTTCCAGAACTGCTGCAAGGTGGGCGCCTTCGCGCAGGACGCCACTGAGCAGTACAAGGAGTTCGTTTCGATGCGAGCGCAGATCTTGAACCAGAAGCCCGAGCTGCTGAACTGCTAGCATCCCGAGCCGGAACGCCTCTCGGGCAAGGTGGGTGGTTCCTCCTCAGCCCGGGAGGCGTTCCCCTGTTCGGAGCGATGTCAGCACTCCGTGTTCAGAGTTTCCTTACTTGTTCAAGGCGGCCCCTCCGGGGCCGCTGAGCACTGTGTTTGACCCGCGGGCGAGCCTCGCCGGGGCGTGCGGGCTGGCGCCCGGTCCCCGGCGATCACCCGCGGAAAAGCAGCCCAGCGACCACCCGCCGGCGGCGCCGCGAACAGGTCTACTGATCAAGAGATGTCCTCGCCGGACGGGCAGGTCTCCAGGATGGTCGAGCCGAACACGCCGGTTGCGTCGTGCGTGCCTGTCGTCCATCCCGACGACCTCCCGAGGGCTATCAAGCCTGTCAAGGGGGCAGTCCCGAAGTACGCCGGCCAGAGGCAAGCCGGGGCCCCCTTGACAGGCTCGATCGGGCTGGCGCCAGGTCGACGGGATGGACGAAGAGGCCCCCACTTGTAGGTGAAGATCAAAACCGACGTAGCCGGATTCGAACATGTGTTCTACACTGTGACTGTCAGGTCATGGGTGCAAGCCTTGAGTCGATGTCGATGCACAGCCTGTGGACACCGGTTGTCCACAGGGGCGTCCCAGATCACTACGCCGTTGATTCGCAGGTCAGACGGCACGATTTCCGACGATCCCAAGGTTAAGGTGGCCAACATGTTGCGTTCGTGCATCGTCTGGCGATATAGAACGCGACCCTGCCTGGCGGAATCGTTGTCATGTGAGATGGTTTAAACGCACTTGACAAGTCGCCTGTGGATAACCCTGTGGATAACTAGTGAGGAGGGGGAGGCAGCATGGCGGGCGTGCGAGACGTAGCCGCGTACATCCTCAGTCAGCGCGGCCCGATGACAGCCATGAAGCTTCAGAAGCTCGTGTACTACAGCCAGGCGTGGCACCTGGTCTGGGAAGAGGAACCCCTCTTCACGGAACGCATTGAAGCTTGGGCGAATGGCCCGGTCATCCGCGAGCTGTACCGGGAGCACCGCCAGCGTTGGGAGCTGCAGTCCGGCGAGAAGCTCGGCGGCGATCCGTCCCGTCTCACAGACAGCGAGCGTGAAACCGTCAACATCGTCTTGGGCGCCTACGGTGACAAGGCGGCTCATTGGCTCAGCGAGCTGACGCACAGCGAGGCCCCTTGGAAGGATGCGCGCACCTCTGCGGGGCTTGACGACGGCCAGCGTGGCGACGCTGAGATCACGCGTGCGTCGATGTACGAGTACTACGACAGCCTGACTAGCGAAGCCGCCGAGGAAGTGTGAGCCGGAAGGGCGTTCCTAGAGCGAAGGCCCGGCCGGGAAGTGACCGCACGCCGCGTGCTGTCAGCATCGGTGCCGTCCAGCAGGAAAAGAAACCTCGCCGGGAGTTCACGCCTTCGGAGCCCGACTCGAAGCTCGTTATCCTGTTCAGTCGGGTCGATGTCGGCGGTCCGTGGTGCCTGACCGAGATCAGCCAGTCGGATCACGCCGGCCTTCTGGGCCGCATCCGCGACATCGAGTCGATGACGGTTCATTCGGTCTTCAGTGGCAACGGACTGGGTAAGGACTACCCACTGCCCCTACCGAATGATCAGGCGAACGGCCGGTTGAGCGAGCTGGAGTACGACGACCGTGATGAGATCAACTGTCTGCGGATTACCGGAGAGCGACGCCTGTACGGCTTCCGTGAGGGGCCGCGGTTCTACGCGCTGTGGTGGGATCCACACCACAAGATCTGGCCAAGTCGCAAGAAGCACACCTAGTCACTGCTGAGTTGCCAGTAAATTGCCAGTAATCGGCGCTCACCACGGCCAAACGACGGCAGCCAACGCTGGCCGAGTCGTGAAGATCCGAGCAAGTCACGAGGGCTTTTGATCGTCAACAGCGAGTAACGGCAGAGGTCGAAACCAGACCAGAAGGTCAGGGGTTCGAATCCCTTCGGGCGCACGTCTGGTTGAGACAGCAGTACCAAGAAGCCCGCCGGAGACGGCGGGCTTCTTGCTGTCCGGGCTTTGTTCGGCAGCCACAGCAGGGAAGCGGGGACCCCGCGCACCGAGCAGACCCCGCCCGGGGCCGTGTCCAGGCAGGGTCTGCTCGGGGTGGTCCGTCGACCACCGCGGGTGGGCGGCGAAGAGTCACGCCCGCCCGGGGTCACTCAGGTCAGCACCGGGCGGCCCAGCGGCAGTCCCTTGCCGCCCGTCGCGGCGGACATCGCGCCGAGGTACAGGTAGACGCCGACCGCGGCGAAGACGAAGCAGACGTAACCGCCGGCGGTGGACGCGCCCGGGGCGTCGCCCACCGTGCCGTAGAGCACGAGGGCCACGGCGAGGTCGATCAGCACGAACAGCACGGTGAACATGGCAGGCAGCCGCAGCGTGCCGAGGGTCAGCAGGACGATCGTGATCAGCCAGGCGATCAGGAAGATGCCCTGCGTGGCGATGGCCGCGTCCGAGGTGATGCCGAACCAGTTGTGGGTCAGGCCGAGCACCAGCGCCGAGTAGCTCCACCAGAACCCGGCGAAGATGCCGAACACCGAGGCGACGGCGTTCTGTCCCAGCGACAGCGCCCACACCGCGGCGACGAACTGGCCAAGGCCCGTCGCGGGCAGGATGATGGCGATCGAGGCGCCGACGGCACTGGCCGGGACGTACCCGGTCAGAACCAGGCCGAGCGCGATCGTGCCGACGATGAAGGTGGGCAGCCCGATCATGCCGGGGTCGCCCACGGGTGCGGTTTGGGCAGGGGCTTCGACTTCGGTGGCAACATCAGTGGACATCGTGTACTCCTCGTTGAGCTGCGAATGATCCTCGAGTGCGGTCAGGCTGGGCGGCGGTCCGAGATCGGCCGGACGGGGGAGACGCGGTCGCGCCACCCGCTTTCCGCGCCGAGCTGGTCACCGGCTCCGGGCTGAAGCGGCGGACCAGCAGGAGTGAGAGACGCGGTGGCGCCATCCGTTTTCCGCGCCGAGCCGGGTCAGTGGCTCCGGGCCGAAACGGCGGACTCGTCGGTGATCGGCCGGACGCGGACGCGGTGGCACAACCCGTTTTCCGCGCCGAGCCGGGTCACTGGCGCCAGGGCGAAGCGGCGGACCCGTCGGCTCGAACTGCGCCGTGACGACCGCCTGCGACCGAGCGGGCCGCGTCGGGTGATCTCCCCGATGGGGGAGAACCACTTCACTGGGTTCTGGGCCACATTCCTGACAGCTCGGGGTGGTCGTCGTCGATCAGGCGGTGCGCCAAGGCGATCGCCTCTTTGGGATCGATCTGGTCGAAGTCGGGATGCCCCTTGGCGATTCCCTCGAAGACGGCGGCCAGCTCGGTCGCCGCGGTCGGGGACAGGCTGGTGTCCTGGCTGCACTGCACGTAGCGCAGCCGCAGCACCCCCGCGGCCTGCATCAGCAAGGCGCAGTAAGTATTGTGCGCGGCTGGTGCCCGATCGGATCGAGCACCTGACTGTTTGCCTTTCACGCGGACTCCCATCTCTCGTCAAGTCTCCCGACGCGGCCGGTCAGGCGGTGGCGCGCTTTTTGAGTTCCTTCGCTGCGGCACCCGGGTCGGCGGCGTTGTAGATCGCGCCCCCGGCAACGGCGACGGTGGCAC